>CP134226.1:2910000-3267682 GCA_031655335.1 Thalassospiraceae bacterium LMO-SO8 | reverse complement strand
GACCAGCAGCATGCCGATGATCTGCAGGACGATGAACGGCAGCACGCTGATGAAGATTTCCTGCAGGGTCACGTCCTTGGGCGCCACCGACTTCAGCCAAAAACAGGCCGGGCCGAAGGGCGGGCTGAGGAAGTAGATCTGGATGTTCATGACGAACAGGATGCCGAACCACACCGCCGCCCATTCCGGAGTCATGCCCAGTTCCGGCCCCAGATCGCGCACCACCGGGGCGAACACCGGCACGGTGATGAAGATGATCGCGATCCATTCCATGAAGGTGCCGAGAACGACCAGGATCGCCATCATCACGAACACCGTGCCGAGCGGCCCCAGACCGGCGCCCTTGATCAGCTGGCGCATGAAGTCGGCGCCGCCGATCAGGTTGTACAGCCCGACGAAGGCCACCGCCCCCAGGATCAGCCAGATGATGGTGCCGACCACCGCCATGGTATTGGCGAGGCAGTCGCGCAGCAGGGCGTAATCGAACTTGAAGCGCACGGCGGCGACGGCGATGGCGCCGAACACGCCCACGGCGGCGGCCTCGGTGACGCTGGTGATGCCGCCGTAGATCGACCCCATGACGCAGAAGATCAGGCCGACGCACATGATGACGGCCGTGATCTGGTGGCGGCCGAGCTTGGTCTCCTCACCCGTCTTGAGCGCGATTTCCGCCGCCGTCGGCGCCAGGGCCGGATTGAGATTGCAGCGCACGAGAACGAACGACACATAGAACAACGCCAGCATCAGGCCGGGAATGAACCCGGCGCTGAACAGATCGCCGATGCCGACGTTGGCGCTGAGGCCATAGACGATCATGACGATCGACGGCGGGATCAGGGTGGCCAGGGCGCCCGCGGCACAGATCAGGCCGATGGTCAGCTTGCGGTCGTAGCCCAGGCGCAGCATCTGCGGCAGGGCGACCAGGCCGAGCATGACGATCTCGCCGCCCATGACGCCCGACATGGCGGCCAGGATCACGGCGACCACGGTCGTCTGCACCGCCACGCCGCCGCGCAGACCGCCGGCGAAGATCGACATGGCATCGAACAGGTCCTGGGCGATACCGGCGCGTTCCAGGATCGACGCCATCAGCACGAAAAACGGCACCGCGATCAGCGGATACTTTTCCAGCAGGTCCATGGCGTTGGTCGATACCAGGTACATGCCCTGCAAGCCGTAGAACGCCAGGGCACAGACCACGGAAATGATCAGCGTGACGATGCCGAGCGGCATGCCCGTCATCATCAGAACCAGAAGCGCCGCGACGATCAGCAGCGAGATGGTGGCGATGCCGACGCTGTCGCGGTCGACCCGGAACTGGTCGATGACGCTGCCCGATGCTTCGTGCAGATATTCTTCCAGGTTGATCCACATGCCGCCGCCTTCGCCGTAATGGGCGAAGATCTGCACCAAGAGGCGCAGGCAGATCAGCGCCAGAACGGCATAGACCGTGACCTGCATCGCGTGGGTGCGGAAATGGCGGCCCAGGTTGACCAGCAATTGCACGAGGTAAAGGAACAGGCCGGCGACCAGGACGGTCTTGAGTATCATGGGCAGGGGCGAATTCCAGGCCGAGCCGCCGCGTTCCACCAGATCGATGCTTTCCAACGCCCGGATCAGGGTGTCGGACACCAGCATGTAAAGGGCGATGACGCCGACCAGCATGGCGAACAGGTCAAGCCACCAACGGGCCCTCTCCGACACCATGAGATAGAACACGGTGATGCCGATATGGCGTTTTTGCAGGGTCACGAAACCGGCCGACAGCATCCAGGCGCTGGCGCACAGCACCATCACCACCTCGAACACCCATTGCGTGGGTGAATGGAAGACGTAGCGGGCCACGAC
The DNA here is from genome assembly GCA_031655335.1 of Thalassospiraceae bacterium LMO-SO8. Classification (NCBI taxonomy): domain Bacteria; kingdom Pseudomonadati; phylum Pseudomonadota; class Alphaproteobacteria; order Rhodospirillales; family Thalassospiraceae; species Thalassospiraceae bacterium LMO-SO8. The sequence continues at coordinate 3,265,834 of CP134226.1, read as the reverse complement.
CTCCCACATCGTGCAGAACGCCGCGATCAGGTAGAGGTTGCCGACCGCCAGGCCGAGAAACCGGCTGAAATGGTCGACGGCTCGGTCGAAGGTTCCGCCCGCAGGCGCACCCACCAAGGTTTCCGTGAATCCAGACATGGCCCCCTCCTGGATCGGCAAATTATATCAGATGGTGAATAGAAGAACCGCCGCGCCCAATCCGGGCGCGGCGGCAATTCCGTATTTGCTAGTCCAGGAGACCGACGGACCGCATGTACTTCAGATGCGCGTCCAGGGCTTCCCGGGCGAGGGGCGATTTCGTGGCGAAATCTTCCCAGGCGCCGACCGCGATTTTGCGGAACTTGGCGCGCTCTTCCGTCGTCCAGTCGACGACGGTGACGTCGCCGCCCTTGCGCTGCTCGTCGGCGATCTTCTGATCTTCAAGATCGGCTTCGCGGCGCATGGCGTCGTAGGCGGCCTGATACCAGACCTCCAGCGCCGTCTGACCCTGCGGGCCCAGCTTGTCCCAGACCTTCTTGTTCACGATGAACTGCAGAACGGCCATGGAGTGGATGCCCGGATAGATCGGGTACTTGGCGACCTTGTAGAGGCCCTGGGCGTTGTTGTTCACGTGGGCGGAGGCATCAGCCGCGTCGATGACCTTTTTCTCAAGGGCGGTATAAACCTCGGAGAACGGCAGCGACACAGGGGCCGCACCGGCACGCTTGAACACTTCGGCGGCCAGGCCTTCCGGCGAACGGACCTTCACGCCCTTGAAGTCGGCGACGGACTTGATCGGGATGGTCGACACGAAGGCTTCCTTGGCGTAGGGACCGCAGCCGACGACATGCACCTGACCCTTGGTGTACTTGTCATACATCTTCTGCAGGATTTCCTTGCCACCGCCGTACTGGCAGAAGGTGCGCACCTGGTCGACCGTGTCGTAACCGGCGATCAGGTCGCCGATCACGGCGAACGCCGGGTCGCGGCCCGAGAAATAGGACACCGCGTTCAGGTCGCCGTCGAGAATACCGTTGGCGACGGCGTCGATGGTTTCACGGTGCGGCACGACGGCCTTGGTCGGCAGAACCTCGATCTTGACCGCGCCGGCGGTCATGGCATCGAGCTTCGGCGCCCAGGTGTCCGTCATGAAGCGGTGGGCCCAGTCGCCGGCCTTGGAACTGGCCTGAACCTTGAGCGTTTTCGCGGCGGCCCCGCCGGTCGTCCCGGCAATGACCAAGCCGCCGACGGCAAGCGCCATCAGTGTCTTCTTAAACATGATCCTTGGATCTCCCTAAACGTAGTTCTTATGACGGTGATATTGACTTCACCCGTACTGAAATACTAATATATCAGTTACAGAGTCAAGTGCAAAGCTGGCTCGCAGGTGCAGCAAAAACCCTGCTTTTGCGCCGTTTTTCGGGGGTACCGACCACGTGACGCCTGACACGACCGGCCTGTTCAAAGAGCGCCCAGCCCCACCGAAAGGCGGTCGCCAGACAGCCGTCCAGCAAATCTATCAAACGGTGCGCGACCAGATCGTTTCCCTCGACCTGCCGCCCGGCACGGTGCTTCAGACGCGCCAGATCGCGGAGACGTTCGGCGTCAGCCCGACCCCCGTGCGCGAGGCCCTGATCCTGCTTGAGGAAGAAGGCCTGGTCGATGTGTTTCCCCAGTCGCGCACCTGCGTCTCCTTCATCGACATACAGAGTGCGCGCGAAGCCCATTTCCTGCGCCGCAGCGTCGAGGTCGAAATCGCCCGCACCCTGGCCGTCGAGATCAGCAACGACGAGGTCGATGCCCTGCGCGCCGCCATCGGCCGCCAGAGGACGGCGCTTGAGGCTGGCGATCTGTCGGCCTTCCTGCCCGCCGACAACCGTTTCCACGAAATGATGTACGAGATGGCCGGCGTCGGCGGATTATGGGACATCATCCACGCGCGGCGCGCCCATCTGGACCGGCTGCGCCGCCTGCATCTGCCCACCGAAGGCAAGGCGGCAAAGATCATCCGCGACCACGAGGCGATCCTTGACGCCATCGACGCGCGCACCCCCAACGAAGCCGAAGCCGCCGTGCGCGCCCATTTGAAGGACACCGTTTCCGCGACCGGGGAAATGCGCGCCGTCTTCCCTGAATATTTCCGTTAAACGAATTTCCGAGACACGAACACCACGCAGACAAGGAAACATCCCATGACCACCAATCCCGTGATCGCCGACGATCAGGTCGCGGCCTACAAGAACAAGGGTTACATCGTCGTCGAGGACATCTATTCGCCCGCCGACGTCCAGGAAATGCGCGATGCCCTCGACGGCCTGATCGCAAGCGCCCATGGCCTGACGGACCACACCAATGTCATCGACCTGGAACCCAACCATACGCCCGACCGGCCCCGCGTGCGCCGCATCAAGGAGCCGTTCAAGAACCATGACGTGTTCAACCGCATGGCCCGCCATCCGCGCCTGATCGCGGCCTTGACGGCGCTGCTCGGCCCGGCGTTCCGCATGCACGGATCGAAGATCAACCTGAAGTCGGCCGAATACGGATCGCCCGTCGAATGGCATCAGGACTGGGCCTTCTATCCCCATACCAACGACGACGTGCTGGCCGTCGGGGTCATGCTCGACGACATGACGGAGGAAAACGGCCCCCTGCTCTGCGTGCCCGGCTCGCACACCGGCCCGACCTACGATCATCATCAGGACGGCCGCTTCATCGGCGCCATGGACCCGGACGTTCCCGGCGCCAACCTGGGCAGCGCCGAGACCATCACCGGCCCGGCCGGGGCCTGTAGCTTCCATCACGCGCGCACCATTCACGGCTCGGGACAGAACACCTCGGGCAAGGGGCGCACCCTGCTGCTTTACCAGATCGCCGCCGCCGACGCCTGGGACATCCGAGGCTTCGGCAAGGAAGCATCCTGGGACGAATACGCCGCCACCTTCATCGCGGGTGAACCGACGTTGGAGCCCCGCGTGGTGCCCACCCCCATCCGCCTGCCCTACCCGCCGCCCTTGAAGGGCGGGTCCATCTATGAAAGCCAGTCCCTGGCCAAGAAGAAATTCTTCGGCGCCAAGACCGCCGCCGAGTAGCCCTTTCCACCGACCACGCCCATCCAGACCAAGACCGGAGCCCCCATGGCCAAGAAAAAAGTGCTCATGACCGAGCGGATTCACCCCGCCGGACACGCGATCTTCGACGCCCGTGACGACATCGAGGTCGTGATCGCCGACGACGTCAGCGCCGAAGGATTGGCGAAAGCCCTGCCCGGAGTGCACGGAATCGCCGTGCGCACGGCGCAACTTCCCGAAGCGGTCCTGGCCCATGCCAACGACCTGCAAGTCGTCTCGCGCCACGGCGTCGGCTGCGACAACATCGCGGTCGACCACCTGACGGCGCGGGGAATTCCGGTCTGCATCGCGTCGGGCGCCAACGCGCGCTGCGTCGCCGAGCACACCATGACCATGATGATGACCCTGGCCCGCGACCTGACCGGCCAGACCGCCGCCGTGCGCGAGGGGCGTTGGGCCGACCGCGGCACGTTCAAGGCGAAAGACCTGTACCGTTCGACCATTCTGATCGTCGGCTACGGGCGCATCGGGCGCCTGCTCGCCCCGTTGTGCAAGGCCTTCGGCATGGATGTCGTCGTCGCCGACATCAAGCTCGACCGCGATCTCGCCGCCCAACAGGGCGTGCGGGCGGTCGAGGATTTCCGACCCGAATTGCCGCACGCCGATTTCGTGTCGCTTCACGTGCCGCTGGACGACACCACCCGCCACCTGATCGGACCCGATGAACTGGCCGCCATGAAACCGGGCGTCATCGTCATCAACAACGCCCGCGGCGGCGTGGTCGATGAACAGGCGCTCGCCGCCGCCCTCGACAGCGGCCATGTCATGGGTGCGGGGGTCGACGTGTTCTCGCAGGAACCGCCGCAGGACGGCCACCCCCTGGTCAACCATCCCCGAACCGTGCTGGCGCCCCATAACGGCGCGGCGTCGTTCCTGGCCCTGGAAGCAGCGGCGGCGATGACGGCGCAGAACATCCTGGATCATTTCGACGGTTGTCTGAAGGACGAGATGATTTTCAATCTGGACGGCTTGCAGCGCGCGTCCTAACGCAGGACGACGGGAGGAATCACGCATGACCGCATCCACGGTCTACATCGGCTCCGGCGCCGGGTTCGCGGGCGACCGCATCGACGCGGGCCTGCCCGTGGTCGAAACCCTGGCCCGGCGCGACGGCCCCCGCTACCTGATCTTCGAGGTCATGGGGGAACGGACGCTCGCCATCGCCCAGCGCATCAAGATGCGCAACCCGGAACTGGGCTATTCGCCCTATCTGGAACCCTATCTGCGCGGCGTGCTTAAGGCCGCCAAGGACGCGGGTGTGCGCATCGTCGCCAACCTGGGCAACGCCAACCCGCTGGGCGGCGCCAAGAAAACGTTGGAGATCGCCCGGGAGTTGGGCATCGAGGGCCTGCGCGTCGCCGTGGTGCTGGGCGACGACCTGTTGGGCTTCATGACGGCGGAAGATGTCGCGGGCTTGCCGACCATCGAAGGTGTGACCATCCAGGGTAAGGAGATCGTCGCCGCCAACGCCTATCTGGGTGCCAGGCCCGTGGCGGAGGCCCTGACCCTGGGCACCGATGTGGTGCTGGTCGGGCGCACGACAGACGCGGCTCTGGTGCTGGGGCCGCTGATCCATGAATTCGGCTGGACCGAAGACGACTGGGACCGCCTCGCCGCCGGGACCTTGGCGGGCCATCTTCTGGAATGCGGTGGTCAGGTCACGGGCGGGTATTTCTGCGACCCCGGGTTCAAGGACGTGCCCGGCATGGACGAACTGGGCTTCCCCATCGGCGAGATCGGCGCCGACGGCTCCCTCGTCATCACCAAGGCGGAGAACACGGGCGGACTTGTCACCAAGGCCACGGTGACGGAACAGATTCTTTACGAAATGCACGACCCGGCGGCCTATCTGACGCCGGACGTGGCGCTCGACGTGACCGGCGTGACGCTGGCCGACGACGGCAAGGACCGCGTGCGCGTCCGGGGCGCCAAGGGCCATCCGCCACCAGAAACGCTGAAGGTGACCGTTTCCGCCGACGGCGGCTGGCTGGGCGAGGCCGAATTGACCTACGCCGGGCCCAACGCGCTGGCCCGCGCCAATCTGGCCGCCGACATCGTGCGCAAGCGCCTGGCGAGCCGCGGCGTCATCGATCCCGTGCGGGTCGAGATCGTGGGTGCGGGTGCGGCCTTCGACAACGACGCGTCGGACCGTCAGCGCGGCGCCAACATGCCCCTGGACGGCGAATACCGCCTTCGCGCCGCCGTGCGCACGGCGGACAAGGCGACGGCGCAATACGTGAACGACGAGGTGCTGAGCCTGTTCTGCTCCGGCCCGGCGGGGGGCGGCGGCTATCGTTGCTCCATCACCGGGCAGGTCAACACGGCTTCGGTTCTGGTACCGCGCGGCCCGGTCGAAGCCCAGGCCAAAGCCCAGGAGGTGACGGCATGAGCAAGGTCGACACCCTCACCCTGCCCCTTCACGCCGTCGCCCATGGCCGCGCCGGCGACAAGGGCAACCGCTCCAACATCTCCGTCATCGCCTATCTGCCCGACGCCTTCGCCCACCTGTGCGAGCAGGTGACGGAGCAGAAGGTGCTGGACCTGTTCCGCCACAAGGGGGCGACCAAGGTCACGCGCTATGTGCTGCCCAATCTGAACGCGCTGAATTTCGTCATCGACGACGCGCTCGAAGGCGGCGTCAACTCGGCCCTGACCCAGGACCTGCACGGCAAGACCCTGTCGTTCCTGTTGCTGGGCGAGATCGAGGTCACGGTGCCGCGAAGCTGTCTGCCCGTGGGATCCCGTTATCTGGTAGACTGAACGCATGGTTTCCGATTCCCGCGCCGCCAAGACCGTCTCGCCTGCCGACATCGTCGCCCTGGCTGCCGAGGCCATGGCATCCCCACGTCGGCGCAGCCACCGCAACCTGCATGCCGCGCCCGGCGAGCCGGTGCAGCGGGTGCTGATGGCGGCGGAGCCGGACACCTACGTGCAGCCGCATCGCCACCCGGACAAGCCCTGGGAAATGATCGTGCTGCTGTCCGGTGCGCTCGACGTGCTGCTGTTCTCAGAGGACGGGCAACTCGAACAGCGTATCGCCCTGCGCCCCGACGGCGAGCGCCTGATTGAATACCCGGGCGGAGTCTATCACGCGGCGGTGGTACTCGAGCCCGCGACGGCTGTGCTGGAAATCAAGCAAGGCCCCTACGACCCGTCGACCGCCAAGGAACTTCCCGCCTGGGCGCCCGCGGAAAACACTGACGATGGAGCACCGTTCCGGGATTTCATGCGGACCATGAAGGTCGGCGCGCGAGCCGGCTAACGTCCCGCGGCGGCGTCGGGGCCGCCGTTGAGAAATTCCGCATTGTCCTCGATCAGTGTCTTGAGGAAGTTGTGCACGTTGCGGATGCGCGGGATGTGTTCCAAGTCGTCGTGGATGCTGAGCCAGAAATCCCGTTTCACGCATAGCCTGTCGCCCAGCACCCGTTCCAGGCGCGGGTCCTGGTCGGCGACGAAGGTCGGCTGCATGGAAATGCCCATGCCCGCCGCCGCCGCGTGATACTGGGCGACCAGGCTGGTCGAACGAAATACGATGTTCTGGTCGCGCAGCACATCCGACATCCACCGCACCGCCGGGATCGCCACCAGTTCGTCGATATAGTCGATGAACCGATGATTTTTCAGGTCTTCGATCGTCTGCGGACGGCCGTAACGGTCCAGGTAATCCTTGGACGCATAGAGAAACAACGCGAACTCGCCGATCTTTTCGCTGGTGATGCGATGGCCGCTCGGCCGCGGAAAGCTGATCAGGACATCGGCCTCGCGCTTCGACAGGTTGACCCAGTGGGAGGCCGTGACCAGTTCCACGTTGATCGACGGATGCTGCTCGTAAAGCGACAGCATGCGGGGCGCCAGATACAGGCTGCCGAGGGCCTCCATGGTCGCGACGCGGATCGTGCCGCTGACTTCGGCCGTCTCGCCGCTGAAGGTCGCGGCGATCTGGGCGACATGCGCCTCGATCCCTTCGGCCTCGCGCAGCAGATCCTCGCCCCGGTCGGTCAGCAGGAAGCCGCCCGGGGTGCGCTCGAACAGCTTGGCGCCCAACGCCGCCTCCAGCGTCTTGATCCGCCGCCCGACGGTGGAATGAGTCAGCGACAGCGACCGCGCCGCATGGCTGAGCGATCGGTGACGCACCAGGGCCAGGAACAACGCAATGTCGTCCCAGTCGAAGCGGGACAGCTCTGAGGCATAGGCGCGCGGTTTCGGGTCCGGCTTGGTCACGGAACGGTTCTCCTGGGATGACGGGGAGACTTTACCCCGCCGCGGCCTCGTCCTCCAGGGCTCCGGCTTCGAGGGTTGCAAACGGCACGGCGCGCCCCTCCCCACCAATATCGTCGAACTGGGCCGGCGCCTGGTCGCGCCGCCGCACGGTCAACCCGAACACGTCGTAGCGGTTATAGTAGCCGGACACGTCATGGAACTGCTTGGGCACGATGCAGTCGTCCAGATCGATCTGCTCGATCAGAAGCTGATCCTCATCCTTGGCGCTTTCGGCGATGGCCAGGCCGCTGGGCCCGACGATCATGGACACACCGGGAGGCGATTCCTTGACGATGCGCAGCGCGTCGCCGTTGATCTGGGAAATGATCTCGTAGGCGGTATCGTCCAGGCGCGCGGCGCAGACGATGTTGAACACCTTGCCCTCGAACGAATGGGCCGCCGCGCGGATGCGGTTGGCCGACGCCAGGTCATAGCGGTCGTTGGCCGACGGCTCGTGGGTCGGCCATACGGGCGGGTAACTGGAAATATGGATCTGTTCGCCCTGGGCGATCAGGCTGAAGCGCGCCAGCGGGTTCGTGTTTTCGCCGCAGATCAGCGCGCCGATACGGCCAAGCGACGTATCGACCACGCGCAGGCCCGCGCCGTCGCCGTTCGACCACACCAGCTTTTCATAGAACGTGGGCACCAGCTTGCGGTGATGGTTGAGGATCGAGCCGTCGGCCCCGATCAGCAGGTTGGTGTTCCAGATGCAGCCGACGCTGCGGTCCGTGGACTCACTGATACCGATCGACACGATCATGCCCGTGTCACGCGCCGCCGAGCAGATCTTCAGGATCTCGGGTCCCGGTACGCGGATCGACTGGCTGACGAACCGTTTGAACAGGTCGTGGTTATGGATCGGCGCCGCCAGCGCCGGCCACACGGGAAATCCGGGCACGAAGGATTCCGGAAAGGCGATCAACTGCACGCCTTCCGCCGCCGCCTTGTGGATGTAATCGCAAACCTTGTCGACGGTTGCGCGGGCATCGAGGTAGACCGGCGCCAAATGGGCCGCCGCGACCGTGATTTTCTGGTTCATATTCGGTCTCGTGTTGTCGCAAGGGTGCGCCGGCCGTCTCCCTGTGGCGCGGGGAGAAATACGCGGGTGGAGACGGCCGGCCCCTTGCGGGGTTTCAGGTACCGCAGGCGTGGACTAGAGCTTGTGCGTGCGGAAGTCGTAGCGCGGCGGCAATTTCGCCATCAGGTCCTCGCGGGGAATGTGCTTCTTGAGGACGAACTTGGAGTCTTCGACGCGGCTCATGTAGCAGTCGATCATGCCGCTGTGGTCTTCGGCGCGCAGGATCTTCGAGCCCTGCGGATGGGCCAGGGAGTTCTCCATCTTCAGACCTTCGAGCGCTTCGATCACACCGGGGGTGTCCTTGTCGCTCTGCCAGCCGGAGGCCTCGATGGCGGCCTTGAGCGCGAAGAAGTTCTCGTAGCTCTGCCAGGCATGGCTTTTGGCCATGACCTTGCCGGAGCTTTCTTCCTTCGCATAGACCGGATCGACGCCCATCATCTCGATGAACTTGGCGTGGTATTCGTCGTTCTTGAATTCCAGGGGCCGCGGGAAGTTCTCCAGGAAGTAGACCCCTTCGGTGGCACCGTTGATGTCGCGGGGGTCGATCGCCTCGATCGTCCCGGACACGGAATACATCTTCATCTTCTCGTCCAGGCGCATGGACTTGGACTGCGTGTAGAACGCGACCGACAGGGCGCCGAAGAAGACCGAGAACAGGACTTCCGTTTCTTCCGGGATGCGCGCCAGATAGGGCACCAGATCCTTGGTGCCGAGCGGCACGGCGATCGGGTCGTTGACCTTGCCGCCGGCGGCTTCGATCAGCTTGCGGTGTTCCTGGTGATGGCTGTGGCCCCAGGCGTAATCGGGGAAGATCATGGTCCAGTTCTTGCCCAGGTTCTCCATCGCCCAGGGCACGCCCGCGGCGGCCAGGGCATAGGTGTCGGTGCCCGTGCGGAAGCTGTAGCGCGACCCCTTGGAGCCCGTCGCCTCGGTCGCCTCACCGGCCGAAAAATAGGGCGTCTTCAGTTCCGTCGCGATGGGGATCGAGGCCAGCATGATGCCCGAGTGGACGGAGCCGACAACGAACGACGCCTTCTGCCGCTGGATCAGCGAGCGCAGCTTGCGCGCACCGGCGGCCGGGTTCGATTCCGTGTCGGCGACGGCCAGTTCGACCTTGCGCCCGGCGATGCCGCCGCCCTCGTTGATCACCTTGACCGCGGCCTGGGCGCATTTGTCATGCCAATATCCCCAGGACGAAAACCCACCGGTCAGTTCGCATTGATGGCCGATCACGATGGGGCCGGACGCCTTGGCGAAGGCGTTATGGGTAATGCCGAAATAGGCCGTCGTGGCGGCGGCGCCCCCCGCCAGGGCGGTCTGCAGGAAGGATCGCCGGGTCTGGCCCGAACGGGGCGCCTTGGCCGGCTTCGATTTCACGTCTTTGGTCATTGTTCTGTCTCCAGCTGGGTTGTGACGGATCGTCGTGAAGCCCCGCCTTCATCGGCGGTTGTTAAACGGTGACCCCGAGATATCGGTGCAGGGTCTCCTTATCGTCTTTAAGGTCCTGAGCGGCGGCCTGATGCACGACGGCCCCCTTCTCCATGATGTAGATGCGCGAGCACAGGCGCAGCGCCGTCTTGATGTTCTGCTCGACCAGCAGGATCGACATGCCGGCGTCGTTGACCGCCTTGATCTCGCGGCGGATGTCCTGGACCAGGATCGGCATGATGCCCTCGGTCGGTTCGTCCAGGATCAGCAACCTTGGCTGCATGACGAGACAGCGCGCGATGGCAAGCATCTGCTGCTCGCCGCCGGACAGGGTGCCGCCGGGCTGGCTCAGGCGTTCTTTGAGGCGCGGAAAGCGGTCGAACACGTAGTCGAAAACCTGTGACGGCGGCGCCTTGGTCAGGCCGATCTCCAGGTTCTCCTTCACGGACAGCGAGGGAAAAATGCCCCGCCCCTGCGGCACATAACCGATCCCGGTGCCGGGAATGCTGTGCGGCGCGATCTCGGTCAGGCTGTGGCCGTCGAACACGATCTCGCCGCCGGTCGCCTTGACCAGGCCCATGATGGTTTTCAGTGTCGTCGTTTTGCCCACGCCGTTGCGGCCCAGGAGCCCGACCGCCTCGCCGGAGTGCACCTGTAGGGACGTCCCTTGCAGGACGTGAACCTTGCCGTAATGGGCGTGGACGGCGTTCAGCTCAAGCATCGTCGTCCCCCAGGTAGGCCGCGCGCACGTCGGCGTTTTCGGAAATCTCGGCCGGCGTGCCACGCGCCAGCACGGTGCCCAGCGCCATGACGATGATGTCGTCGGAAATGTCGAACACGACCTCGATGTCGTGTTCGATGATCACGATGTCGATACGCTTGGACAGTTCGCGGATTTTCTCCACGGTGCGTTCCGTCTCGGCCGGGCCCATGCCGCAGATCGGCTCGTCGAGCAGCAGAAGCTTCGGTTCGGTCGCGAGCGCGATGCCGATTTCCAGCAGCGCCACGTCGCCGTAGGACAGGTTGGCGGCCTCCTGCCCGGCCAAGTGGGTCAGCTGCAGTTCCTCAAGCAAGGCATCCGCCCGCTCGTTCGCCGCCCGGCAGGCCTTCATCGCCGTGAACGGCCGGAACACGCCGAGGCGGGATTGCGCCGCGATCCACAAATTCTCGCGCACGGTCATGCCGTGGAACACGCTTTTGATCTGTAGGGTGCGTGCCAGACCCAGGCGGCTGATCTCATGCACGGAGCAGTCCGTGATGTCCTGGCCCAAGAAGCGGATGGCCCCGGCCGATGGGGTCAGAATGCCGGTGACGACGTTGAACAGCGTCGTCTTGCCCGCCCCGTTGGGGCCGATGACCGCCGTCAGCTTGCCGCTGTCGACCGTGGCATGAACGCCGCCCAAAGCAGCCAATCCGCCAAAATGCTTCTCGATGCCGTCGATTTCCAGGATCGGGGTCGCGGTCATGGCAGGTCCTCCCCTTTCGCATCGGTACTGGGCGGGGGCGTTTCCGGGCGCGCGATGCGGCGGACCAGGGCCTGCCACAGGCCGCCCAGGCCCTTGGGCGCGAAGATCACGACCAGAATGACGATGATGCCGACCAGGATCAGATAGTGTTCCCAGGCGTGGGATAGTTCCTCGCGCAGCACGATCAGCAGCGACGTCCCGACCACGGGACCAAGCAGCGTGCCCGCCCCGCCGATGATGGCCCAGACAACGGCCTCGCCCGACACGTGATAGAACATGTAGGAAGCCGAGGCGTAGCGGCCGAAGAAGGCGAACAGCGCCCCCGCGGTCCCGGCGATGAAGCCGGCGATGACGAAGGCGGTCAGGCGGATCAGATAGACGTTGAGCCCGATCAGCGCGGCGCGGTGGTCGTTTTCCTTGACCGCGCGAAAGGCCGCGCCGAGCGGGCTTTTCAGGATCACCCCCATCAGCGCGTAGCAGACGCCGACGATGGCGATGATGAAGTAGTACTGCACCGTCGGATCGGTCAGCGACAGTTCCCATTCACCGATGCTGACGATCGGCGGCATGGTGAAGGACAGGCCGTCGTCGCCGCCGGTCAGCGGCTTCCACGACAGGGCCGCGAAATAGAAGATCAGCGAGAACACGACGGTGATGATCGCGAAGTAGTGCCAGGTCAGGCGCACGGCAAGCGCCCCCGCGACCAGGGCCATGGCCGTCGCCATGACGACGCCCAGGCCGAAGGCGGGCCAGAACCCCAGCCCCAGCTTGGCCACGCCGATGGCGACCCCGTACATGCCCATGCCGAAGAACAGGGCCTGACCGAACGACAGCAGGCCGACATAGCCGAACAGCAGGTTCACGCTGGCCGCCAGCAACGACCAGATCAGCATCTCGGCATAGATGTCGACCCAGAACCCGTCGACCAGGAGCGGCAGGAACCACGGCGCCGCGAGGGTCAGCAGGGCCACCACGACAAGCCCCAGACGATTGATTGCCGCCGCCGTCATCGGGTCGACCCCGAGAAAATACCGTGCGGACGGACCAGCAGGACGGCGCTCATCAGACAGAGAGAGCCGATGCGGGCCAGGGTCGGGTCCGTGAAGCTGGCCATCACCCCTTCGAAGAAGGCAAGCATGACCGCCGCCGCGACCGTGCCTTCCAGATTGCCCAGGCCGCCGATGATGACGGCCATGAAGCAGAACGGCAGGATATCGACACCGGCCTGGAAATCGACGGTGGTGATCGGGCCGGCGACGACACCGCCGAGAGACGCCATGGCAAAGCCGATGGCGAAGGTCACCATATAGACGCGGCGGGCCGGGATGCCCATGGCCGTCGCCGTTTCCGGGTCGAAACGCACGGCGCGCATCCAGGTGCCCAGCTTGGTGCGGTGCAGGAACAGGAAGAAACAGCCAATGGCGGCGATCGACAACAGGGCCGCGAACAGGCGGTAGACTTCATATTCCAGGCCGAACAACGGCACCGTTTCCTCGATGGGGGCGGTCAGGCGGGCCGGCGTCGCGCCGAAGGTCGCCCGCACGCTTTCCTGTAGGATGATCGACAACCCGAAGGTCGCGACGATGGACAGCGCCGCCGCGTTCTTGATCGGTTGGATCACCGTGTATTCGATCACGGCGCCGATGGCGAAGCCCAGGATCGGCACGATGGCGAATGCCAGCCAGTAATTGCCCGTGGTGTCGAACACGAACCAGGCCAGCACCGTACCGACCATGAAGAAGTCGCCGTGCGCGATGTTGATGATGTCGAGAAGCCCGAAGATGATCGACAGCCCCAGGGCGATCAGTGCGATGATCAGCCCCCAAACGATGCCGTTCATCCCAAGTGCGATGACAAGTTCCATGCCGTGTTGGCCCCCTTGTGAGCACCCGTTTTTTGGTGCGTGTTACGGAAACGGTGCCTTGAATTAATTTGAACGGCAATTCAAAATTTTTGCACGCATCTGTGCAAAAATAATCACGTATCTCTTTCAGAGATCATACTTATGTATTCGCGCGCAGGTCACGGAAAGCCGCGACGCAGGGCAAGCCATTGGGATTAAGGGGGTATTTTCCGCGGCCCAGGCCGTCGATCGGCGCTACCGGGCGGTCACCTGCCGCACAGGATCGCCCCGTAACGAAGGACAAACAGGGCGAATGCCGCGCACCAAAGCCCCCCCGAAAGGGACAGCATCAGGTGATAATCACCCGTGAAGGGCGCCAGGACTCGGAACGCCGCGGCCAGAAAGACGAAGATATATATCGCCGTCGTGGCGCCGTCGGCGGCAAGTGCGCGGCCCGTATGCCCCAGGGTCGCCCGGGTCATCACCGCCAGCACCATGCCGCCCATGGCGCCCGCCGTCAGGGCATGCAGGCCTGCTGTTTGCGGAATATTGTCGGTAAACCCGGCCGCGCCCATTAATAGAAGTCCGATCGGAACCCACAGGTATCCGGCATGCAGGCTCCAGACCAGGGGGTCCCGCAGGCAGGCCATACCCTTCCAACGCCCCAGCCGGATGACATGCAATCCGCCGGCGGCCAAAAGAACATAGGCCGTCGCCGCGTGATCCGGCACGGCGACCCAACCCGCGAGGGCGGCCAGGGTCGCCAGCAACACGCCCCGGTCGAAGCCGTCGAACGGCGCCGGGCGCGCGATGCCGGGCCGGTTTTTCGCCAGCCAGTTGCCCGTGAAACTGGGGATGATCCGCCCCCCGACGAGGCAGATCAACATGATGATCACGGCAACGCCCAAACGGGCGCCGATCCCGTCGGGCAGCGCCACGCCCGCCGCTTCGGCATGGACCAAACCGTTGGCGACCGCCAGAACGCCGACCGCGCCGACGACCGGCAGGTTACGCCAGTTGCGCCCGGCAAGGATTTCGCGGAGCGCCACCGCCATCAGGACAGGCAGAAACGCGCCGTCGATCACGGCGGCGGGCAGCACGCCGAGAACGGCGCTGTAGGCCACCGCCGCGCGCCCGGCAAGCCACACCCCGAACAGCGCGATCAGCCCCCAGCCCTGCAACGGCATCCGTCCTGTCCAGTTGGGGATGGCGGTCAACAGAAACCCGGTCACGACGGCGGCGATGACGCCGAATATCATTTCATGGGCATGCCACTGGACGGCCGGAAACACCGTGCGGACCTCGATGTCGCCGGACAGAACGGCGACCCATAACACGACATAAACCACCGCCGACAGGCCCGCCGCCAGGAAGAACGGCCGAAACCCCTGGCTGAACAACGTCGCCCCCTGCCATTCGGCGTATCGGGGAGTGCCGCCCAGGTTCGCAACCCGTTGGGTCATAACCGAACCTCCCGTACCGCGTCGGTGCCGGCCTCTGCACTGATTTCCTCATGGATGGCAGCCGTCAAACCGCTGACCTTAACGCCATGGGCCGCGCAGGCCTCATTCACGGTTTCGAACGGCGCCATGACGCAGCCTGGGCAGGCCATCTTCAGGCGGTTGAAGGCACGCGTGGCCCTCGGCCAGCGGGTCAGCAAGTCGTTGACGATCATTTTCCCAAGTTCAGCGGATTGCATCGTGGTTCTCCGGTCATTGCGGTAATGCCCGTGCTCAGAATAGGCCGTGCAATTCCGCGATCATTGCGCCGGCGCAAATAGCGGCAAAATTACTCTTCCGGTGGCAGCGCCGGGCGCCGGTTATTCATGCTCGGCGATCTGAACCAGCCGGTGCGGCTGGGTGATGACCAGATGCGACGACCGCTTGCCGCTGAGAATTCCCTCCTGTTCCCAGGCGGCCAGGGTGCGGCTCACCGTATGCAGGGTCGTTGCGTTCATTTCCGCGATTTCGTTGCGCGACAGGATGAACGGAATTTCGACGCCATCCTCGACCCGTCGCCCCGCCTGCCGCACCATGCGCAGCAGAGTCGCGGCGATGCGGCGCTCAACCCGCTGGGTCGCCAGTTCCCTCAAACGTTCCTGCAGTTCTTCCAGCCGTCCGCCGATCAGATCGATGGCGTTGCTCGCCAGAACAGGATGTTCGGCGATCAGCTTGGCCTTGGCGGTGGCGCTCCAGAACAAGGCCATACCGTCCTCGACCGCCACCGGCGTGGCCGGATAGGGCTTCCTGCGCAGGACGGCGACGGTGCCGACCAAGTCGCCCGGGCCGAGAAAACGGATAACCACGTTGCGTCCATCGGGAGTCGTCTGATCCAACCGCACGCGGCCCCAGGCAAGGAGGTAGCTGTAACTCGCCTCCTCCCCTTGCAGGAACAGGCTTTCGTTGATCTTGAGCGGTAACTCCCTGGCCGCCTCCGCCGCCGCGGTCAACGCCGGGTCGTCGGCCATGGCGAAAAACGCCGCGCGCTGGAGAATCGTTTTCCGTGCATCCAGGTCCAAATCGCCATCCTTTCGTCGATGCTGCGGACCATACTACCAAGTCGGCGCGCGGGGAGCTATTCCCGGCGGGCAATGCAACTTGCGCCGGCGCAAATGGACCGGCCCGCGATCTGTTAAGATCGGCCCCCTAATGATCGAACTCGCCACAGCCCTGGCCCTGCTGGCCCTGACCCACTGGGTTCCCTCCGCACCCGGCGTCCGTCCCCTTTTGATCCGCCGCCTGGGCCTCGGCGGCTTTCGCGCGGCGCATAGCCTCGTTTCCCTGGCGATCGTCGCCTGGCTGGTCGTCGCCTATGGCGCGGCGGATGGCCCCTGGCTGTGGGTGCCGCCGATCTGGGGCCGTTGGGTCGCCGTTTTCGCGATGCCCTTGGCGCTGTGGCTGATTGTCGCACGGCTTCTTGAACGGCCGAACGCCTCTCCCACGGGCATCTACAGGATCACGGCGACGCCGGGCTCTCTCGGTCTGCTCGTCTGGGCGGTCCTGCACCTTCTGAACGTCGGCGACGCCCGCGCGGTTATGCTGTTCGGCACCTTCGCCGCCATTGCCCTGGCGGCCATGGTCAAGAACTGGAAGACCGCGCCGCCGGCGCGCCGGGTTGTCGGCATCCTGCCCGGCCTGGGCATGCTGTCGGGACGTACGCCCGTCGTCTTACGCGACTTGCGCCCGTTGCCGGCCCTTCTCGCCATCGGCCTGTGGCTTTTGTTGTTGGTCCTGCATCCCATCGTCATCGGCCTGGACCCGCTGGCCGGCATCGTTCGCTGAAATCCCTCCCACGTCGAATTTGTGCCAGCGCAAGTTCGCCCCCTCCCGCCTACGCTATGTCTTGCCGGCCCCGTGGAAATCCACCGAGGCATAGATCAAGGAGGTTGCGCACCATGCAAACGACATCATTGAAACGGCTGTGGCTGGCCCTCGGCCTGATCCTCATCGCGTCCTTCGGGACCCTGGGGTTCCTGGGCCGGGAGATCCACCGCGAGGCGCCGCCGATTCCGGCGGCCGTCGTATCCGCCGCCGGTGACGTCCTTTTCACCAAGGACGACATTCAGACCGGCCGCCAGGTCTACCAATCCATGGGCGGCCAGCAGGTCGGCTCGATCTGGGGTCACGGCGCCTATCTGGCGCCCGACTGGTCGGCGGACTGGCTGCACCGGGAAGCCGTCACCCTGCTCCAGGTCTGGGCCGAACGCGTGTATCGGGCAGCGCGCTTCGAAGACCTGACCCCGGGCCAGCAGGCAGTGCTCAAGGATCGCCTGAAGACCGAAATGCGCTTGAACACCTACGACCCTGCGAGCGGCACCATCACGGTGTCGGATGACCGGGCCGAAGCCATCGCCCGCGTCGCCGGGCATTATGTCGCCCTGTTCGGCAACGGCGCCGAACTCGCCAGCCTGCGCGAGGACTATGCCATCGCCAACAACGCCATCCCCGATCAGGGGCGGCGCGAAAAGCTGGCGGCGTTCTTCCAATGGGCCGCCTGGGCGACGACCACGGAACGTCCCGGCCAAGACATCACCTACACCGCCAACTGGCCCCATGAGGAACTGGTCGGAAACGCGCCGTCGACGGACAACGTGGTGTGGTCGATCGCCAGCATAGTACTCCTGATCGCCGGCATCGGCGCGCTGAGTTGGTGGCATTCGGCGCGCAAGGAGGAACCAGCGCCGCGGGCGCCGGCCGAGGATCCGCTCGGCGGCCTTGCCCCGACGCCTTCCATGAAGGCGACCGCCAAATACTTCTGGACGGTCATTGCCCTGTTCGGCGCGCAGATTTTCCTGGGCGCCGTGACCGCCCACTACGCGGTCGAAGGTCATGACTTCTACGGCATTCCGCTTTCTGACGTCCTGCCCTATGCGGTGACCCGTACCTGGCACACGCAGTTGGCCGTGTTCTGGATCGCCACGGCCTGGCTGGCCACGGGGCTCTACCTCGCCCCGGCGCTGAGCGGGCACGAGCCGAAGTTCCAGAAGCTCGGCGTCGACCTGCTCTACGGCGCGCTCGTCCTGGTCGTGGTCGGCTCCATGGCCGGCGAATGGCTGGGCGTGCAGCAGATGTTCGACCTGGACACCAACTTCTGGATCGGCCACCAGGGCTGGGAATACGTCGACCTGGGCCGCGTGTGGCAGATCGCCCTGTTCGCCGGGCTGATGCTGTGGCTGGCGTTGATGGGCCGGGCCCTGTGGCCGGCACTGCGTAAACCCGGCGACCAGCAACCGCTGATCGTCATCCTGTTCCTGTCCACGATCGCCATCGGCCTGTTCTACGGGGCCGGCCTGACCTGGGGCAAGCACACGCACCTATCGATGATCGAGTACTGGCGCTGGTGGGTGGTTCACCTGTGGGTCGAGGGCTTCTTCGAGGTCTTCGCCACGGCGGCCGTCGCATTGCTGACGGTGAAGCTGGGCCTCGTCCGCGCCCGCACGGCCAACCATGCCGTTCTGTTCGCCACCGTGATCTTCTTGACAGGCGGCGTGTTGGGCACCTTACACCACCTCTACTTCTCGGGCACGACCACGGGTGTGATCGCCGTGGGGGCCGTGTTCTCGGCGCTGGAGGTTGTGCCGCTTGCCCTGGTCGGTCACGAGGCCTTCGAGACCTACCGCCTGACCAAGCGCGCGCCTTGGGTCGAGACCTATAAATGGCCGATCCTGTTCTTCGTCGCGGTCGCGTTCTGGAATCTGGTGGGCGCCGGCCTGTTCGGCTTCCTCATCAACCCGCCGATCTCGCTCTACTACGTGCAGGGCCTCAATCTGACGGCAACCCACGGCCATGCCGCTCTGTTCGGGGTCTACGGACTGCTCGGCATCGGACTGATGCTGTTCTGCCTGCGCGGTCTGTTCCCCCGTCAAGCCTGGTCGGACCGGCCGCTCGCCTGGGCGTTCTGGCTGCTCAACGGCGGGCTCGCCATGATGGTGGTCATGAGCCTGTTCCCGGTCGGCATCGTGCAAGCCTGGGCCAGCGTCTCGAAAGGCCTGTGGTACGCGCGGTCGGCCGAGGTGATGCAGAGCGATCTGGTTCACACCCTGGTGTGGCTGCGGGTGCCGGGCGACATCGTGTTCAGCGCCGGTGCGGCCGTCCTGGCGGTGTTCGCGGCCGGCCTTGTCCTGCGGTCTCGGCGCAAGCGCGCTCCCGCCGCCGAAACACCGGCCGTCACCGCCCAGCCGGCCGAATAACCGGGCGCAACCTGGGGGAGCCGGCCCTGTCCCCGCCGCATGGCGGGGCGGGGCCGGTTCCTTTTTTATACCCTTCAATGCGATGGGCCGCCTTCAGAACTAAATTCCGTGAATTTGTTGCAACGCAAAAACCCCTGTCCCGTGTTGGGGCATTGTCCAGGGGTCAGCGACGACGCCCCGGTAAGCGAGCCGCCATCGGCTAGACGTCAAGCAAGAAGGAGTAGCTTGCGATGAAACCATTCCTGAAAGCCACGACAAGCGCATTGGCCCTGGCCGCCGTTATCGGCCTGGGCAGCGTGACAACCGCCGCCGCCGCCGAAAGCATCGTCCGCAATCCGGCGGAAGTTCCCGCCCCCATCACCCGCAGCAAGCCCACGACCGTGAAGGTCGCGCTTGAGACCATCGAGCGCGTCGCCGAACTGAACGACGGCAGCACCTACCGCTTCTGGACCTTCAACAACCAAGTGCCGGGCCCGATGATCCGGGTGCGCGTCGGCGACACGGTCGAGGTCACCATGAAGAACGCCGGCGACAGCTGGGTCGGGCACAACGTGGATTTCCACGCGGTTACCGGTCCCGGCGGCGGCGCCAAGGCGACCATCGCCGCCCCCGGCGAGTCCAAGTCCTTCACCTTCAAGGCGATGAAGCCGGGGCTTTATGTCTATCACTGCGCGACGCCGACGGTCGCCCAGCATATCGCCAATGGGATGTACGGGATGATCTTGGTCGAGCCCGAAGGCGGCCTGCCGAAGGTCGACAAGGAATTCTACGTCATGCAGGGCGAGCTCTACACCACCGAGCCGATCGGAACCAAGGGCGAGTTGACCGAGGACTATGACCGCCTGATCGACGAACTGCCGACCCACTATGTGTTCAACGGCAAGGTCGGCGGTCTGACCAAGGACAAGCCCCTGACCGCCAAGGTCGGCGAGACCGCGCGCATCTACTTCGGTGTCGGCGGCCCCAACAAGACGTCCAGCTTCCACGTGATCGGCGAGATCTTCGACACGGTCTACGACCTGGGCGGCGTCAAGCGGACCACCAAAGACGTGCAGACGGTGACCGTCGCCCCCGGCGGCGCCACCATCGCCGACATCAAGTTCGAGGTGCCGGGCACCTACGTGGTCGTCGACCATGCCCTGAGCCGCCTCGAAAAAGGCCTGGCCGGACACATCAAGGTAGACGGCCCCGAGAACCCCGAGGTGTTCAAGGCGCCGAAGAAGGACGAACTGGCCGCGAACCGCTGATTCCCCAGCCTACCCTACCCCAAAACTCAGAGCCCCGGACGGCACCGCCGTTCGGGGCTTCCCTGTCCGGCGAACCGTGGAACGGCCAGCGCGCACAAGGATTCATCCCCGGGCGTTAGCATGCGTGGTCCCGGCGTGATTGCCGCCATAAAGGAGCGCGCGGCCGGTCACGTTGGCGGCAAGACGGCCCTGCGCGACGCCGGGCAAGGAAAACCCCTGGAAATCAGCGCTTCCAGGGGTTCCGAAATGGTACGCGCTGCAGGGATCGAACCTGCGACCTACTGATTAAAAGTCAGTTGCTCTACCAACTGAGCTAAGCGCGCATATCGGTGTTCGGGGCCTTCGCCGGACGGTGCCCGGCAAGGCAGGCGGGAAATTACGGGCCAAAGGCCCCTAGGTCAACGCTGTATACCGCTTTTTTCCAGGTTTTCGCACGGCGCCGGGGGGGGCCGGGCGTCAGTCGGCGGCGTTCTTGCGCTCGGCGAAGCGCACCATCAACTGTTCCTTCACCGCCGGCGAGACGAAATGGCCGACATCGCCGCCGAGGGAGCCGATTTCCTTGACGAAACGGGACGAGATGAACTGATGGCGTTCGGACGCCATGAGGAACACGGTTTCCACCTTGGGATTGAGGCGCGCATTCATGCCCGCCATCTGGAATTCGTATTCGAAGTCGGACACGGCGCGCAGTCCGCGAACAATAAGAGACGCGCCGACCTCGCCGACGAATTCCATGAGCAGATTGTCGAAGGGTTTGACCTCGACCCGCGCGGCGATTCCGCCGTCGAGGGCCGCGATCTCGGCCTCCAGCATGGCGACCCGTTCCTCGAGCGTGAACAGGGGCCCCTTGCCCGCGTTGACGGCCACGGCGACGACCAGTTCGTCGACCACCCGGGCCCCCCGCGTGATGATGTCCATATGCCCCTTGGTCACCGGGTCGAAGGTGCCGGGGTAAACGCCGCGATGGCCGGGCATCAGGGCTGCTCCTCTTCCGGGGCGTCGGGAGAATCATCCGGGGTGTCGGCTGCTGCCTCTTCCGGCGCGGCGCCTGACGCTTCGGCGGTTTCGCCCTCGCCGTCTTCCATGTCGTCCTCGTCCTCGCCGTCGTCCTGCACGTCGCGCAGGCGCGATACGGAGACGACGTGTTCGCCCTCCGCCGTGTTGAACACCCGCACGCCGCGCGATGACCGCGAATAGATGGAAATGCCGTCCACGGGCACGCGGATGATCTGACCGCCGTTGGACACCATGACAAGCTGGTCTTCCTCCAACACGCCGAAGGCCGCGACCACGCGGGCGTCGGGCTTGCCCGCGCGTTCCACGTTGATGTTGCCGACGCCCTGCCCGCCGCGTCCGGAAATCCGGTATTCATAGGCGGACGTGCGCTTGCCGTAACCGTCTTCGGTCAGGGTCAGGATGAACTGGTCATTTTCCTGCATTTCCTGGAATTTGGGTTCCTCCAGGCGGGCCGCCAGTTCCTCGTCGCGCGCCTTGTCCTCGGGGCGTTCGGAATAATCGCCCGACTTCAGACGCCGGGCCGCGTTGCGGGCCTGCAAGTAGGCGTCGCGGTCGTCCGTTTCGACCTTCACATGGCGGACCACGGAAAGCGCGATCAGCTCGTCCCCCTTGGGCAGGCGCATGCCGCGCACGCCATGGGACGAACGGCCGGAAAACACCCGCACGTCGGGAACGGGGAACCGAATGCACTTGCCGCCGGCGGCCGACAGCAGAATGTCGTCGTCTTCCGTACAGACGCGCACGCGGACCAGTTTGTCGTCCGCGTAATCGCCCTCGAACTTCATGGCGATCTTGCCGTTGGCGCGCACATCCGTGAAATCGGACAAGGCATTCCGGCGCACATAGCCGGACGCCGTGGCGAACATGACGAACAGATCGCCCCAGGTGCTTTCATCCTCTGGCAACGGCATGACGGTGGAGATCGTCTCGCCCTCTTTCAGCGGCAGCAGGTTGATGAACGCCTTGCCGCGCGCCTGCGGCGTGCCGACGGGCAGACGGTAGACCTTCATTTTGTAGACCATGCCGGCGGAGGAGAAGAACAGCATGGGGGTATGCGTATTGGCGACGAACACCTGGCTGACGAAATCCTCGTCGCGGGTCGCCATGCCCGACCGCCCCTTGCCGCCGCGGCGCTGCGCGCGGTAGGTCGACAGCGGCACGCGCTTCACATATCCCGCGTTGGTCACGGTGACGACCATATCCTCGCGCTGGATCAGATCCTCGAGGTCGTGTTCGAACTCGTCGTCTTCCAGGGACGTGCGGCGCGGATCGGCGAACTTCTCGCTCATTTCCACCAGTTCGTCGCGCAACAGCTTGAACAGCATTTCGCGCGAGGCGAGCAACTCCAGGTAATGGCTGATCTGCGCGCCCAGTTCCTTCAGGTCGCCGCCGATCTTGTCCCGCTCCAGCCCGGTCAGGCGGTGCAGGCGCAGTTCCAGGATCGCCCGGGCCTGTTCCTCCGACAGCTTGTAGACGCCGTCGACCACGGCGCGGCCGGGCTCGTCCAACAGGCGGATCATGGGTTCGATCTCGTCGGCCGGCCAGTCGCGGGACATCAACTGCTCGCGCGCCGCCTGCGGATCCTTCGCGGCGCGGATCAGGGCGATGACTTCGTCGATGTTGACCACGGCGACGGCCAATCCCACCAACACGTGGGCGCGTTCCCGCGCCTTGGCCAGTTCATAGATGGTGCGCCGGCGGATGACTTCTTCACGGAAGGCGACGAAGGCGACGATGATGTCCTTCAGGTTCATCATCTTCGGCCGCCCCTGATCCAGGGCCAGCATGTTGACGCCGAACGATGTCTGTAGCGGCGTGAAGCGGTATAACTGGGCCAGCACGACCTCGGGCTCGGCGTCGCGCTTGATCTCGACGACCACGCGCACGCCGTCGCGGTCGGACTCGTCACGCAGGTCGGAAATGCCCTCGATCTTCTTGTCGCGCACGGCGTCGGCCATGATCTCGATCATGCGCGCCTTGTTCACCTGATAGGGAACTTCATGGACGATGATCGCGAAGCGGTCCTTGCGGATTTCCTCGATCGAGGTCTTGCCGCGCACGACCACGGACCCGCGCCCCGTGTGGTAGGCCGAAATTATGCCCTGCTTGCCGAGAATCTGGGCCCCCGTGGGGAAATCCGGGCCCTGCACGTGGTTGGCGATCAACTCGTCGATGGTGATGTCGGGATTATCGATATAGGCGCAGCAGGCGGAAATCACCTCGCCCAGATTGTGGGGCGGAATGTTGGTCGCCATGCCGACGGCGATGCCCGCCGCCCCGTTGACCAGAAGGTTCGGGAACCCCGCCGGCAGAACCACCGGCTCGCGCGAGGATTCGTCGTAGTTGGGCTGAAAATCCACCGTTTCCCGGTCGATATCCTCCAACAAGGCATGGGCGGAGCGCGCCAGGCGCGCCTCCGTATACCGCATGGCGGCGGCACGGTCGCCGTCCATGGAGCCGTAGTTTCCCTGCCCGTCGACCAGCGGCAGCCGCATGGAAAAGTTCTGCGCCAAACGCACCATGGCGTCGTAGATCGCCTGATCGCCATGGGGGTGATACTTACCCATGACGTCCCCGACGATACGCGCGGATTTGCGGTAGGGCTTGCCCGCCTCGTAGCCGTTTTCCTTCATGGAAAACAGGATGCGCCGCTGCACCGGCTTCAGGCCGTCGCGCACGTCCGGCAGCGCCCGGCTGACGATCACGCTCATGGCGTAATCGAGGTAGGACGAACGCATTTCGTCTTCGATGGAGATAAGACTTACGTCCGAATCGGGCGGCAGCGGCTCAGCGCCGTCTGGCGGCAGATCGTCGGGGGCTGTCAAAGAGATTTTTCCTGATTTTTCAGATAATTACAGGCCGCAACGGCCGGCACATCCGGTTCCTGGTAATGCAGCGGCAATTCTAGCAGATCGGCCTTGCCGGAACAACTCGATCAGGCCCTCAAATCACCCGATTTTCTGATTAATTTTCTTTTTTAATTCAATATATTAGCAACAGCTTCCTGAGGCGGAGGCGCAGCCGGGATAATGACCCGCACCGTGGTCCCCTTACCGAGGCGGCTTTCGACCCTCAAGCTGCCGCCGTGCAACTCGGCAAAGGCCTTGGCCAACGGCAGGCCCAGGCCCGTTCCTTCGCTTTTCGACACATGGCTGTGCCGCGCCTGACTGAACGGTTCCATGATCCGCGACATGTCCTCAGGCGCGATGCCGATGCCCGTATCGCTGACGACGAACTCCGCCGCCCCATCGGTTATCCGGCGCAGCTGAAGGCTGACCGTGCCGCCCTTGGGCGTGAACTTGACCGCGTTGATCATGAGGTTCAGCAGAATTTGGCGCAGACGGGTGGGATCGGCCTCGATGGTGCCCGGGGCATCCGGCAGGTCCGAAACCAGCTTCAGCCCGGCCTTGGACGCCCGCTCGGAAACAATGGTGACGCAACTTTCGACGGCCTCGCGCAGATCGACCGGCTGCATCTCAAGGGCCATCGCGCCGACCTCGATCCGCGAGATGTCCAACAGGTCGTTGATCAGGGTCAGCAGATGGCTGCCGGAATCATAGATATATTGCACGTACTGGCGGGTCTGCTCGGGTTTCGCCAGGGCCGGGTCGGTGTCGCGCACGACCTCGGCGAAGCCCAGGATCGCGTTGAGCGGCGTACGTAGTTCGTGGCTCATATGGGCCAGGAACTCGGTCTTGGCGCGGTTGGCGTATTCGACCTCGGCCTTGGAGCGCAGAAGCTCCTTTTCCGCGCGGTCGCGTTCGTTGATTTCCATGGTCAGTTCAAGCGTGCGGTCGGCGACCCGCTGCTCCAGTTCGTCTTTCAGCCGGCGCACGTCGTCAACGATGCGTTCGCGCTCCCGGTCGCGAATCTGCATGCGCTCGGCCATGACCGTGAAGTTGGACGCCAAGGAGGCGACTTCGGCCGGAACCAGGAATCCTTTCGCGTCAACGGAACCCGGCGGCTCGCCCGCCGCGAGACGGCGCGACGCCGCCTCGATCCGGGCGATGGGGGCGGTCAGCCAGCCGGCCAGCCACCAAGCAAGCCCACCGGCCACCAGCACCCCGACGATCAGGGCGATCTGGGTGCTTTTCTGGATGTCTTCGGCGTGGAACGACAGTTCCTGTTCGGGCTGGGGCACCATGACCCCCCAACCGGCGACCGGCACGGAGGCGTACCCGGCGACCATCTTCAGGTTGGCGGCGGGCGAATGGAACCGGGAGACACCGGATTCCCCCTTTATCATGCGCGCCACCGGGTCGATGGCCGCGATGTTTTTGATCGCGGCTTCCCAATCGGGGCGCGGATGAGACACGATGTTCCCTAGGTGGTCGACAATGGCCGCGTGCCCCTTTTCGCCGAACACGATGGAACGCCGCAACTCGCGCAATCGATCAAGCGACATGCGCGCCGCGGCAAGCGGCAAACCGGCGCGGAAATTGACGGCGAACACCGCGGGTTGGCCGTCGCTGTCCAGCAGAACCTGGGAAAACACGATGCCGCCGCCCGATGCCGGCAACCGCTCCCGGATATCGCGCCACATGCGGTTTTCGTCCCGCGGCAAACAAGAGGCCGTGCCGGAAATCACGATGGCGTCCTGGGGCTGGCGCGCGCCGCTCAACAGGCAAATCGCCGATATCCCCCGATGATCGGCGCTGTCGATCAGCGCCTTGGGCAGACCGGACAGGGGGTATTGCGTCGTCAGGCCGTCCAAAGCGTGCTGAAACTCGATCAGGTCGCCTGCGATGAAACGGGCCAGGGTCTTGGCCAGCAGCAAGGAACGCTGCGACACATCGGCAACCTGGATGTCGATGGCACGGGCATGCAGCCAGGACGCCAAGATGACGGACGGTACCGAGCCGACAACGATCAACACGACCGCTAAAACGAAACGCAGACGTACACCCTGGCGCGGGGGAACCGTCGTGCTCCCTTGGGTCGTCATTCAACGCCTCGCCTGATTCCTTCGGCCGCCCCCCAACGGCATCTGTTATCTCTCGCGGCCTGTCTGGCGGCCGTCAGAACGGAATTTCGTCGTCCAGGTCGGACCGGCCGCCACCGCCGCCGCCACTGCTCGCGCCCGAACTGTCGTTGCCCGGGCCGTCCCAGCTTGATCCACTGTCGTCGGACCCGCCATAGCCGCCACCACCACCGCCGCCGCCTTCACCGCGGCCGTCGAGCATGGTCATGACGCCATTGAAGCGGGGCAGGACAACCTCGGTCGTGTATTTCTCGACCCCATCGTTTCCCGTCCATTTGCGGGTCTGCAACGTGCCTTCCAGATAGACCTTGGATCCCTTCTTCAGGTACCGCTCGCAGACGTCGGCAAGCCGCTCGTCGAAGACCACGACACGATGCCATTCCGTCTTTTCCTTGCGATCCCCGGATTGCTTGTCTTTCCAGGTTTCCGAGGTGGCGATGGACATGTTGACGATCTTCTGGCCGGACTGGGAAAACCGGACTTCGGGGTCGCGGCCAAGATTGCCGACCAAAATGACTTTGTTGACGCTTCCTGCCATCGGAATCCTCGTTCTTGCTGTGTCGTGGTGGTTGCTCCGCCCCCCCCTGGGAGGATAGCGGACTTTAGCCGGAATCGTCCGGCCGCGGCTAGGTGTCTGTTGCCCGGGGCGCCGGTGCCTGCGGCCCACCCTGGCGCGCCCGGGCGATGAAGTCGGCGACCAGGGCCGCGATCCGTTCCTCGCTCTCGTCGAGTTTGACCAGGGCCAGGATACCGATCTCCAGCATCGCCATGCCATAGACTTCCTGGCTGACGCCGGCGCTGATGAACTCCTGCAAGGCGTTGGACAGAATCATGTCCGCCTTGTCGAATTGCGCGTCGCTATCGCTGGGCATGTGGCGGGGTCCTCGGCCGGGCGTTTCAATCCGGCCCTTTTAAATCACCGGAGCGGATTTGCAAACGCCCATGGCCTTCGGCCCGCCCCCCTTGGACGGCGGAAAAAAAACGCCGACCCAAAGGGGCCGGCGCAAGTTCCGTTGGTGTGATTCAGATGGCGTCTACGCGATTACTGGGTCAGCCAGCCAGCCGCATATGCGCCGTAACCAAGGATAAGGACCAGGGCCACGAACCCGACGGTCCACTTAAGGGCCGATTTGTCGTCCTGTGTCATGTGTGCCTCCATTCGATCGTGGCAGCGCTGCCGGTTTCAAGGGAGGCGCCTCCTTGCTTGACCGCCACATTTTATTCCTGTTCGCATATTAGTTCACTCAAAAACGTTCAAGTTTATGTTTAAGATGAATTTTTTTGTGAAATTTCACTAATTATTTTAGTGAAATTATTCTCACGAGAGTCTTGCTTTACGTCGAACGCGGGCCCCTATATGACTGAGCGCTTGTGAAAACAGCCCCCTCTGACCATCTTCCTGACGGATGGCATTCGGAACTCTCATGGAAAAAATCACTGTCCGCGGCGCCCGGGAGCACAATCTCCGCAACGTCGACGTGGAAATGCCGCGCAACAGCCTCACCGTCATTACGGGGTTGTCTGGATCGGGAAAATCCTCCCTCGCCTTCGACACCATCTATGCCGAGGGCCAGCGCCGCTATGTCGAAAGCCTGTCCGCCTATGCCCGCCAGTTCCTGGAGCTGATGCAGAAACCGGACGTCGATCATATCGACGGGCTCAGCCCTGCCATTTCCATCGAGCAGAAGACGACCTCGCGCAATCCCCGCTCCACCGTCGGCACGGTCACGGAAATCTACGACTACATGCGCCTGTTGTTCGCGCGGGTCGGGGTGCCCCATTCGCCGGCCACGGGCCTGCCGATCGAAAGTCAGACCGTCTCGGAAATGGTCGACCGCATCATGGCCATGACGCCGGGCACGCGGCTGTACCTGCTGGCCCCGGTCGTGCGCGGCCGCAAGGGTGAATACAAAAAGGAAATCGCGGCCTTCGCGCAGAAGGGGTTCCAGCGCATCCGCATCGACGGCGAACTGTACGACATCGACGAAGCACCGGACCTGGACAAGAAGTTCAAGCACGACATCGAGGTCGTGGTCGACCGCGTCGTCGTCGGCGACGGGCTTGAGGCGCGCCTCGCCGACAGCCTGGAAACGGCGTTGGAACTGGCCGACGGCATCGCCTATGCCGACGATGCCGATGCGGCCAAGGACGCGGCCCCGAAAACCGCGAAGGGGGCCCGCAAGGGTGGCATTCAGGACCATGTACCGGCCGGACGCACGGTGTTCTCGGCGCGGTTCGCCTGCCCCGTGTCGGGCTTCACCATCGACGAAATCGAACCCCGGCTGTTTTCCTTCAACAACCCGTTCGGCGCCTGCCCCGCCTGCGACGGCCTGGGCACGGAAATGTTCTTCGACCCGGAACTGGTGATCCCCGACGAAAAACGCACCCTGGCCAGCGGCGCCGTCGCCCCCTGGGCCAATTCGTCGTCCAAGTATTACGACCAGACCCTGAAAAGCCTGAGCGCCCAATTCGACTTCGACCTGTCGACGCCCTGGGACAAGCTGCCCGCCAAGATCAAGGAAGTCATCCTGTTCGGCTCCGGCACCACCGACGTGACCATGCACTATCACGACGGCAAACGGTCCTACGACATCACCAAGCCCTTCGAAGGCGTGATCCCCAACATGGAGCGGCGCTGGCGCGAAACCGATTCAAGCTGGGTGCGCGACGAGTTGTCGCGCTTCCAGACCGTGACCACCTGTTCCGACTGCGGCGGTCTGCGCCTCAAACCCGAGGCACTGGCGGTCAAGATCGACGGCCTCAACATCTCGGAGGTCGCCGACCAGTCCATCGCCGATGCCCACGCCTGGTTCGCCGGGCTGGAGAAAAAGCTGAAGGGCCAGCACAAGGAGATCGCCCGGCGCATCCTGCGCGAAATCAACGACCGCCTGGGCTTCCTCATGAACGTGGGGCTGGAATACCTGAGCCTGTCGCGCGCCTCGGGCACGCTGTCCGGCGGCGAGAGCCAGCGCATCCGGCTGGCGTCGCAGATCGGATCCGGCCTGACCGGCGTGCTCTACGTGCTGGACGAGCCCTCCATCGGCCTGCATCAGCGCGACAACGAACGCCTGCTGGCGACCCTGTTCCGCCTGCGCGACCTGGGCAACACCGTGATCGTCGTCGAACACGACGAGGACGCCATCCGCGCCGCCGACTGGATCATCGACATGGGCCCCCGCGCCGGCGTGCACGGCGGCCATGTGGTCGCCACGGGCACCGCCGAGGACATCATGAAATCGCCGGACAGCCTGACCGGCAAGTATCTGACCGGGATCGAGCAGATCCCCCTGCCCGCCCAGCGCCGTCCCGGCAAGAAGGGCCAGGCCCTGAAGCTGCGGGGGGCAAGGGCCAACAACCTGGCCAACCTGGACGTGGATTTCCCGCTCGGTACCATGACCTGTATCACCGGCGTGTCCGGCGGCGGCAAATCGACCCTGGTCATCGAAACGCTGTACAAGGCCCTGGCCCGGCGCCTGAACGGGGCGCGCGAGCATCCGGGCGAGCATGACGCGCTTGAGGGGCTGGAGTTCATCGACAAGGTCGTCGACATCGACCAGTCGCCCATCGGCCGCACGCCGCGCTCCAACCCGGCGACCTACACCGGCGCCTTCACGCCGATCCGCGACTGGTTCGCCAACCTGCCCGACGCCAAGACCCGCGGCTACAAGGCCGGGCGGTTTTCCTTCAACGTCAAGGGCGGGCGCTGCGAGGCCTGCCAGGGCGACGGCCTGATCAAGATCGAAATGCACTTCCTGCCCGACGTCTACGTGACCTGCGACGTCTGCAAGGGTCAGCGCTACAACCGGGAAACCCTGGATATCAAGTTCCGCGGCAAATCCATCGCCGAGGTCCTGGACATGACCGTCGAGGAAGCGGCCGAGTTCTTCAAGGCCGTGCCGGCGATCCGCGACAAGATGGAAACCCTGAAGCGCGTGGGGCTCGGCTACATCCACCTGGGCCAGCAGGCGACGACGCTGTCGGGCGGCGAGGCCCAGCGCGTGAAACTGGCCAAGGAACTGGCGCGCCGCGCCACGGGCAAGACCTTCTACATCCTGGACGAGCCGACCACGGGCCTGCACTTCGATGATGTCCGAAAGCTGCTGGAAGTCCTTCAAGCCCTGGTCGACCAGGGCAACACGGTGGTGGTGATCGAACACAATCTGGAAGTCATCAAGACCGCCGACTGGGTCATCGACCTGGGCCCCGAGGGCGGCACCAAGGGCGGCAAGCTGGTCGCCCAGGGCACGCCCGAGGACGTGGCGCGCACCAAGGGCAGCTACACCGGCCAGTACCTGGCCCCCTATCTGAACAAGCGCCCGGAAAAGAAACGGGCCTGACGGCCTTCCCCGTTTCAGGAAGGCGCATCAGGCCCGGTCTATTGCCTGGAACGCTTGTCTAGCCGTTCAGCACCGTCACCAGACCGTTTTCCGGATCGACGACGACCTCGTCCCCGGTCTTGATCAACGTGGTCACGTCGCCGTCGGCGAAGCGGTCGCACATGGTCAGGTTGGCCAGCGCCGCGCCCTGGGCCAGGATGGTGTTGGCCGTGTTGAACAGGATCGCCTTGGGGCAGATGTTCCGCGACTTCATTTCATGCAGCATCCAGGCCGAGGCCACGCCGCCCTTCGACGTGTTCAGCACCAGGATCTTGTCGTGATAGGACTCGCCGCACAGCTTGTGCGCCGGACGGGAAAACACGCCCTTCTTGCGGTCCAGGTCATAGCGGGCCGAGAAGTTGTCGTCGGCCACCAGGGCGATGCCCTGCACCTTGTCGCCGATGCCCTTGTGGCACTTCAGTTCCTTGGTCATACGATTTCTCCTGCAACGGCCGACGCGACGCATTTTTCCATGCTCGCCAGCGCCGGGGTGTAGCCGTAGCCGCTGATGATGTTGACGATCTTGGCGGAGTTGCTGAGCAGCCGCGTCCAACCGTTGGCCTCGCCGATCTCGCGGGCGTACTGGTTATAAAAACAGGTGCCTTCAAGAACCTTGGCGCCGGTGCTTTCGATAGTGTCGATCAGCCCCATGCGGGTCGCGTCA
Organism: Thalassospiraceae bacterium LMO-SO8; assembly: GCA_031655335.1. Classification (NCBI taxonomy): domain Bacteria; kingdom Pseudomonadati; phylum Pseudomonadota; class Alphaproteobacteria; order Rhodospirillales; family Thalassospiraceae; species Thalassospiraceae bacterium LMO-SO8. The sequence continues at coordinate 3,234,675 of CP134226.1, read as the reverse complement.
GGATAGACCTGCGGCGAGGTGCAGACGATCACCGCCGACTTGAATGTCTTTCCGGCGCAGAGCGTCGCCAGGTCCTGCATCTCGACGATCGACAATTGCGGTGCGGCGAACACGACCACGTCGATCTTGTCGCCCTTGCCGCCGAACCCGGCGCGCAGCGCATCCAGATCCGCCTTGGTGATCTCTTCGGCCGGCAGCTTGTCGCCGCCGACGTCGGCCAGGGTCTGTGCTTCCGGCGTGATGCCGGCCATATGGAACAGCGGGGTCGAGCCGAAACTCGCCATGGCGGCGCCCATGTGCTTGGCCTCGTCCGAGGTCGGCACGACCTCCAGCCCCTCGATTACCGGCACGGCCCAGTAGGACCCCGCCAGCTTGCCGACCAGGGCGCCAAGCACGCCCCAATCGGTCAGTTCCTTGGGCTGTTCGCGGACCACGAAGCGGCGGGTCGCCTGGCGGTTCCCGTCCAGATGCAGGCCGTAGCGCGGCGTGCGCCCCGTCAGCCCGGCCGCCAGGGCCGAGGGCCCGCCCTCGAAGTTGGAACGCGCGCCGCAGATGCTGTTGGAATAGATCACCACGCCCGTGTCGCCGAAGGCGACATGATCGCCCAGCACCGGCGGCATGATCGTCTGATAGTTGACGCAGGTGTTGGTCATGAGGATGCCCATCTTTTCACAGGCGGCGATCATGCGCCGTTCCAGCGTGGCCATTTCCTCGGACTGGCCCAGGGGCCGGTAGTGGTTGAGGTCAACGCCGCGGGGGTCGGTGATCATCGGGATCGCGACCCGCGCCCCCTTGGCCACCATGTCCTCCAGGAAATCGCCGCCGGCTTCGCCCAGGGATTCCGGGTCCGCCATCATGTGGGCCTGACTGACCGGCACCAGGTCGGCCGCGTCGAACATGCCGCCGACCTTGACCTGATGGTCAAGGGCCCACTGCTTCGCAGCACCCATTTCGCCGGCCAGCATGGCCTTTTCTTCATCCGTCAACTTCAAGGCTGGGTCTCCTATTTCATCGAATTCGGTAGCCAGAGAACGATTTCCGGCACCAGGTATACGAGGTAGAGCATGCCGATCTGGATCAGCAGGAACGGCAGCGCGCCGCGCGCGAGCTTCCACAGATCGATCTTGGAAATGCCGTGGATGGTGAACAGATTGACGCCGATCGGCGGCGATATCTGCGCGATCTCCATGGAGATCGCGGCGAAAATCCCGAACACGATCGGATCCATCCCCAACTGTTCGGCGACAGGGAAGAAGATCGGGATCGAGATCAGCAGCATGGCCGCGCTTTCGAGAAACATCCCGAGAACGATATAGGCCAGGATCATCAGCGTGACGGCCCAGATGCCGCTGGCGTTTTCGATGATCGCGGCGGCGATGGCCTGCGGCACCTGTTCGAAGGTCAGGAAGTGCGCGAAGTACTGGCCGAACACGATCAGCATGAACAGCATCGTGGTGGCCCCCGTCGCGACGACGGCGGCGGCCTTCAGGTCGGCGAAGCTGAGCTTCTTCTGTGCGAATCCCAGCGCGCAGACATAGAGCACCGACAGGGCGCCGACCTCGGTCGGGGTGAACACGCCCGTATAGATCGCGACGATGATGACGACCGGCAGCAGCACCACGCCCAGGGACCGCCGGGTGATCGCCAGGCGTTCCTCCAGGCTGATCGAATGGGTGACCATGACCCGGGGCCGCGACAGGATGACGTAGAAGGTGAACAGGCTCATCATGATGATGCCCGGCACCACGCCGCCGATGAACAGCTGACCGATCGAGGTTTCCGTGATCACGCCATACAGGATCAGGGGAATGGAGGGCGGAATGATGATGCCGAGGGTGCCGCCGCCGGCCACGAAGCCGCCGGCCCGGCGCTCGCCGTAGCCTTCCTCGAGCAGCAGCGGAATCGCCACCAGGCCCACGGTCGCCGCCGTCGCCACGGACGATCCGGAAATGGCGGCGAAGATCCCGCAGGCGGCGATGGTCGCCACGCCCAGAGAGTTGGGGATCGATCCCGTCCAGGCCTTGGTGACCTCGAACAGGTCCCGCCCGGCGTCGGTCCGCTGCATGATCGTGCCGGTAAAGATGAACAACGGCAGGGCGATCAGTTCGAAGATCGACGCCCCCTGCCAGGCGATGTTGATGAAGTTCCTGAAGGCGAGGAACGGTTCCTCCACCATCAGCGCCGCCGCGAAGGCCGCCAGTCCCATGGACACGAAGACCGGCACCGACAGCACCATCAGGAAGAACAGCAGGAAGATCGCGATGAAGCCGACGTGGTCGTAGATGAAATCCATCAGCATCGGTTATTCCCCGACCACATGGGCGTCGCCGACCGGCGTCTCACCGGTGACCATCTGGACAAACGTTTGCAGGACGAGCCCGATCCCGCCGAGCGGCACCGCCAGCTGCGGGATCCACAACGGCACCTCCAGCAAGGTCGCGGAGACGATGGCGTTGGAGGCGGAATACCAGACGAAGTAACTGCCCGTCGCGATGATCAGGAAACCGAAGGCCAGCGTCGACAACTGCGCGATCAGGTCGAACATCCGGCGTTTGGACGGAAACATTTCCCGCAGCATGACGACCCGGAAGTGCGATCCGGACTGCACGGCCAGGGCATTGCCGCAAAAGCCGAGAAAAATGAAGGCATAGAGCGTCGTCTCGAAAACCCAGATCGTCGGCGCGTTGAAAAACCGCGCAATGGCCTCATAGGTGATCGGAACACACAGCAGGATCATCAGGGTGATCGAGACGGCGGTCATGCCTCGACCGATTGTTCGGATCAATCCGATCATCGCGCGGGCCTCTCCTTTGGAGCGGTCATGGGAAACGGACAGAAGATGCGAGAGACGGGCCGCACGGCGCGGCCCGTCCCTGAAAGCATCAGTTCTTGGCGAGCAGGTCCTGCACTTCCTTGGAGTATTGCTCTTTCGCGGAGGCCGTCAACGGCTCCAGACGCTTGGCGAACTTGTTCCAAAGGTCGCTGCCCGGCTCCACCGCCGTCACTTCGTTGCCGTTCTTGCGCACGGTGTCCAGCAGGCTCGCCAGCTTGTCGATGGCGAACTGCTGCATGTGGTCGCGGGCTTCCCCGGCGGCTTCCATGACCGCCTTCTGATTGGCCGGCGACATCTTCTCGAACTTTTCCTTGTTCATGACATAGGCATGGATGAGCGTGCCCATCACGCCGTTCGGCACGAACATGTTGGACGTGACCTCGAAATGCTTCAGGCCGACCGCACCGCCCAGGCCGCCCATGGCGCCCTTGACCGTGCCGCGTTGCAGACCGGAATAGACGTCACCCACGCCCATGATCGTCGGCGCGGCGCCCAACGCCTGCAAAACCTGCGCCGAGCCCTTCGAATAGGCGCGGATCGGCATGTCCTTGAACGAGTCCGGGCCTTCGATCTTGAAGTTGGTGCTGACGACGGGCGGGCCGATATCGAACATGGCGATGATCAGGGCCCCTTCCTTGCGAAGCTGCGCGTCAAAATAATCGAAAATCGGATTGCCGGGCTTCAGATTGTCGCGGGTCCAGGCCATGGACTTGTCCCACAGCGGCGTCGTGAGAATGCCCACGTCGGGCACGCGGCCGGACCAGTTGTCGAGGGTCGTCAGGGAAATGTCGACGGTGCCCTGGGGCACGGCGGTGGCCACGAACTGCTGCTTCACCATCTCGCCGCCGGCGAAGGTCTTCAGGCGAATGTCGCCGCCGGATTTCTCCTTCAACAGCTTCTGGAAGTTCGGCACGAACTGCGCCACCTGATAGTGCTTGGGGCTGCCCCAGGACGACAGGGACAGGCGTTCCGCGGCATCCGAGCCGGTCGATGTGCCAGACAGAACGATCAGTGCCGCCGCGGCGACACCGGCAATTTTCTTGAACATGGTAATCCTCCCAATCTCGAGGGCTCGTTGGCCCTCCTTTGCGTCGGCAACGGCAGGTATCTGCGGGTCGTGCCGAAAAATAAGAATATAGTAATTACATCATAGTAATTTACCATGTCAATGCCGCCTTGTCCCGCCGGCGCAGGCTGGGGAAGATGGTCATGTGATTCGCTGCGACAGCTGAAGGGGGAACGGATGGCTGGCTTTTCAACGCGCAAGACCGAGGATTTCGTCAAACGCTACTGGTCGGATGAAACGGACCTGCCGAAACACGAAAAGCTGTCCCGCGCGTTCACGGAATCGATCATGGACGGTTTCTGGACGGCGGGCGCGCGGCTGCCGACGGAAGCGGAGCTGGTGCAAACCACACCTTGCAGCCTGGGGACCGTGCAGCGAGCGCTGCGCAACCTCGCCTATGCCGGGGTGATCCAGCGGCGGCGGGGCAGCGGCAGCGTCGTCTCGGACCTCAGCCGCCCGATCCATGAACCCTGGCACATGCGGTTCCTGAACCCCGAGGGGGCGCCCGGCAGTTTCATGCCCGTCGCCACCCGCGTGCTGCACCGGGACGTTACCGCCGACCATGGCCCCTGGTCCACCGACCTGGGGCAGACGACGGAAAAGATCGTGCGGATCGAACGCGTGATGGTGATCGCGGACCAATTCGACGTGTACAACCTGTTCTATGCCCTGGCCGACCGCTTTCCGGAACTGGTCGACACCCCCCTGGCCGATCTGAACGGGATCAACCTGAAGGACATGATGGCCAGGGGACAGCACCTCGCCGTGCAACGGGGCCGGCAGTTGATGCGGTTCGAGGACCCGCCCGCGGGCATTTCCTTGAAGTGCCGTTGGCCGGAAGGAGAGCGGGCATCCGTGCTGAACGTCGTGGGATATTCGATGGATGGCGAGGCGATGTACTACCAGGACTATTTCATCCCGCCGACGGACCTGACCCTCGACCTTGGCACACCGCACCGCACCTACGCCCAATAAATGGGCGGCGCGTCAGGTCAGAATGCGCCGTGCCGACTTGCTGAGGTAGAGCAGCCAGAACACCTGGGCGCCGATGGCGGCGGCGGGCAGCAGAACCCACAGCCAGCCGCCGAGCGCCAATCCCGCCACGATCAGCCAGAAATCCGCGCGCGCCAATCCGCGAAAGGCGAACACGGCAACATCGCGCCATCCCGCCTCGCCCCCCAGATCGGACAGGCGGGCCACCTGGGTCTCGCCCTCGGGCACGCCGCCGAGCACCAACGGCAAGGCCGCGCTGATCGTGCCGCCAAGGGCGGCCGCGCCTCCCAGCCACATCCACAACACGTCTCCCGCCTCCGCCATCGTGTGATAACCGACGGCCAGAAAGAAGGCGGCGTGGACAACCCAGTCGGTGAAGTCGTCGAAGGCGGCGCCGAACCGCGACCCCATGCCACGCAGCCGGGCCAGTTCGCCGTCGCAGTAATCGAACAGGTAATAGAGGAAGAACATTCCCGCCCCCAAAACCTGCACGACGGGCGAGCCGAGCGCGAAACAGGTGGCGGCGGTCAGGCCGGAGGCCAGACCCAGGCTCGTCGCCTGATTGGGCGTCATGCCGAGCGCCGCCAGGCGGGGCGTCGTCGCCCGCGACAGCATGCGGATCAGGGGCAGTTGCGTCATCATCGCGCGGGCGCGCGACGGCGCCGGATCATGTTCCGTGGATATCATGGTATGTCCCGTGTCACAGCATCGGCGCCGGAATCCCAGGCCGCGCGTGCTCTCTCGTGCCAAAGGCAGAGAGAAAGGTCAAGCCCGCCGAATGGCAGGCCCCCTTTCAACCACATGAACGGAAAATCAGAAACGGGCGCGGAAGGCGGCGAACAGGCTGCGGAACACGTTACGGAACAGGTTGCCGGCATGGAATCCTTCGGCCAGACCGCTGTCCAGTTTCTCGGCCAGGTCTTCCGGCTTGGCGTTGCGCAATTCGTCGGCCAACTGGCCGCCGCGAGCAAGGTTCACGGCTTTGTGACCGCCACCGATATCCGTGGTCGAAAAATCAATGCGATCCTCGACCGTGCGTCCCCCCAGGGACTGCCCCGGATTTTCCAACGCCTGACGCGCCTCACGCATCAGCTTTTCACCGAGCGTGGTCGGACGCGGCAGCGCCGCGGCGGAATTGTGAACTTGGCTCACCATGATTTGAGCATACGCCGATCGGGGTTAAATTGACACCGGATTCACGTTCCCCAATCATCCCGTCAGACAACCGGGCCGGTCAGACAATCGGCCCAGTCGACAATTGGAAACGTATCCATGAAACATCTTATGTTCACTGCCCTGGCCGCCGCTGTGACGTTCGTCACCGCCGCCCCTTTCTCCCCCCCGGCCCAGGCCCAGGACAAAAAGCCCGTGGTCGTCGAGTTGTTCACCTCGCAGGGCTGTTATTCCTGCCCGCCGGCGGAGGCGTTCCTGGGCGAACTGGCCGACCGCGCGGACGTGGTCGCCCTGGAATTCCACGTCGATTACTGGGACAGCCTGAATTACATGTGGCACGGCCAATGGAAGGATCCGTTCTCGGCGCCGGAATACACGCAGCGCCAACGCCTCTACAACGTCGCCATTCGCGGCCAGTCAGGCGTCTACACTCCGCAGATGATCATCGACGGCCGGCTTGAGGCCGTGGGATCGCACCGCGGTCGGGTCACCGACAACATGACCCGGGCGGCCAAGACCGTGGGCAAACTCGCCGTCGCCGTCGCGGCCCGAGGCGGCCGGTTGCAGGCATCGATTTCCGAAGGCGCCGCCGGTATGGCCGACATCATTCTCGTCCGTTTTCTGGACCGTGCCGAAACGGTGGTCCAGAAGGGCGAAAACCACGGCAAGGTGCTGGTCAGCCGCCATATCGTGCGCGAAATGCGCAAACTCGGCAGTTGGCGCGGGGACCGGGTCGCCCTCGACCTGCCCGCCGATGCGGCCGGCGGTGACGGCATGGGCTGCGCGGTCCTGGTTCAGACCCCTAACCACGGCCCGATCCTGGGCGCCGCTCTATGCCCCAAAGGGCCGTCGTCCTAGAAACGCGGCCGCCACGTGCCTATATGTCGGCCCATGACCGGATATCTTCACCGTATCGCTCCGGCGGCCCTCGCCGCCATTCTGCTTACCGCCTGCGCCGCCCCGCCGGGCGCCAGCCTGACCTTTCAGGACATGCAGGCCCGGCAGGCGGCGATCCAGGCCGTGCTGGCGGCGGGTGACGTCGGCACGCCCCGCCCCTGGCGCAGTCCCGACGGCACCACGGGCGCAGCCACCCTGGTGAGCGCCGCCGACGCGGAGGGCTGCCGCCAGGTCAGCACGACGGGCCCCGGCGGCGCGATCACTGACACCTGGTGCCCCACGCCCCATGGTTTCTGGGTTCATCCGGACGAACTGTTCTACCGCAACGCGACGGGGCGGGAGACCTATGGCGGCGCCGTGCGCTCGCGGGACGGCGCCGACGGCGTAAAGGCAGAGACCGAACCCGCCGACACCCGGCCCGATCAGATCGACTGCCTGCGCCTGCTGCGCGAAGAACAACGCCTGTCCGACGGCGGCCGCGAAGGGGCAGCCCGCGCCGCGCGCCGGGCGTTCCACGACTGTCTGAAGCGAAGCCGCTAAAGGCTCAGGCCAGTTTCACCTTGGCCGCATAGTCGTCGGCGTCGGCCACATTCCAGCCCAGAACCTGTTTGAGAACTTCCGCCGTCTGCTGACCCAGGGTCGGCGGGGCGGAGCGCACGCTGATCGGCGTTTCCGACAGTTTCAGCGGCGAGCCGATGATGCGCTCGCGGCCGATCGTCGCGTGCTCGACCTCGACCACCATGTCGCGGGCATGAACTTCCGGCGCTTCCAGCACCTCGTCGACCGTGCGGATGGCGCCGGCGGGCAGGCCCGCAGCATGCAGATCAACCAGCCATTCGTCGCGGCCCTTGGTGCGGAACGCGGCCTCCATGATCTCGTACAAGGCGACACGGTTTTCGGCCCGCGCCCGGTTGGTGGCGAAGCGCGGATCGTCGGCCATGTCGGGATGCCCCAGGGCCGCCGCCAGCTTGCGGAACTGGCGGTCGGCGCCGATCGCCAGGGCCAGCGGATGGTCCGCCGTGTCGAACGGCCGGTAGGGGCAGACCGACGGATGATCGTTGCCCAGGCGCTGGGGCCGTTCGCCGGTCATCAGATAGGCCGCCCCCTGGTTGGCCAACAGCGCCACGGCGCTGTCTAGCAACGCGATGTCCACGTGCTGGCCCTTGCCGCTGCGTTCGCGGTGGAACAGGGCGGCGAGCACGCCCGCGACCGCGTCCTGGCCCGCGACCATGTCGGTCACCGCCGCGCCGACCTTCATCGGCGGCTGGTCGGCACCGCCGATCAGGGACATCAGGCCGCTTTCCGCCTGGATCAGGAAGTCGTATCCGGCGCGTTCCGCCGCCGGGCCCGTGCGCCCGTAGCCGGATACGGAGCAATAGATCAGCCCCGGATTGTCGGCTTTCAGTTGCTCGTAGCCCAGGCCGTATTTCTCCATGGCGCCGCGCCGCAGGTTCTCGACGACGATGTCGCTTTTCAGCGCCAGGTCGCGGGCGATGGCCCTGCCCTCGTCCGTCTTCAGATCTATGACGATGCTCTGCTTGTTGCGGTTGGTGACCTGGAAATAGGCGCTTTCGCCGGCCTCGAACGGCGGGCCGAAATGGCGCACGTCGTCGCCTTCGGGGCTTTCCACCTTGATGACCTCGGCCCCCAGGTCACCCAGGATCATGGCGCACCAGGGCCCCGCCAGAACGCGCGAGAAATCGAGAACACGGATACCGTCGAGGGGGCCGGGCATTGTCGTGTCCTCCCTAGCGCCGCTGGTCGAAACGGCGGCCGACCAGGGCGGCGGCGATGTTGACCTTCTGGATGTCGATGGCGCCGCCGGCGATGCCCCAGCCCCAGCCGTCGCGCATGCGCCGTTCCATGTCGAACTCCTTGGAATAGCCGTAGGCACCCATGACCTGCATGGCCGCCCCCGTGACGTCGCGCACCATTTCGTTGGCGAAGCATTTGGCCAGGGAAGAATCCAGGATCGACGGCAGACCGTCAGCGGCGTTCTGCGCCGCCCGCCAGATCAGCAGGCGCGACGCCTCGCAGCGCAGGGCCATTTCCGCCAGCTTCATCTGCACCGCCTGGAACTCGACCAGCGGCTTGCCGAACTGCTTGCGCTCCTGCACATAGGCGAGGGCTTCGTCCAGCGCCGACTGGGCGATGCCCAGGCACATGGTCGAATTGCCGCAGCGTTCCAGGTCGAAGGCCTCCATCAGTTTCTTGAACCCGCCCGCCGGGACGATCAGGTTTTCGGCGGGGACTTCCACGTTGTCGAAGAAGATGTCGGCCGACGGCACGCCGCGGAAGCCCATCAGCCGTTCGCGCGCGCCGAAGCTCAGGCCCGGGGTGCCGTCCTCGACCAGCACCGCCCCGATGCCCTTGGCGCCCGGGTCGTCGGACAGCTTGCAATAGACGACATAGGCGTCGGCGTGACTGCCGCCCGAGCACCATCGCTTCTGGCCGTTGAGGACGATCTTGCCGTCCTTGATGACCGCCCGGGTCTTCAGGTCGGTCAGGGCCGATCCGGCCTCGGGTTCGGACATGGCGACGGCGACGACCATCTCGCCGGCGCAGACCTTGGGCACGATGCGTTTGGCGAGACCGGCGTCGGCGAAGTGCTCCACCGCGCGCACCGGACCGACGGAACTTTCAAAGATGGGAAAAGCGACCGCGGGCGAGACCTTGGCGAATTCCTCCAGCACGATCAGGGCTTCCAGATTGCCAAGCCCGAGACCACCCAGGTCTTCCGACACGTTGACGCCGAGAAAGCCCATTTCCGCGTAGCGCTTGATCCATTCGGCAGGCAGCGCCTTGTCTTCCTGTTCAAGGGTACGGGCGACCTCGCGCATTTCGCCCTGGGCAAAGGCGCGGGCGGCTTCCTGTAGCTGGCGCTGATCGTCGGTCAGTCGAAAATCCACGGTCCATATCTCCTTTGCCGGTTGGCCCAGGGGTCGCGTCACATGGCCGGACCGAATGGGCACGGCAAAGTGCACAGCGCCGGGCCGGAAGTAAATGAAACTTCATTTCATTCGATGAAACATCGGACACGAACATCCCTGCCCCCGAAACGTCGGGTGAATACGGGGGGGCTGAAAACGAAAGAGCCCCTCCGGGATATCCCGGAGGAGCTCAGCCGTGCCTTCAGAACGTCTCCAAGGGTTGAGACAAGACCGCCCCGAGGGACGGGGATTTGCCACCCCCCCCAAACCGTGGGGGAGCAAGAGTGTCAGGCAACATCGTTGACGACATTGCCCCTGGCGCCGCCGGCATTGCTGCCGACGTCGGTAGGCGTGTTCGCGGGGTCTTTTCCGCGGTCTTCACCAGAGGAGTTGCTGTCCTGAGACGGCTGAGTGGCCGCCGAAGGAGAGGTCGATTCTTCGAGTGATTGCCGTTCCTCAGAACGGAAACCACTCTCGACAGCTTCCTCGACCTCTTGTCGAGTTTGTTGAAGCAGGTTCTCGGTACTTTGAGTAACCTGCTTCACAAGCGTCAAAGGAAATGACGCGAGATTTGAAGCTTGATCAATCATAGCGTTTCTCCGCTCTGAATTGCGACGTTCTGTCAGCGCTTAAAATATGGCACAGAAAAAGGCAAAAATAAATACTATAGAGAACTCGGCCACTCCTCCCCCATTACCCATTGAAAGTACAGGGTTAATAGGGCGAAGCCCGCGCTGACAAAGGGACACGGAAAGGTTCCGCTTCACCAGAAGCGCCCGGAATCAGGACTGAAAGAGCATCGGCCGCCGCCCTTGGGCACGCCCTCAGGCGGACGCCTTCGCGCGGTAGCCCAACACTCTTTCGGCGAAATCCGGGTAGGTCCCGGCGACCTCGCGGCCGATCTTGGTGCGCAGGATATCCAGCCGTTCGGGCTCCGGTTCCGGCGTGGTCGGCACGTTGTCGGGCACGTCGAAATCGAAGCCCGTGTTGTCGCGCACTTCCTCGACACTGTGCCCCGGATGAACGCTTTCCAGACGGAACCGCCCCAGCCCCCGGTCGAACGACATGACGCAAAGTTCCGTGACCAGGGCGTGTGGGCCGCCGGGGCGGTGCACGTCGGGCGGGCTGACGCCGGGGGCGCTGATGAAATCGACCTTGTCGACGAACACCCGGCGCGTGTGTTCCGGACGGAACAGGATGACGCGCGGCACGGTGAAATATATGTAGGCCGACCCGAACGAGCCCGGGAACCGGCGGTCGAGCGACGGATAAGCGCCGGTGCCAACCAGATTCAGGTTGGCTTGGCCGTCGATCTGCACGCCGCCCAGGAAGAACACGTCGATGCGCCCCTGCCCGGCCGCGTCGAACAGTTCGCGCCCGCCGTCCGTGAACGGGTTGTTGGTGATGCCGTGGATCAGCGACACGCGGAAGGCGCCGCCGGTCAACTCCCGCTGCAACAGGGCCGCCGCACCGGGAATGGGCGACGCCGCCCCGATGGCGCCGTTGCCGCGTTCCGGCAGCAGGCGGGTGACGACGGAAATCAGGAATTCTTCGGAGGAATAGGCTTCGCTCACGACGCCGCCTCCGCTTGACCGCCCAGAACCTCGCGCTTCAGGTAGGCGTCGAAGCCTTCCTGGCTGCGCGCCTCCTTGGCATAGGCGCGGATATGATCCATATCGATGGGATAGCAGCCCGTAAGCCCCAGGGGCTTGGCCCCTTCCTTGGCTTGGGCCGTGGCGCCGATGTACATGGCGGGGATGGTGCCCGCCGCCAGCACGGGATCGGCGGTCAGGTCGCCGTCGTGAATTTCCTCATAGGTCGCCAGCGTCGTCTTCGCCGCATGGGCGATGGTGAACAGTTCGTGGCGCTTGCCGACCCAGACGTTACCGTGTTTGTCGGCCAGCGGCGCATGAACCAGCGCCACGTCGGGCTTGATCGCCGGCAGCAGCAAAATCTTGCCATTGCCCGCGCCCATGGGGTCGTCGACCACCTTCCAGTCGTCCCGGTACTTGACGATGTCGGAGCCGATGATCCCGCCCAAGGGCATGAACGGCACCCCCTTTTCCGAGGCCTGCAAGGCCGTGTGGATGGCCGGGCAGGTGCTGTCCCGCATTTTCAGGCTGCCGTCCTGCACGGCGCGGGTAAAGCTGGGCGCCAGGCCCGCCTCGCCCAGGCTGACCGCCGCCGCTTCCATCAGGCGCACGCAGCCGGCGCCGATCAACAGGTCCGCCGCCATGCCCGAAATCGGCACGGCAAGCACATGCAGGTCCTTGACGCCACGTCGGATCAGCGCCCGGATCAGCGCCATGGGCACGAAACTGTAATCGGGCGGCAGGGCCAACAACGCCCCGTCGGGCACCTGTTCGGCAAGGGCTTCAACGTCGTGGATGGTCATGGCGGTCGTCCGTCGTGGATGAAGGACGTATAGGGTGTCACAGGGCCTTGGGCGCGGTCAATTGTCCGCTATTTCAAACGCCCTGCGGTCAAATACCCGTCACCGGCTGTCCCGCCTTTTTCCAGGCCTTGAGACCGCCGGCCAGCACCGCCACCTTGGTCAGGCCGTTCTTGCGCAGGATGCGGGCCGCGCGGGCCGACAACTGGTCGGTCTTGCACACCACCAGCACCGGCGTATCGGCGTAGTCGGCGAGATCGGCCTTGATCTGCTTGATGCGGCCCATGAGGTCGATCAGCGGCAGGTTCAGGGCGTCCTTGATGTGCCCGTCCTTGCCGGTGAACTGGCTGGGGGAGCGCACGTCGACGACCAGGGTGTCCGGGTCCTGGTCAAGCTGCGTCTTGGCCTCATCCGGTTTCACATAGGGCACGCCCGCCATCCAACGCGGCAACTGACGGCCGACATAAAAGGCGATGACGATGAGCACCAGGCTCATCATCGTGCGTTCGTCGACCTGGATGTTTGAAAAGTCCATGGGGGTGATTCCTACGGGCTTGCGGCGGACGGATCAATCGATAACGTCGTCATCGCGGGCCATGCCGTTGGGCAGGCCCACCGCCCCCCGCTTGTCGGCGCCGGACAGATTGGCGCCGCGTAGGTCGGCATTGGTCAGATCCGCATCGAGCAGGCTGGCGCCGCGCAGATCGGCGTCGCGCAGGTCGGCGCCGCGCAGGTCGGCCGATTCCAGATCCGCGTTGCGCAGATCGACGCCGTTCATCTGGGCGTCGCGCAGGATCGCGTGGTCCAGATTGGCGCGGACCTTTCCGCCCTGGGCCTTGGTCGAAATGACGATTTCCCCCAACAGCGCGCCAACCATGTTGGCCTCCGCCAGGTTGGCGCGGCTCAGCTTCGCGCCGCGCAGGTCCGAGCGTGCCAGATTGGCCTTGCGCAGATCGGCGAAGGACAGGTCGGCCATCAACAGTTCGGACCGCGAGAAATCGGTGCGCTGCAAAATCGCGAAGGAAAAATCGGACGCCGCCAGATTGACCCCGGACAAGTCCTTGTCCGTCAGATCGGTTTTGGAAAACACCGCCCGCTGGCCCTCAGAGCCGTTGGAATCGACCCAGCGCGCATGCATCAGGATCGCTTCCTGCAGGCTGACGTCCATGTCCTCGATCCGCTTGGCCAGATAAGCGACGTCGAGATTGACCTTGGTCAGATCCATGTTGTCGAAAATCGCACCGACAAGATCGGCCCCCGACAGATCCGCGTTGGACAGGTTGGTGTTGTTGAACACAGCACCATGGAAGATCGCGCCGGACAAGTTGGCATCGGTGAAATCGGCGCCCTCCAGATCGCAGCCGGTCAGGTTCGACAGTGACAGGTTGGTGCGGATGAATTTGGCATGGCGCAGGATGCAGTCCGTCATGTCGGTCTGCACGATCATGGAATCGGAAACCTTGGCCCCGGTCATGTTGGCGCCACGCAGGTTGGCCTTTTCCAAGCCGCCGGTGGCGTCCTCGTGGACGACCTGGATCAGGTCGCCGCCGCCCTTCTGCGGTTTCAACAGGATGCCGTCGCGCATGTCGGCATCGACCAGCGACGCCCCCTCAAGGTTCGATCCGGCGAGGCAGGCACCCCGGATATCCGCCTTGTCCAACACCGTGCGTTTCAGGTTGGTGAAGCGCATGTCGGCGGCGAACAGAACCGCACCTTCCAAATTGGTATCCGACAGGTCGCAATGGCAGAACAGGGTGCCCGCGCATTCAATGCGCGCCAGGTTGCGCCGTGACAGATCGAGATAGCTGAGATCGTGCATGGACAGCGTCGCCCGCTCGCCGCCGGTCCGGCCGTTGGCGAACAGCATGTGCTTGTCGAGAATCACGTCGAGTTCCTGCTGCGACAGCTTCTTCCACGTGTGGTCGCCGAAATCCCGCGTCTTCTGCAACGACATAGGTATCCTACTCCCTTGGTCCGGCGCGGCGGCCCGTGCCTCCCCGGCGCGGGAACTATAGAAAATCCATGATAAACGAAGGGTAAACGCCCGTCATGGCCGGTAACATTGGCACATCGCCAAGATTGCTCCTACCGCCTTTTACGTCTATCTAGGGGCCATGACGACATCCCCTGAAAATGGTGCTCCGGTCCATGTGATCGGCGGCGGTCTGGCCGGCTCGGAAGCCGCCTGGCAGCTTGCCCGCGCCGGCGTACCCGTGGTCCTGCACGAAATGCGCCCCACGCGCGCGACGGACGCCCACAAGACCCAGGACCTGGCCGAACTGGTCTGTTCCAACTCGTTCCGCTCCGACGATCACGAGACCAACGCCGTCGGCCTGTTGCACGAGGAAATGCGGCGGCTGGGCTCGCTGATCATCGAGATGGCGGACCGCCACCGCGTGCCGGCGGGGGCGGCCCTGGCCGTCGACCGCGACGGTTTCGCCGCCGCCGTGACCGCCGCCCTCGAGGCCGAACCCCTGGTCACGATCGAGCGCGGCGAGATCGACGGCCTGCCGCCCGAGGACTGGTCGAGCGTCATCATCGCCACCGGCCCCCTCACCTCGCCCGGGTTGTCGCAGGCGATCTGCGACCTGACGGGCCAGGACCAGTTGGCCTTCTTCGACGCCATCGCGCCCATCGTGCACAAGGAGTCGATCGACTTCGACATCGCCTGGTTCCAGAGCCGCTACGATAAGGGCGACGGCAAGGACTACATCAACCTGCCAATGACCCACGACCAGTACGACGCCTTCATCGAGGCCCTGCTGGCCGCCGACAAACACCAGTTCAAGGACTGGGAAAAGGACACGCCCTATTTCGAGGGCTGCCTGCCCATCGAGGTGATGGCCGAACGGGGGCCCAAGACCCTGTCCTTCGGGCCCATGAAACCCGTCGGCCTGACCAACCCGAACGCCCCCGACACCCGCCTAGCCGCCGTGGTCCAACTGCGCCAGGACAACGCACTGGGCACGCTTTACAACATGGTCGGGTTCCAGACCAAGCTGACTTACGGCGAGCAGATCCGCGTGTTCCGCACCATCCCAGGGCTGGAAAACGCCGAGTTCGCGCGTTTGGGCGGCATTCACCGCAACACCTTCATCAACTCACCCCGGCTGCTGGATCCGGCGCTCCGCCTGAAGACGCAGCCGCGCCTGCGCTTCGCCGGGCAGATCACGGGTTGCGAGGGTTACGTGGAAAGCGCCGGCATCGGCCTGTTGGCCGGGCGCTTTGCCGCCGCCGACCACCGGGGCGCGGCCCCCGCCCTGCCTCCGGCCACGACCTCCATCGGCGCGCTGTTGAACCACATCACCGTCGGCGCCGAGGCCGATACCTTCCAGCCGATGAACGCCAATTTCGGCCTGTTCCCGCCGCTGGACACCGACGATCTGCCGAAAAAGCAACGCCCACGCGGCCGCGACCGCAAGATCAAGCTGTCCGAACGGGCGCTCGCCGACCTGGACGCCTGGATCACCGGCGCCAGGGCAGCAGCCGAGTAAGCCCTCGGGTCTTTTTCCGCGCTTTCGGCTCAAATCCCGCCAAATTCGACGCCACCCGCGCCATGACGCCCGGCCAATCGCCGAAGGCGTCCTGACGGTAAAGCCGCATGGTCGGGTACCAGGGGCTATCGTCGCGGCCCAGCATCCAGCGCCAGTCAGGTACCTTGGGCAGCATCACCCAGACCGGCTTCGCCAGCGCCCCCGCCAGATGGGCGACGGAGGTATCGGCCGAAACCACCAGATCGAGACAGGCGATGGCCGCCGCCGTGTCGGCGAAGTCGTTCAGCATCGAGGCGAGATCGACCGTTCCTTCCGGCAATCGGCGGAAGGGTTCCGGTGTATCGTCCCGGGCCTTCTGCAAGCTGTAGAGGGTCACGCCCGGCACCCGGGCCAACACCTCGAACAGGGCCGGATCGATGGCGCGTTTCCAGTCACCGCCGTTGGTCGGGCTGCCGGTCCAGGCAATACCGACGCGCAATCTTCCGCCGCCCTCGATCCGCGGGCGCAGGCGCGCGATGTCGTCCTCCGCCGCGCGCAGGTAGGGCACGTCGCGGGGCAAGGCATCCAGGTCCGCCCCCAGCAACCGCATCGCGGACATGGCCGGAACGTACAGGTCGAACGAGTCCCGGGAAATCTTCTCGCCGCAGACCTCGGGCGCGCCGGGAAGGGTTTCCATCAGGCGTCGGATCTCCGGCTTGCAGGGCATGACCACGCGGGCACAGCGCGCCGCGATCAGCGGCACATAGCGCGCGAACTGGATGGCATCGCCGAACCCCTGCTCGCCATACAACAGGATCCGCTTGTCCGGCTGGGGCGTGCCGTCCCAATAAGGTTGCCCCACCTCGGGCAGCGCGATCTGCCCGCTGCGCCAGCGCCACTCGTAATCCTCGATCCCGGCGGCAGGACCGTCCAGGGTCATGCGGATCATGCCTTGGGACATTCTGGTGTCGGCATACTGTGCCCCGCCCTCGTCCAACTTCGACAGTTGCGCCCCGTAGGCGGCGTCGGCCTCTGCCAAGCGTCCGGCTTCCCACAGAGTCTTGGCGCGGGCCAGAGCCGCCCCAGGCGCCGCCGAGCTCAAGGCGACGGCCCGATCGTGAGCATCAAGGGCCATCTCAAAATTGCCGAGCCTGCGTGCCACCACCGCCAGGGAGTTCCAGGCCCGGGCATCGTCCGGCCTGGCCTGGGTCAGGGTCCGCGCCGCATCGGCCGCCCCGGCCCAGTTCCGGGCGCGATAGGCCGCGGCATAGGCAGCGGACAGATCGTCGGCGGCGGCACCGGGCGGAGGGGGCGATTTGATGTCGAACACCCGGCCCGGTTTGGCCGGCTGCGGGCGGATACGGGCGAGAGCGGCCCGAACGGACGCGTCGCCGGGGGCCAGGGCCAGCGCGTCCTCAAGATGGCGGACCGCGTCCGCCGTCAGGCCGCACTCCAGATAGAACTGCGCGCGCTCCAGAACCCGCCGAACTTCTTCCGCCTGGCTGTCGTCGTTCATGCCACTGCCCCGGCCTTGATGCCGCGCCCTAGAATTTCCCGCCGAGACGAGCCATCAGCAGGACCAGGGGACGCAATCCATCCACCCGCATGACCGACCCCGCGAACGGGTCGAACCCGGCCTGCGTCAGGCGCTTCAGGTCGCGGGCCGCCAGGCGTGCCGGCAACAGCGCCGGCAGGGCCCGGCGCGGCACCCGATGACGGCGCGCGGACGTCAGCGCCTCCCCGGCCCGTGCCGCGATGCGGGCCACGACCGAGGCAAGCGCCGCTTCCTGCCCTGTGGGCCCACGGTCACGCAGACGGTCCAAATCCAGCCCCGCCGCGCGGCACATGTCGCCCGGCAGACGCACCATCCCGGCCCGCAGGTGAAAGGGCACGGCGCGCAGAATGCCGATCAGGGCCTGAGCCATGGCGACGTCCGCCGCGGCAGCGGCGGCGGGGCCGCTGTCCTGCCCCAACACGCGCAGGGCGAGCGAGACCACGGGGGCGGCCGTGCGCCGGGCATGGTCCTCAAGGGCCGCGAGGCTTTCCGGCGGCACGCCCGCAAGATCATCCTCACGGGCGGCGATCAGGTCCTCCAACACCTTCCGAGGCACGGCGAACCGGGCGACGGCCCAAGCCAGCGGCTCGGCCACGGGATGTTTGGGCGGTGTGCCCGCGTAAATGTCGTCCAGGCGGTCGCGCCACCATTGCAGGCGCATGCGGCCGATCAACTCCTCCGACACGGTTTCCCGCACACGGGCGATTTCCAGGTTGAAACCGTAGAGCGCGATCAGGCCTTCGCGGGCTTCCGGCGGCGCCAAAAGAGCCGTCAAATAGCGGTCGCGGTCGTCGCGGCGCAGGTCCGCCATGACCGGCGCCAGGGCCTCCGGCGTCGGAATCCGGGTCGATGATTCGGCGTTATTTGCCATGATGGACGTGAATTTCCCCCGTTTCCGGGCGTTGTAGGATGGGCCGCGCAAGGCGCGGTGTGCCTTGATATATGCCTCTAATCGGAATTGAGGACGAGGAATATCGTTGATGCAGCCCTGTCAGGCCTTATATTCCGAGACATGCGGGCGGGTTTATTGGGGCTTTCAGCCCGACCGCCGGGTTTTTGGGGTTAATAGACAAACAAGTCGAAGGAGGGATCGGGCAATGGCCGCAATCCTGTCAAACTTACGAAACACGGTGATCGCCGGTTTCATTCTCACCATTCTCATGGTTCTCGCCGTCGCCGGCATCACCGGCGAAGGACAGCCCGGCGGACACGCCTGGGCCGCCTTCCTGGTCCGCTGGCTGCATGTGCTGTCCGGCGTGATGTGGATCGGCCTTCTGTGGTATTTCAACTTCGTCCAGATTCCGAACATGGGCAAAATTCCGGACGAACAGAAACCGGCCATCGGCAAGGTCATCGCGCCGGCCGCCCTGTTCTGGTTCCGCTGGGGCGCCATGGCGACCATCGTCACCGGCCTGATCTTGGCCGGCATGAACGGCTATCTGGTCGATGCCATGACCCTGGGCCTGCAAAGCGGCGTCGCCAAGTCGACCGCCATCGGCATCGGCATGTGGTTCGGCATCATCATGTGGTTCAACGTGTGGTTCGTGATCTGGCCGAACCAGAAAAAGGCTCTGGGCATCGTCGAGGCGACGCCGGAAGCCAAGGCGGCCGCCGCGCGCACGGCCATGCTGTTCTCGCGCACCAACACGCTGCTCTCGATCCCCATGCTCTATGCCATGGTGTCGGCGCAGAACGTGTTCTAACAGAAGCCGAATTTCCGACAAGAACGGGGCGCCCCAAAGGCGCCCCGTTTTTCGTTTCAAGTCATTTTCTTGGTGGCTGCCAATGCATGCATGCATAATATTGCATGAGCCTATTGAGCAGGATCGAGCCGCACCATGCCGTTTGAATTCAAGGAATACGACAGGGGTATCTTCGTCCGCTATTTCGGCTTTGTCCCACCTTCCGACTTTTTTGAATCACGGGTCACCATCAGAGCCCTGCCCAACCACGACAAATTCGAATACGCCCTGTGCGATTTTTCCGACATGGATGCTGACTGTATCTGGTCGATGACCCGGGAAATGGCCGATTCAGTCGGCGAACGGGATGCGGACGTGCCAAGCAATCAGGACGGATTCCGCAAGATGGCGATGGTCGCGCAGAACCAAAAGATCCTCGATCTGCTTGAGTATTACGTTGAGCATTATCAAAGCGCCCCGAACGCGGAGTATCGTCTGTTCCGCTCGGTCCAGCAGGCTTGGGCCTGGATTGGCGATCCTTGAAGCGTTCTCCTGCCCTTCCGCGCGAGAAGGGTGGCCCGATTCATTATCCAACCGGCACGATGCAGAAGCTGACGGACGATAGGCGCGCGAAATCGGGCCGTGCCTCCGGCACGGACCGCGAAAGCCAAACAGCAAAGGCCGCCGTTTAGGTTGTCAGATTGGTGCCGCCGAAGGCGCCCAGCGTATAGGACGCCGTCTGCACGCCCGCCGTGCGGTGACGACCGATGGAATCGGCGATGTCGTCGAACACCAGGGCGATGAATTCCTTGCGGCCTTCGCGCAGTTCGTCGGCGGAAAACGCGGGGATATCCCGCCCCTCGCCGAGAATTGCGTTCAACGCCGCCGTCACCGCGGGATCTTCGACCACCTCTTCGTCCGGCACCTCGTCCGCCACGCCCTCAAGCTGGGTACGGGCATCGGCAAGCGATGCCTCTGCCTCGGCCAGGGTCGCATCCAGGGTCTTCAGACCTTCCGTATCACCGGCGGCGGTCAGCTCGCTCTTGCGGGCCGCCAACACGCGGTCAAGGAAGGGAGCCGCGACCTTGAAGTCGGACAGCAGGGCTTCGAGCGCGGCGCCGGAGGCCGGAGGATTGTCCTCGGCCTCGGAGAATGCCTTGCTCAGGCTGGCGAACACCGTCTTGAGCGCCTCCGCCGCCGAAACCTCCTTTGTCTGCCCACCGGAAATCGCGCTGGGCAGGTTGAAGGTCGCGGGCGCACCCTTGGCTTCGCCGGCTTTGGTATCGCCGCCGGTCACAGCCGGTTTATCGGTGCTTTTCGAGGGAGGAACAGGACGGTTTACGAGCTGGGAGGTCACCCCCCCCACTTTGGTTACGTCTGTCATTTTCTTTGCACGGCTCCGTAAAGGAGCGGTCCTTCTGGATCGTTTTCCCATTCTGGGAGTCGGAATATCCTTCTGGAAGGCCGTTAGTATACAGAAACCGGGATATAAAGAAAAGCCGTCCCGATGCGTGTCAGTCGACGGCCAAAATGGCCGCCGCGGCGCGGCGGTCCTCGCCCAGAAGGACGTTGAAGGTACGGCAGGCCGCCCCCGTATCCATCCATTCCACGGCGATGCCGCGCGCGCGCAGATCCTGACGCAGGCCCTTGGGCGGCGCCACAAACGCCGCGCCGCAGCCGATGATGAGAATTTCCGCATGGGGCTCGGACGCCCCCGGTCCGGTCATGGCCAGATGCAGGGCGTCGGCGTCCAGGTCGGCGACGGTACTGGCGGCCCAGGCCACGCAGCGGTCGGGCCAGATCAGGATCGAGGTCTCGAAGGCCTCGCCGGCGACGCGGAACCGCCCGTCCCCGTAGGCCTGGATGATCTTCCGGCCGGCGGGAACCAGGGGCGTGACGTCAAGTCCGGGCATTGCGCTGGTCTTCGCTTACGGCGTTTCCGCCGCCTCCTTGGCGTCGCCGGTGCCGCGGGCGCGGGCGGCCACGTTGGTATAGAGCAGCAGCGGCGAAGCGACACAGATCGACGAATAGGTACCGACCATGATACCGAAAATCATCGCGAAGGAGAAATCGCGGATCACCTCCCCGCCCAGGAAGAACAACGCCAGCAGCGCCACCAGGGTGGTCAGGGACGTCATCAAGGTGCGGGACAGGGTCGCGTTGATCGAGTCGTTCAAAAGATCCGGCACCGGCTTGGTCTTGTACTTGCGCAGGTCCTCGCGGATGCGGTCGAACACGACCACCGTGTCGTTGATGGAATACCCGGCGATGGTCAGCACGGCGGCCACCGTTGACAGGTTGAATTCAAGACCCAGCAGGGAAAACATGCCGAGAGTCAGGAACACGTCATGGGTCAACGCCATGACGGCGCCCAGGCCGAACTGCCATTCAAAGCGCAGCCAGATGTAGATCAGCATGGCGACGATCGCCGCGACCACGGCCAGAACGCCGTCAATCAGCAGTTCCGACGAAACCTTGGGCCCAACGAATTCCACGCGGCGGTAATCGACACCGGCCCCAAGCGCGTCTTTCACGGCGGCCACGGCGGCCTGTTGCGCCGTCGCGTCGCCGTCCTGCGCGCCGATGCGGATCAACACGTCGGCGGGGTTGCCGAATTCCTGCAGGCTGACCTCGCCCAGACCGAGCGCACCCAATTGTCCGCGCATCTGGCTCAGATTGGCGGCCTGCGGCATGCGCACCTCGATCAGGATGCCGCCCTGGAAATCGATGCCGAACGACATGCCCTTGACGAACACCAAGGCCAGCGACGCCACGACGGCCAGGGCCGACATCGTCAGGAACACCTTGCGGAACGACATGAAGGAAATGTTGATGTCGTCGGGGACAAGTTTGAGCAGACGCATGATCTTTATCCTACCCGGCGCCTAGACCGGTAATTCCTGCGGCCGCGTGCGGCGCAGCCAGACGACGACCATCAGGCGGGTGACCATGATCGCGGTGAACATGGAGGTCGCGATGCCGACGGCGAGCGTCACGGCAAACCCCCGCACCGGCCCGGATCCGAAGGCATACAGCAGCACGGCGGCGATCAGCGTGGTTACGTTGGCATCGATGATGGTGGTCAGCGCCCGGCTGTAGCCGGCGTCGATGGCGCTGATCGGTGTGCGCCCGGCGCGGACTTCCTCGCGGATGCGTTCGAATATCAGCACGTTGGCGTCGACCGCCATGCCGACGGTCAGCACGATCCCGGCGATCCCGGGCAGCGTCAGCGTCGCCTGGATCACCGACAGCACCGCCAAAATCAGCAACAGGTTGAAGATCAGCGCCACGTTGGCCATCACCCCGAACTTGCCGTAGGCGATGACCATGAACACGATCACCGCGATCAGGCCGACGATACAGGCGGTTTCCCCGGCGGCGATGCTGTCCGCGCCCAGGCTGGCGCCGACGGTGCGTTCCTCAAGGATCGAAATCGGCGCCGGCAGGGCGCCCGCGCGCAACAGAAGGGCAAGATCCTGCGCCGACTGCACGGTGAACGAGCCGGAAATCTGGCCGCTGCCGGTGATGATCGGTTCGCGGATCACCGGCGCGCTGATGACCTTGTTGTCCAACACGATGGCGAAGGGGCGGCCCACGTTCTTGGTCGTCACGTCGCCGAACTTCTTGGCCCCGCGCGCGTTGAGGCGGAAGCCGACGACCGGCTGGTTGGTACGCTGTTCGAAGCTCTGATGGGCGTCGACCAAGTCCTCGCCCGACACCAGCACCCGGCGTTTGACCAGATAGGCGTCCTGGCGGCCGACGGCGCGGTCTTCCTCGGTCGCCTCCAGCAGCACGCTGCCCGGCGGCACGCGGCCGCGCTCGCGAGCCTCGGCCACGGAATTTTCCATGTCGACCAACTGGAACGTCAGCTTGGCCGTCTTGCCGATGATCGCCTTCAGGCGTTCCGGGTCTTTCAGGCCCGGCACCTGGACCAGCACCCGGTTATCGCCCTGGCGCTGAATGGTCGGCTCGCGCGTGCCCGTCTCGTCGATACGGCGGCGCAGGATTTCCACGGACTGCTGCAAGGCGGACGAGCGCCGCTCCAACAAGGTCTGTTCCAGGGGCGTGATGGTGATTCTGTCTCCGTCGACGCTGACCTGGGCCCCCGGCTCGATCGGCTTCAGAAGGTTGCGGGCCTTCTCGACCTCATCCGCCTTGGCGATGGTGACGACCACCGTATTGCCGTCGACGCCCAGGGCGCGGGCGCGGATGCGCGCGGTGCGCAACTCGGCGCGGGCACTTTCGGCGATGCCTTCCAGGTACTGCTTGACGACCTCGTCGACCTCGACCTCAAGCAGCAGGTGCGAGCCGCCCTGTAGGTCCAGGCCCAGGTTGACCTGCTGGCTCGGCAACCCGCCGGGCAGCGATTCGGTCATCGATTTGGGCAGGAAGTTGGGCAAGGAATAGGCCACGCCCAGCAGGCAGACCACCAGGACCAACGCAACCTTCCACTTGGGGAAATAGACCATGGGTGCTTAAACCGGACGTGTCAGAAAGGGGACGAAACGAAGGACAGGGGCAAGGGATCAGCCGTCCTTCTTGCCGCCGCCCAGCAGGCCGCGCAGACCGCCCGGCTTCTTCTTGGCGGCGCCTTCGTCGTTGGCGGCGTCGCCTTTGTCGGCGGTCTTGCCGGAATCGGCCTGAGGCTCGGACTTGCTTTCGACCGAGGCCAGGGTGCTCTTGCGCACCTTGACCTTGATGCCCTCGGCGATCTCGACGACCACCTCGTCGCCTTCGTTGACCTTGGTCACCGTGCCCACGATGCCGCCGCCCGTGACGACCTTGTCGCCGCGCCGGACTGCTTCGAGCATGAGCTTATGTTCCTTCATCTTCTTCTGCTGCGGACGAATCAGCAGGAAGTAAAAGATCACGAAGATCAGGATCAGGGGCAGGAACGCCTCAATGCCGCCACCACCACCGCCACCGGCGGCCTGGGCATACGCGGGCGAAATCAACATGTTTATCTCCTCATTCCCCCCGCATTTACCGTCGGGGGCGGTTCTTAAATACCCGGAAACCGATCGTTTTATTTGGGTGCGCGGGACTATAACCGCAAGACCGCGCGATGCAAACGCAAACCGGCGAATTTTTGCCCGGCGCCGCCCCCGCGCCATAGATGGCACGCAGACGATTGACGCCTTGCGCTCTCCGGCCTAATTTCCGCCGCCATGACCGATATCGATATGTACAAGGTCCTCGACCGCATCGCCGATGCGCTGGACCGTCTCGCCCCGCCGCCCGTCCCCGAAAACGACATGTCCGTCGCCGACGCTTTCGTCTGGCACGCCGACACTTCCTGGCTGGAGCCCGTGCCCAAGGTCAACCGGGTCGAAATGGGCCTGTTGCGCGGCATCGACATGCAAGTCGAACAGCTGATGAACAACACCCAGCGCTTCGCCAAGGGCCTGCCCGCCAACAACGCCCTGCTGTGGGGGGCCCGCGGCACGGGGAAAAGCTCTCTGGTCAAGGCCCTGCACGCGGAAATCAACGCCGAGCAGCCCGGGTCCCTGGTGCTGGTGGAAATCCACCGCGAGGACATCCCCTCCCTGCCTGCCCTGCTGTCCGTGCTGCGCGCCGGCGGGCGGCGCTGCCTGGTGTTCTGCGACGACCTCAGCTTCGATACCGAGGACACGTCCTACAAATCGCTCAAGGCCGTGCTCGACGGCGGCATCGAGGGACGGCCCGAGAACGTGCTGTTCTACGCCACGTCAAACCGCCGCCACCTGATCTCGCGCGACATGATCGAAAACGAACGCTCCACCGCCATCAATCCCGGCGAGGCGGTCGAGGAAAAGGTGTCGCTGTCGGACCGCTTCGGTCTATGGCTCGGCTTCCACAACCTGGATCAGCAGACCTATTTCCAGATCGTCGAAGGTTATGCCAGGCGCTACGGCCTGGACGGCCCCGACATCGACCTGCGCCGCGAAGCCAACGAATGGTCGGTCACCCGGGGCTCGCGCTCGGGCCGCGTGGCTTGGCAGTACATCCAGAATTTGGCCGGACGCCTGGGCAAGAACCTGGAATAGCCGCGGCGTCACCGCCTCCGTGACATTCTTGCAACCACCTTGTCGTATTCAATGAATGCGGGAACTGGCCGAGCACACCGTTTGTGCTATGCTAAGTGGTTGCTAGGGAACGGGGAATACGTGTTATGGCGGCATCGTCAGATGACGGCGACTGGCGTACCAGCATCGCGGACCTGAAACAGATGGCCCACGATGTGGTGGACCTGCCGCCGTCCATCAAGCATATGATCGAGCAGGCCTGGCTGGCCGCCGAAAAAGGCCAGGAAGCCATGGCGCGCGAGCTTCTCGCCCAGGCCAAGCGCAAGATCGAATCCTGAAATCAGGTCGGCTTCGACGACAGGAACTGCTGCGGATTGACCGCGCGCTTGTTCTTGCGCAACTCGAAATGCAGTTGCGGCTCGCCGACCCCGCCGCTGTCGCCCACGGTCGCGATTTTCTGGCCCCGGCGGACGCGGTCGCCCTTGGTCACGGCCAGCTGGTCCGTATGGGCATAGGCCGAAATCCAGCCGCCGTCGTGCTTGATCAGGACCAGATTGCCGAACCCGCGCAGTTCGTTCCCGACATAGGCGACGACGCCGTTTTCCGTGGCCACCACGGGCGTGCCCCGGGGCGCCTTGATGTTGATGCCGTCATTGCGCAGGCCGCTTTGCTTGACCCCGAAGCGCGAAATCACCCGCCCCCCGGAGACGGGCCAGTAAAACCCGCTGCCGCTGCGCTTGGGCGGACCCGGTAGGACGCGGTTCGCCACGGCCGCCGACGCCTTGGGCCGGAGCGGCGGCGTCACCTGGGTGGATGACGGGGCAGCCGCCTGAGCGGCCGCCGGATCCGGCTCCGGACGACGCGGTGCCTTGACCGATTGCAGAGTGCCGGTCGGGATCAACAGGTCCTCGCCCACGCGGATCGTGTAGGGTGGGCGGATGCCGTTGATGCGCGCCAGTTCGTTGGGCTCCACATCGTACTTCTGGGCGATGGCATAGACCGTTTCCCCGGCGGAAACGGTGTGCTGACGCCCGCGCGGCAGGACCAGGCGCTGGTTGACGTGCAGAATGAAGGGCGGCTCCAGGCCGTTGGCTTCGATCAGGGGGCGCAGGCCGACCCGATGGCGGCGTGAAATGGCATAAAGCGTATCGCCCGGGCCGACCCGCACGGCCGAAGCGCCGACGAAGGTCAGGTCCCCGCCGTCGCGGCGCCGGGCCTCCACGCCTTCGACGGCGCGCACGGGGGCTTGAACCTGGGTTTGCGCACGCGGGACCGCCCCCACCGCCTCACCGCGCGGCGGCCATTCGGCGGCGCCGCAGGCGGCCAGCATCCACAGCAGCACCGCCGCCGTCCCCGCCCGTCCGATACCGCGCCAATTCCCGGCCATTTGTGTCCTCATGCCCGCTGTTACGCCGGTGCGGCGACGCCCGCCACCAGGGGCACGAAGCGGACCTCGCCCATGTCCTCGATCTCCAGGCCGAGCGGGCCCTTGTCGACCCGGTACAGGCGCTGTTCGCCGTCGCCGGACTGGCTGCCGACCGGCACGATCATGATCCCGCCCTCGGCCAGTTGCGATAGCAGCACGGGCGGAATGTCCTCGGCGGCGGCGGTGACGATGATCCGTTCGAACGGCGCCTGTTCGGGCCAGCCGAGCGAGCCGTCGCCCAGATGCGTGGTGATGTTGGTCAGGCCGAAGTGGCGGAACCGCCGTTCGGCCTCGTCCTTGAGGCCCTTGTGGCGCTCGATGGTGTAAAGCCGGCGGCACAGCAGCGACAGCACCACCGACTGGTAGCCGCAGCCGGTGCCGATCTCCAGCACCTTGGTGCGGTCCGTGACCTCCAACGCCTCGGTCATGCGCGCCACCACCCAGGGCTGGCTGATGGTTTGCTGATGGCCGATGGGCAGGGCCAGGTTGCGGTAGGCCCGGTCCTGAAAGGCCTCGGTCACGAACTGTTCGCGCGGCACCCTGCCGATGGCTTCCAGCACCCGTTCGTCGGCGACGCCCAGGCGACGCAGGCTTTCCAGCAGTTCCTCGCGCTCCGCCGCCAAGGCCTCTTCCAGCGCGGGGCGGAGCCGGTTCACGGGAACACCTCGCGCAGGCGGTCAAGCTCCCGCCCCGCCGTCAGGTCGAGGCTCAGGGGCGTGATGGAAATCACCTTGCGCCGGCAGGCGTCCAGGTCCGTGCCCTCCTGGAACTTTTCCTCGTCGCGCTGCACGCCGACCCAGTAATAGGCGTCACCCCGGGGGTCGCGGCCCTGCTGGATTTCGCCGCCGATCTTGCGCCGGCCCTGGCGCGTGACCTCCATGCCAATGACGTCGCCGGGCGGGCAGTCGGGAATGTTCACGTTCAGCAGGATCGCCGGATCGAAGTCGTAACCAACGAGACGTTCCAGAATCTTCGGCATCCAGAATTCCGAGGTTTCCCAGATCACGTTGCGGTTGTCGTCGTATTCCTGGGAAAAGGCGACGGAGGGTATGCCCAAGAGCGCCCCTTCCATGGCCGCCGCGACGGTGCCCGAATAATGCACGTCCTCGCCCAGGTTGCCGCCCCGGTTGACCCCGGACATGACGATATCGGGGCGCAGGTCCTTCATGACCCTGTTCACCCCCAGAAGCACGCTGTCCGTCGGCGTGCCGTCCACGGCGAAGCGCCCGTCGGACACGTTGCGGATGCGCAACGGGCGGCGCAGGGTCAGGGAATGGCTGGTCGCCGATTGTTCCGTTTCTGGGGCGACGACCCAGACCTCGCGGGCCACGGCGCGCACGGCGGTTTCCAGAACCTTGATGCCCGGCGCATGGACGCCGTCGTCGTTGGATATGAGCACCCGGGCCTGGCTCAGATCGATGTGGCGGCGGGTCATGCTTTTCCGATGACCTCGAGCCCGCCCATGTAGGGCCGCAGGACATCCGGCACGGTGATTGATCCGTCCGCCTGCTGATAGTTTTCCAGCACGCCGATCAGGGCGCGGCCGACGGCGACGCCGGAGCCGTTCAGGGTGTGCACGAAGCGCGTCCCCTTCTCGCCCTTCACACGGCAGCGCGCCTTCATGCGCCGGGCCTGGAAATCGCCGCAGTTGGAGCAACTGGAGATTTCCCGGTATGCCCCCTGCCCCGGCAGCCAGATTTCGATGTCGTAGGTCTTGCGCGCCCCGAACCCCATGTCGCCCGTGGACAGCACCACGACGCGGTAAGGCAGGCCCAGCTTCTGCAACACCGCCTCGGCGCAGCCGGTCATGCGTTCCAGCTCGGCGTCGGAGGATTCGGGGGCCGAGATGGTCACCATCTCGACCTTCTTGAACTGGTGCTGGCGGATCATGCCGCGAGTGTCCTTGCCGGCGGCCCCGGCTTCGGAGCGGTAGCAGTCGGTCAGCGCCGCATAGCGGAAGGGCAGCCGGTCGTCGTCGACGATCTCGCCCGCCATCAGGTTGGTCAGGGGCACCTCGGCCGTCGGGATCAGCCAATAGCCGTTGTCCGTATGGAACAGGTCCTCGGCGAACTTGGGCAACTGGCCCGTGCCGTACATGGCGGCGTCGTTAACCAGGGTCGGGGGTGCCACCTCGGTCAGGCCGTGCTCGCCGACGTGCAGGTCGAGCATGAAATTGGCGATGGCGCGTTCCAGCCGCGCCAGGGGGCCGGACAACACGACGAAGCGCGAGCCGGACAGTTTGGCCGCGTTCTCGAAATCCATGAACCCAAGGCCCTCGCCCAGGTCGACATGGTCCCTCGGCATGAAGTCGAAGGTCCCGGGCACGCCCCACTTGCGGATTTCCACGTTGGCGGTTTCGTCGGCGCCGTCGGGCACGTCGGCCGCCGGCAGATTGGGGATGCCGGACAGGGCGTCATCCAACACCTGTTCCGCCTCCTTGGCCTCGGCCTCGGCGGCGGCCTGCGCGTCCTTGGACTGCGACACCTTGGCCAGAATCTCCGTGGCGTCCTCGCCCTTCGACTTGGCGATGCCGATCTGCTTGGACAGGGCGTTGCGTTCGGTCTGGATTTCCTGGGCCCGGGTTTCGGCGGTACGGCGCTTTTTGTCGAGCGCGATCAACCCCTCGGCGGCGGGCGGAAGGCCTCTGCGCGCGAGCCCCGCGTCGAAGGCGTCGGGGTTTTCACGGATCCATTTGATGTCGAACATCGCGGTCTCTTCGGGGTGTCGTTGGCGGGGCGGCGGCACGGGCTTGCGGGGCCGCGGCGCCGGGATCCTTTCGCGCACTTATAGGCGGGCGAACCGGCCCCGTCCAGGGGCGGCGGGGCGTTTATGCGCGGGGAAAGCCGAAGGGCTACGGACCGGGCTCGGGGGCCGTCTTGGCGGTCTGGTCCTGATCCTCGGCGTCGTCATCCGCGTCGTCCAGGTCGTCGTCCTCGACGTCCGGCTCGTCGCCCCGTTTCTTTTCGACCAGGCGCGCGCACCAGATGGAGATTTCGTAGAGCATGATGGTCGGCACGGCCAGAC
Organism: Thalassospiraceae bacterium LMO-SO8; assembly: GCA_031655335.1. Taxonomy (NCBI): domain Bacteria; kingdom Pseudomonadati; phylum Pseudomonadota; class Alphaproteobacteria; order Rhodospirillales; family Thalassospiraceae; species Thalassospiraceae bacterium LMO-SO8. The sequence goes on along the minus strand of CP134226.1, from coordinate 3,205,226 downwards.
CGATCTGACTGATGACGTCGGGCGGTGTCAGGATCGCCGCCGCGACGAAGGCGATGACGATGGCGTACTTGCGCTTGGCCCGCAGGCCCTTGGAATTGACGATGCCGATGCGCGCCAGAAGCGTGATCACCACGGGCAGTTCGAAACAAATGCCGAAGGCGAAGATCAACTGCATGACCAGGGACAGGTACTGATCGACCTTGGCTTCCAGTTGGATCGGCAGGGAGCCGTCGATGCCCGCCGATTCGAAGCCCAGGAAGAACTTCCAGGCCATGGGGAAGATGAAATAGTAGACCAGAGCCCCGCCCATGAAGAACAGGATCGGCGTCGCCACCAGGAACGGCGCCAGGGTGCGCTTTTCGTGCTTGTACAGGCCCGGCGCGACAAAGCCCCAGAACTGCATGGCGATGAAGGGAAACCCCACGAACAGGGCGGCGAAGAACGAGACCTTCAGGTAGGTGAAGAAGGCTTCGTGCAGGGCCGTGTAGATCAACCGCCGCTGGCCGCCCGCATCGTGCATGACGTCGGCGAGCGGATGAACCAGGAAGGCGTAGATATGTTCGGAAAACCCATAGGCGATGAAGAACAGCACGATCAGCGCCGCGAAGCAGTAGATCAGGCGCGTGCGCAGTTCCAGCAGATGCTCAAGCAGCGGCATCTTGCTCTCGTCGGCGCCGATCCCATCCGGATCGAAGTTGTCGTGGGCTGTGTCGGCCATCGGGGCGCCTAGGTCTTGGCCGTGTCGGCGGCGGGTCCTGCCGCCGGCTCAGCGGTGGTGACCGGCTCGCTCGGCGGCGGTGGGGTGGTGGCCGTCACGGGTGCGTCCACGGCGGGCTGTGTCGCCTCGGCCGAGGTTGTCTTGGCCTCGGTCATGGTGTCGCGGACGGCGCCGTCAAGATCGGCAGCCTTTTCGATCTCGCCGTCCGGGTCAAGGTTTTCCTTGATCTCGCGGGTCACGTCGTAATGGGCGATCTTGTTGGCCTCGCGGCGGATGTCGTCCAGTTCGGCCTCGCGCGCGACCTCGTCCAGGCCCGCCTGGAACTCCCCGGCCATGGACCGCAGTTTGCGGATCGCGCGCATCACCGTGCGCACGGCGCGCGGCAGATCCTTTGGACCGATCACGACGATCGCCAGGATGGCGACAATGAACAGTTCCTGCCAGCCGATATCGAACATGGCGGCGCGGTACTCCGTTTGGCCTTTATGAATGAGCGGGCGGGTCCAAATTCAAAAGGACACGCTGCCCGCGTTGGTTAGCCGGCGGCCTTGTCTTTCTCCGTCGCGGCCGTCTGCGACGGCTTGTCGGCCGGTTCGCCGTCGATCGCCTTGCGTTCGGCCGTTCCGTCCGTGGCCTCGTCGTCCTCTTTCATGCTTTTCTTGAACGATTTCAGACCTTTACCGAAATCCCCCATGAGCCGCGAGATTTTGCCGCCGCCGCCGAAAAGAACGAGGACAACGACCAGGACAACCAGCCAATGCCAGATGCTGAATGTACCCATTTTCTGCTTTCTCTTGTGGTTTTTACGATGTGGGAAGCCGGATGATGGCAGATACGAAGTAGTGCCGCAATGCCCCCGGTCAGCCCCCCTGACGGGGATAGATGTAAGGGAATCGACCAGTCATGCAAGGCTTTTCGGCCCGCTTTCGCGAATAAGTCCGGCAGGCGGAAATCTTCGCCCGGCCCGCCGCCTATCCCCTACCCCGCGGGCGTCAGACCGTCATCGGGATCGAGGGTGTCGATGCGGTCGTCTTCGGTAATGTCGGCGCCGCCGGGCGGCGGGGCATCGCCCTCGTTATCGTCTTCCGTATCGACGCCGCCGCCGTCCGTCAACTCGCCATGGGAACGGTAGACGTTGAGCGCCGGCCCGGATTCCAGAAGCCCCATGGCCTTCAGTTCCTTGACGCCCGGCAGGTCACGCAGCGTTTCCAGCCCGAAGTGATCGAGGAAGCCGTCCGTGGTGCCCCAGGTCAGCGGCCGGCCCGGCCCGTCCTTGCGACCGCGGGGCCTGATCCAGCCTTCCTCAAGCAGGATGTCCATGGTGCCCTTGCTCAAGGACACACCACGGATTTCCTCGATCTCGGCCCGGGTGATGGGTTGGTGATAGGCAACGATGGCAAGGGTTTCGATGGCTGCGCGCGACAGCTTGCGCGTGACCTCGATGTGCTTCGTCATCTGCGCCGCCAGATCCTCCGCCGTGCGGAACGCCCAGGACCCGCCAGCGCGGATCAGGTTGACGCCGCGCCCGGCGTATTGGTCCTGTAGTTCGGCCAACAGGGCCTTCAGGTCCGCGTCCTCGGGCAGGCGGTTGGACAGCACCCGTTCCGTCAGCGGTTCGGCCGAGGCGAACAGCACGGCTTCCAGCAGGCGCAGGTGATCGCGGTTGACGTCGCTCATGGTCTATTGCTCCCCGCCGTCGGCATCGCTGCCCGCGACCACGCGGGGACCGGTGGCGGAATCGGTGTTGTTGCCGCCGTCAGTGCGGGCCCGCAGGTAAATCGGGCCGAAAATATCGGATTGGCGAATGTTCACTTTGCCTTCCTTGGCGAGTTCCAAACTGGCGGCGAAGGTGGACGCCACCGCCGACTTCCCGAACAGCCCGCCCCGCAGTTCCTCGGGCAGGTAGGTCCACAGGGACTGCCAGTCGGGGGTCCGGCCGAGCAGATGGCGCAGGCGCTTGAGCGCGTCCTCGACCGTATAAACCTCGAACGGTTCGATGTGCAACGTCCGGTCGCCGCCCGCACCCCGCCGGCGCTGGCGGGCATAGGCCTGCAACAGCTCGTACAGGTTCACGTCGAGGATTTGTTCCGTCTCCACCGGATGCTTTTCCGGCGCGCCCCGGGCGAAGAAGTCGCGGCGCAGTTGCGATCGCTCGGTCAGCAGCAGGCCGGCGTTCTGCATGGCTTCCAGGCGCTGCATCTGGAAGGCCAAAGCGGCGGCCATCTCCTCACCCGTGGGTTCGTCCTCGCCGCCCAGGTCGGGCAGCAGCAAACGCGATTTCAGGTAGGCCAGCCAGGCCGCCATGACCAGATAGTCGGCGGCGATCTCCAGGTTGGTCTGCTGGGCGGCGGCGATGAACTTCAGGTACTGATCGGCCAGGGCCAGGATCGAAATCTGGGTGATGTCGAGCTTATGGTCGCGGGCCAGGGACAGCAGAACGTCGAGCGGCCCTTCATAGCCGTCGAGATCGACCACGAAGATGACCTCGCGGTGCACCGTCGGCGTCTCCGGGGTATCGAAATCGTCGCTCATGCCATTCCTTGCATTTCCGGCCCTGCGTTTCCGGCCCGGTCGCCCGGGTTTTAGGCGAGTCCGAGGCCCGCGAACAGGAAATTCATCAGGGCCGACGCGGGAACCCCCACCAGCCACCAGAACACGTTCAAATCCATGCCGATCTGATCGCCGATCAGGGGCAACAGAAACACGGCCCCCAGGATAATCAGGAATCCCACCCGTTCCAACCGGGCAAGCGGAATCGCCAGGAAATCGGGCAACAGGCCGACAGCCACGCGTCCGCCGTCCAGGGGCGGTATGGGCAGCATGTTGAACACGGCCAAAATCAGGTTGATCCATACGGAATTGACCAGATTGCGCCCCATCCATTCGCTCAGTTCCGGCGGCAGGGCGGCGACGCTGGTCAAGGCCACGGCGGACAATACCGCCAGGATCAGGTTGGCCCCCGGCCCGGCGGCGGCGACGAAGACCATGTCGCGGCGCGGCCGGTTGAGGCGGGAAAAATTCACGGGTACGGGCTTGGCATAGCCGAACATGAATCGCCCGCCGGAGCCCAGCAGCAACAGGGCCGGCAGCAGGATGGTGCCGAAGAGGTCGATATGCTTCAGCGGGTTGAAGGTCACGCGGCCCAGGTTCTTCGCCGTGGCGTCGCCCAGCATATTGGCGACGAAGCCGTGCGAAGCTTCATGAAAGGTCACGGCCAGCAACACGGGCAGGACCCAGACGGAGGCCGTATAGAGCAGCCCCGCGACATCGATATCGGTCATCATGCAGTTGTCTCCGTCGCACGGCGCTGAGTTTCCGCCCGGGCCGCACGGGCCAGGGCCTTGTCGGTCATGATATGGGCGGCTTCGGCCACGGGCGCCATCTCGGCCATCACGCCGTTGCAATGCAGGACCACGTCGCAGCCCGCCGCAAGCGCGCGCCGCGTCCGTTCGGCGAAGGCCCCCGTGAGGGCATGCATGGACAGGTCGTCGGAAATCAGCAGGCCGTCGAAGCCGATGTCGCCGCGGATCACCCGATCCACCACCTTGGGCGAGAACGTCGCGCAGGTGCCGGGATCGACGGCCGTATAGACGACATGGGCCGTCATCGCCCAAGGGGCCGCGTTCAGCGCCCGAAACGGCGCGAAGTCCGTGTCACGCAGGGTGGCGAGGTCCGTCGCGACCACGGGCAGGGCCTTGTGGCTGTCGACCGTGGCGCGGCCATGACCGGGAATGTGTTTGATGACCGGCGTCACGCCGCCCGCGTGCAGGGCATCGATGATGACCCCACCCAGCGCCGCGATGGCGGCGGTGTCCGCCCCCAGCGCCCGGTCGCCGATGATCGGATCGGCCCCCGGCTGCGGCAGGTCAAGCACCGGCCAGCAATCGACGGTGATGCCCAGGCCGGCCAGGTCGCGGGCGATGGCCCGGGCGTTCGCCGCAAGGTCCGCCGACGCCCGGTCCGGGTTTTCCCGGTAGGCCGCCGCGAACTGGGACGCGGGCGGCCGGTCCGGCCAGTGCGGCGGCCTAAGGCGCTGCACCCGCCCGCCTTCCTGGTCGATCAGCACCGGGGCGGCGGCGTCGCCGACGGTGGCGCGCAGATCACGCACCAGCGCGCGGACCTGATCCGGGGTCTCGATGTTGCGCGCGAACAGGATGAAGCCGAGGGGATTGGCGTCCTCGAAGAACCGCTTCTCCGCGTCCGACAGAGCCGGGCCTTCGCAGCCGAAAACCGCGGCCCGGGGCGGCCCCTTGCGCCCGGTCATCTGTCCGGTCATTTGCCGGGGGCGATCACCAGGCACCCCTGCCCCCGCTTGGCAAGCTGGGCGCAGACGGCGCGGGCTTCGTCCTTGTCCCGGGCCGGGCCCAGGCGGATACGGTAGAATACGCCCTTGGCGCCCAGGTCGGCGCGGACGATATTGACCGCCAGCTTGCCGAGCACGTCCGAATGCTTCTGTTTCAGGCGCTCGCCCTCGGCCTTGGCCGCCGTGGCGGCGCGGGACGCGGCAAGCTGTACCTGCCAACCGCTGAGTGCCGCCGTTTCCGTCGCGGCCGGTGCGCTCGGAGGGGGCGGCGCAACCTTGGCGACCGGAGTCGGCTGCGCGGCGGCGGGAGCCGCCGTCGCGGATTTCGGGACTAGGGCAATGGGTCCCCCCGTGGAAGACGCTGCGGGAGACGCCGGAACGGGCGGCGGCGGGGCCGGTTGCGGCGTCGGCGCCTTGGCCACCGTCGCAGGCGGCGGCGGCGCGACCTCGCGGGCCGGCATGGACGTCGGCGCCGCCGGTTTGGGTGCCGGGGCCGGGGCCGACGGTAACAGGGCCTCGGCATTCGATTGTTCCGTGGGCGGCGCCAGCTGCGCGCCCGCCGTGGCGGCGGGCACCGGCGGCACCTGGGCCGGCGCCGTCGACGCCGTCGACGCCTGGGCCCGCGGTAATTCCCTGGGCTGTTCCGGCGGCGGCAGCAGGTTTTCCACCCGGCCCGTCGGCGCCTCGCCCTGCATGCGCTTGTTGATGTCGTAATCGCGGAACGGAATGTCCTGGCCGCCCGGGTTGTCCGGCCGCACCTTGATGGCGCCCTCGGCGGCATGGACCACCGGCACCTGGCCACTTTCCTCGCCGCTCAACCCCGCCAGGCGGTCGCCGAACAGGAAACCGCCCAACCCCGCCGCCGTGACCAGGATCAGCACCAGCAACAGCCAGACCGTGGTCGGGATGCCCCGCCGACGCCGGGGCTCCGGTTCGAACTCAAGCGCGTCGGAGGCGGAGACGCGGATATCGCTGGTGGGCCGGCGGGCCATGATGTCGATCCCTCGAAACTCAGTCTTTTCTCGGCACGGCCCGTCTACGACGTCCGCGCGTGCAGGTCAAACAGGCGGCGGTGTTCCTCGCCGGCGTAGCGGTCGGTCATGCCGGCGATGAAATCGCACAGATGCTGCGCCGTCGCCTGGGTTTCCGGACCCTCGGCCTTGGCCCGCCATTCCGTCGGCAGGCATTCGGGCTCGCGGATCAGCAGGCAGAACAGGTCCTTGACGACGCGGCGCGCCTTGCTGGTCATGCGGTTCAGCTTGTAGTGCCGGTACATGTTGTCGAACAAGAACTTCTTCAGCGCCGCGTCCCATTCGCGCATGTCGTCGGAAAACCCGGCCACGGGACGGCCCAGGGCGCGCACGGCGTCGGGGCTGTCGGGCTTGCCGTCGTCCAGGCGGCGGCGGGTTTCCGCGATCACGTCGGAGACCATGTCCCCGATCATGCGGCGCACGGCTTCGTGAATCAGGTGCGATTCGTCCAAATCGGGCATGTCGCGGCGCACATCATGGAAGATGCGCCCGACCAGGGGCACATCCTTCAGGTCGTCGATGGTGAACAGCCCGGCGCGCAGGCCGTCGTCGATGTCGTGGTTGTTGTAGGCGATGTCGTCGGCGATGGCGGCGACCTGGGCCTCGGCCCCGGCGTAAGTGTGCAGTTCCAGATCCTGTAGGTTCTGGTATTCGGCGATGGCGCGGGGCAGCGGCCGGTTACCCGCATTGATCAGGGGGCCGTTGTGCTTGACCACGCCTTCCAGGGTTTCCCAGGTCAGGTTCAGGCCGTCCCAGCCGGGATAGCGTTCCTCCAGCTTGGTCACCACATGCAGAGACTGGGCGTTGTGGTCGAACCCGCCGTAGGGCGCCATGACCTCTTTCAGGGCGTCTTCCCCGGCATGGCCGAAGGGCGGATGGCCCAGGTCGTGGGCCAGGGCCAGGGCCTCGCCCAGATCCTCGTTCAGGTGCAGGAACCGGCAGATGGAGCGCGCGATCTGCGAGACCTCGAGCGAATGGGTCAGCCGCGTACGGAAGAAATCGCCCTCGTGGTTGACGAAAACCTGGGTCTTGTAGGCCAGCCGGCGGAAGGCAACGGAATGGATGATGCGGTCGCGGTCGCGCTGAAAGGCCCCCCGGGTCGCACTTTCGCCCTCCGGGTGCAGGCGCCCGCGCGAGGCTTCCGACCGGCAGGCATAGGCCGCCAGGGGAAAGGCGGAATCGAGGGATCGCCAGTGGGTGTCGATGGTTTCCTCCTGCCGTGGCCGGGGCGAAAGTCGTTGCATGGCTGAACGGCCCGATTATAACCGGGAGAGGTGGAGGCCGACATGCTTGAAATCAAAAGATTGTCCCTGGAGGACGCACGCCTGCTGATCCGGGGCGCCACGAAACGCGCCAACGCGATCAAGGTGCCCATGGTGATCGCCATTGTGGACGAATCGGGCCACCTGATCGCGTTCGAGCGCATGGACGGCGGCAAGATACTCAGCACCACCCTGGCCGTTGAAAAAGCGACCACGGCGGCCGTGTCGCGCAAGGCGACCCACGAATACAACGCCGCCGCCCTGCCCGGCCAATTGACCTTCGGCATCCAACAGGCACTCGGCGGGCGGTTCTCCCTGGTCGGCGGCGGCAGGCCCGTGACGGCCGGCGGCGACGTGGTCGGCGGCATCGGCATTTCCGGGGGTGCTCCCGAACAGGACATGGACGTGGCCCAGGCCGGGATCGACCATTTCCTGAAAGCCCGGACGGCGAAGAAGGCCCCGGCACGGCCCCGGAAAAAGTAACGCCGGCCCCCCGCGCCCGATCATTGAAATTTCAGGCCGGAACGCCTAGATTCAGGGCAACCCGTACACACCCACGCATTTAAGGATTTTCGCCATGCCGGACGGCACGCAATTGGCACCCGAGGAACGCATCCTGATCTCCGACAGCGCCGCCAAGCGCATCGGCCAGTTGAAGGACATGGACGGCAACCCCAACCTGATGCTGCGCATCGCGGTTTCGGCGGGCGGCTGTTCCGGCTTTTCCTACGGCTTCGAGTTGGACGAAACGGTCAACGACGACGATCTGATCTTTGAGAAGAACGGCGTCAAGGTGGTGGTCGATGAGACCTCGCTCGACCTGCTCAAGGGCTCGGAACTGGATTTCAAGGAAGACCTCATCGGCTCCTACTTCCAGATGGCCAACCCCAACGCCAACGTGACCTGCGGCTGCGGCTCGTCATTCGGGGTTTAACCGCCCCAGGCGTTTTGTGTTACGAGAGAGGCCCGCAAATTCGCGGGCCTTTTTCTGTTGGGAGAGCCTGAACCGTGAAGATCGCAACCTGGCCATGAAAATAGCTACTTGGAACGTCAATTCGGTGAAGGCCCGCCTGCCCCGGGTGCAGGAATGGCTGGCCGAGTTTCAACCGGACGTCGCCCTGTTGCAGGAACTGAAGTGCCAGGAAGACGGCTTTCCGAGGCTGGAGATCGAAGAGCTCGGCTACAACGTCGCGATCTCGGGACAGAAGACCTACAACGGCGTCGCGATCCTGTCCAAGCATCCCATGGACGTGGTGCTGACGGCGCTGCCCGGCGACGACAGTGACGAACAGGCGCGCTATATCGAGGCCGTGATCGAGGCCGGGAAGCGCCCGGTCCGCGTCGCCTCCATCTACCTGCCCAACGGCAACCCGACGCGGGACGAGAACGGCGGCGACCACGAAAAATTCACCTACAAGCTCGGCTGGATGGACCGCCTGATCGCCCATGCCAAGGACCTGCTGAAGACCGAGGACGCGGTCGTGCTGGGCGGCGACTACAACATCTGCCCGACCGACGCCGACGTCTACGATCCGGTGAAATTCGCCGACGACGCGCTGTGCCGCCCGGAAAGCCGGGCACGGTTCCGCACCCTGTTGAACCTGGGTCTGACCGAGGCCTTCACGGCCCTCAATCCGGGCGTCCACCAGTACAGCTATTGGGACTATCAGGCCGGCGCCTGGGCGAAGGACAACGGCCTGCGCATCGACCACCTATTGCTGTCGCCGCAAGCCGCCGACCGGCTGCTTGCCTGCGCCATCGACAAGACGCCGCGCGGCAAGGAAAAGGCGTCGGACCACACGCCGGTGTGGGTCGAGCTGGCGGATTGAGCGCCGGACCGGATAGCGACGGAAAACATGCTCGACGCGATCTTCAAGCTTTCTCATCACCAGACCAACTTGCGCCGGGAGGCCCTGGCGGGTGCAACCACCTTCCTCGCCATGGTCTACATCATCTTCGTCAATCCGCAGATTCTGTCGGCCGCCGGCATGGACCGCGACGCGGTCTTCGTCGCGACCTGTCTGGCCGCCGCCGTCGGCTCCCTGATCATGGGGCTTTATGCCAACTACCCGATCGCGCTCGCGCCGGGCATGGGTCTCAATGCCTACTTCGCCTTCACTGTGGTCCTTACCCTGGGCCACACGTGGCAGGTCGCCCTCGGCGCCGTGTTCGTATCGGGCCTGCTGTTCCTGATCATCAGCCTGTCGCCGTTGCGCGCCTGGTTGATCGGGGCGATCCCCAAATCGCAGAAGATGGCGATCTCGGCGGGGATCGGCCTGCTGCTCGGCACCGTCGCCCTGGAAAGCGCCGGCGTCGTCGTCGCGCACAAAGCCACTTTGGTCACGGTCGGCGATCTGACCCGGCCGGAAACGCTGCTCGCCTGCCTCGGGTTTCTCGTCATCGTCGCGCTGGACTACCGGAAGGTTCCGGGCGCTCTCGTCATCGGCATCCTGGTGGTGACGGGGCTCGGGATGGCCCTCGGCCTGACGGCGCCCACGGGGGTCTTCGCGCCGCCGCCCAGCCTGCGGCCGACCCTGTTCGCCCTCGACATCCCCGGCGCGCTCGAACTGGGGCTTGTGACCATCGTGTTCACCTTCCTGCTGCTTGACCTGTTTGACACCACGGGGTCCCTGATCGGCGTCTGTCAGCGCGCGGGATTGCTTGACGAGAACGGACAGATGCCGCGCCTGAGAAAGGCGCTGGTGGCGGATGCGAGCGCCACCATGGTGGGCGCGGCCCTGGGCACCTCGACCACCACGTCCTACATCGAAAGCCTGGCGGGCATCCGGGCCGGCGGGCGGACCGGACTGACGGCAGTTTTCGTCGCCGTGTTCTTCCTCCTGGCCCTGTTCTTCGCGCCGCTGGCCGGCAGCATCCCGGCCTTCGCCACCGCTTCGGCCGTGTTCTTCATCGCCTGCGTCATGTGCCAGGCCCTGGCCGACATCGATTGGACGGACCTCACCGATTTCATCCCGGCGGTCGTCACCGTCCTCGCCATGCCGCTGACCTTCTCCATCTCCACCGGGATCGGTCTCGGCTTCATCGCTTATGTGGCGATCAAGATCCTGAGCGGGCGGCCCAGGGAAGCCGGTCCCGCCATGGTGGTGCTCGCAGGCATCTTCGTGATCAAGTTCGCGGTCGGTTAGGCCCTGGACCACGCGCCGGTTTGACGGGTTGGCGGGCAAAGCCAAGGCCAGCTTATCGACCGATGAGAATTTCCCGTTTGTTTCGGCCCTGCCGCGATCGCTAGCCTTTGCCCGGCATATCGGGAAAGGAGCCATCATGACCGAGCCCCTTGAGGGCGGCTGCCTGTGCGGCCGACACCGCTACCGGATCACCAAGCCGGTGACCGCCACCCACTGCCTGTGCGAAAGCTGCCGCCGGGCCTCGGGCGGCACGCTGGTGACCTGGGTCACCGTGCCCACGGGCGGCTTCCAATGGACCACGGAGCCGCCGGCCTTCTTCGTCTCGACGCCCAAGGTCAAGCGCGGGTTCTGTCCCGACTGCGGCACCAGCCTCAGTTACCAGCACGCGGACGAGGATGTGGACATCGACATCACGGCCGCCTCCCTCGACAGCCCGGAGCGGGTCGCGCCCTATGATCACATCTGGGGCAACGACAAGCTGGCCTGGAGTCCGCTCGACCCGGCCCTGCCGGTCTTGCCCGGCAGCCACCGCCACGACGGCTGATCGCCTACTTCGCCAGCGCCCTGCACGGCTTGTAGCGGAAGCAGTCCGCCACATGGTCGTTCACCAGCCCGGATGCCTGCATATAGGCGTAGACGATGGTGGAGCCGACGAAGGTGAAGCCGCGCTTTTTCAGGTCCTTCGATAGGGCGTCCGAGATCTCCGTCTTGCCCGGCACGTCGCCCATGGCCTTGCGCCGGCCGTCGATCGGCTTGCCGCCGACGAAGGCCCAGACGTAGGCGTCGAAGGAGCCGAATTCCTTTTGCACCTCGAGGAACGCCAGGGCGTTCTTGCGCACGCCGTAAACCTTCAGCCGGTTGCGGATGATGCCGGGGTCGGTGAGGATCTTTTCCAGCCTGGCGTCGGTCAGCTTGGCGCATTTAACGGGATCGAAATCAGCGAACAATTTCTTATAGTTGTCGCGCTTCTTTAAGATGGTTTCCCAACTCAAACCAGCCTGCGCGCCCTCCAGGTTCAGCATCTCGAAATGGTGGCGGTCGTCGTGCACGGGCACGCCCCATTCGGCGTCGTGATAGGCCTCATAGAAATCCTTGCCCTGGCCGACCCAGCGGCAGCGCTTGCGCCCGTCTTCACCCGTTACCGTCATGAATGCCTCCTCCGTTTCGCGTTACTTGTTCGCATTTTGTTCCATATTCGTCAAGCCTCATGCGCGGGCCTTTGCGGCGTTCGGGTTCTATGGCAGGCTCTGCCTCACGCGGGGATATCCCCTGCCCTTTTGGGAGAACGTTCAGACATGAGACGCTTACTGACGACGACCGTGATCGGCGCGCTGGTCGCCGGGTTCGCCTGGGCCGCGGCCCCGGCCAAGGACGCCCAGGCCGCCGAGGTCAAATGGTACGGACAAGCCGCCTTCCGCATCAAGACGCCGGGCGGCAAGGTGATCGTGATCGATCCCTTCATCACCAAGAACCCGAAGACCCCGGCCGCCGACAAGGACTTGGGGAAAGTCGGCAAGGTCGACCTGATCCTGGTCACCCACGGCCACGGCGACCACCTGGGCGACACGGCCGAACTGGCCAAGATGACCGGCGCCAAGGTCGGCGTGAACGCCGACATGGGCCATACGCTGCGCATTCTCGGCATGGTCGACGGCAAGCAACTGGTCCGCTTCAACAAGTCGGGCCCGATCAATCCCATCGGCCCGGATATCACGGTGACCATGACCCATGCCGAACATTCGTCGGAGATCGTCAACAAGGGCGCCGACGGCAAGGAAATGATCTATCCGGGCGGCGAGCCCGCCGGCTACGTGATCAAGCTGGAGGACGGCTACACCATCTATCACACGGGCGATTCCGGTGTGTTCAAGGACATGGAGCTGATCCAGGACCTATACAAGCCGGACCTGGTGCTGATCTGCATCGGCGGCTGGTTCACCATGGACCCCCGCCACGCGGCCTATGCGCTCACCAAATTCCTCAAGCCCGCGACCGCGATGCCCATGCACTACGGCACCTTCCCGCCCCTCAAGGGCACGCCGGACGAGTTGAAGAAGCTGCTGGCCGACATGGGTGGCAAGACCGACGTCGTGATCATGCAGCCGGGCGACGAAATGAAATTCGGCAAATAAGCCGGTTCAGGATACCGAACACGCGGGGGGCGGCCGGTCGGGCCGCCCTTCGTCGTTTCAGGGATGCGGTGCCTCGGCCACCAGACAGACGTTGTCTTCAAGCCGCAGGGCGCGGCGGCGGAACCGGGTGCCGCCGTCGCGTTCCGCATTGCGGATCCGGTCCATTCGAAAGTTGCGGAAACCGTCGCGGGCGGGATCGAAGCCGACCACGTACCACACGGGCGGGCGGACCAGCAGCGCCTGGGGTTCGATCTCGCGCCGGGACGACGTCCCGTGGCGGTCGACGTAGTCGAAGCGCAGGCGGTTGAGGTCGATGAACGCCCGTTCGAACTCGGGCAGCAGACCGGGCTCGACCGGCCCCAACGAGTCCCGAAGCCGGGGCCAGGCCGGCGGGCCGATATAAAGGCGGGCGAGAATGTCGCGCAGGTCCCGGACCCGGTCCGGCGGCAAGGCGCGTTCGATCTTGGCGAGCCCCGCGTCGGCAAGCCCGCCGAACGGCAGCGTGCCCGACGCCCGCATGACGGCGACATTGACCAGCAGCGCGAACACCTCGTCGGCCGTAAGCCGGGCCGTCAGCTGCACGGACGAGGGATCGAGCAACAGCCCCCCGCCCCGGCCCGCCTCGGAATGAATGACGAAGCCCTGATCGCGCAGAGCCGCGATGTCCCGCAGCACAGTTCGCCGCGACGCGCCCACGGCACGGGCAAGATCATCGACGGTGGCGTGGCCGCTGCGGCGAAGGTGGCGGACCAGCGCGTCCTGGCGGCTGCGAACGGTCATGCCTCAGGATAGCATATTTAGTGACAAATTTTGGCACCTATCCTGGCTAGCGTGCCGCCGCCAATGGATAAGGAGGCGACTTGATGTTCATCATCCTGCTCAGATTTTCAGAGAACAAGGCGCGCGCTCAAGAGCTCATGGACGCCCACAAGGCCTGGATCAGACAAGGCGTCGACGACGGCGTCTTCCTGATGGTCGGCAGTCTTCAGCCCAACGCCGGCGGCGCAATCCTGGCCCAGGGCTGCACGCCCGACGAGATGCGTCGGCGGGTCGATGACGACCCGTTCGTGGCGGAAAAAGTGGTGGCGGCCGAGATTCTGGAGATCACTCCCAACATCACCGACCCACGGCTTGAGTTCCTCGCGACATGAACGGCGGCGGGCCCGCGTCAGCGCCAGGGCCGCCGGGGGCGCGGCGGCTGGGCGTCGGCGCCCTCCATGGCTTCCAGCGCCCGGATGCGGTCGGCGAGCGGCGGATGGCTGGAAAACGCCGCCTGCATGCGCCCGGCGCTGATCGCGAAGGCCTTCATCTCGTCGGGCATGTCGGGCGCGTCATGGGCCGCCTGCAAGCGTTTGAGCGCATCGATCATGTTGCGCCGGCCGGCAAGCTCCGCCCCGCCCTTGTCGGCGCGGAATTCACGCCAGCGCGAGAACCACATGACGATCATCATGGCGGCGATGCCGAACACGAACTGGGCGATCATCGAGACGATCCAGAACGCCGGGCCGTGGCCGCGTTCGACTTTGAACACCAGGCGGTCGACCAGATAGCCGACGACACGCGAGAGGAAGATGACGAAGGTGTTCACCACGCCCTGGATCAAGGTCAGGGTCACCATGTCGCCGTTGGCGACGTGGGAAACCTCGTGGCCCAGCACAGCCTCGACCTCTTTCCTGTCCATGGTGTTGAGAAGACCCGTGGACACGGCGACCAGGGCGTCGTTCTTGTTCCAGCCCGTGGCGAAGGCGTTGGGCGAGCCATGGTCGAAGATGCCGACCTCGGGCATGCCGATGCCGGCCTGTTTGGCCTGCCGGGCGACCGTATCGACCAGCCATTGTTCCGTCGGGTTGGCGGCGTGCTGAATGACCTTCACGCCCATTCCCGCCTTGGCCATGGTCTTGGACAGGAACAGAGAGATCAGCGCGCCGGAAAAGCCGATGACGGCGGAATAGACGATCAAGGCGTTGATGTTCAGGTCGACGCCATTGGCCTGCAACAAGCCATCCAGCCCGAGCAGGCGGAAAGTCAGGCTGATCAGTGCGACGATCGCCAGGTTGGTGCCGAGAAACAGAAGAATCCGCAGCATCGATATGTCCTTAGCCCAAGAAAAGGCGTTCCCCCCTGGGAACGCCCGTATCCTGGGAAATATCTATGCCGGCGAAAGCCCACCGCAAGTAGGCTGCCGCCGAAATCCGTCGAACGGGTTCAGTCCGCCAGCGTCGCCGCGTATTCCCGCCAACCGCCGAATTCGGAAATGTCCTTGTGTTTGCCTTCCGCCATCTCGCGGGGATAGAGGATTCCGTCCAAAACCCGGCCGTCATCCAGTTCCACCGGCCCGCAGTACAGCCCCGGCGGCTCCCCGGCTTCGACCCTGGCCCAAATCTCGTCGCTCATTTCATAAATCTCGCCGGGGACGGAAATTCCGCCCGCCGCCACCCTGTACATGCCGGGATGGACGTCGCCGATGGAATGAATCCGGTATTCGGGCACGGTCCGGGCTTCGCCCAGGAAGGCCGCGCCCTCGAGGTTGCCGTTCAAGGCCAGCCCGCGCATCAGGGTGCCGTTGACGAACAGAACCTTCGTCATGCGGCGACCCGTCCCTTCCGCCCGTCGGTGCAGCCGACGATCATGCGCAGCATGCGCCGGGGTTCGGTGTAGTCATCGACCGCGCAATGCATGGAGGATCGGTTGTCGATGCCGACCAGGCTGTTCAGGGTCCATGTGTGGCGGTACTGGAATTCGGGCTTCAGCGCGTGCTCGAACAGTTCGGCCAGCAGGTCGTCGCTCTCATTCTGTTCCAGTTCGTTGATGCGCATGGAATAGCCCGGATTGACGTAGAGGATCGGCACCCCGGTCTTGGGGTGCGGGCGGACCACGGGATGGATCACGTCGGGATGGGCCGCCTGCTGTTCCGGCGTGAGCGTCGGCGTGGCCCCCAGGGTATTCCAGCCCCAGCGGTGGGTGCAGGTCAGGCCGTCGAGCCGCGCCTTGGTCCTGTCCGGCAGGGTCGCGTAGGCGGCCCGCATGTTGGCGACCATGGTGTCGCCGCCTTTGGACGGCAGATGCGTGGAATAGAGGAAAATGGCGTCCGACGGATTAACCTCGTAGGACAGGTCCGAATGCCAGAACGCCCCGGCCGGCTTGGCCGTGGTGCGGCTTTCCGGGCTGTCCATGTTCTTGGCGATGATCGACACCTCGAAGCCGTCCGGGTGGTGGTACTGGTTCAGGATATGCGGCACCAGGGGGCCGAAGCGGCTGCCGAAATCGCGCAGCCAGGGCACGTTTTCCTCCAAATCCGGGATGACGATGGCGATATGGTCGAGCATGGCCTGCTCCACCGCGCGGAAATCATCGTCGGTCAGAGGCTTTCGTGAATCCAAACCGTGGATCACGGCGCCCATCGGGGCGTCCAGGGGGTCGATCTTGATTGTCATGAATGAGCCTCCGGCGTGTTTTCCCGAACTATATCATCACGAAGGCCGCCGGTTCCAGGACCGGAAAGTCGACCAAATAGTCATACCTATGTGTGCGGATCGCATGGCGGCGTCCCAGATAATCCACTAACCTGTCCCGGGAAATGCCTTGGGGATGGCATTGGGGAGAGATGCCGATGGTGAGTCACGGTCCGCATTTGGACACGGTCGAAGGGCCGTTCGCCGAACAAACTTGGGATTTTACGACGCCCGCTCTGCGATGGTTGCTTGACCATTGGCTGGACAAACGGGGCGACCGGGACTGCCCGCGCTGGCGCGACATCGACCTGCCGTCCATGTACAAGTACGCGCCCAACATCGTCGTGAAGGACGCCGTCGACGGCGGCCGCGATTTCCGGGTCCGGTATTGGGGCACGGCCGTCACGGAATGGCTGCGGCTTGACGCGACGGGCAAGCTGCTGAGCGAGTATTTCCCCGCGGCCGGCCGGGACCGCATTCTGGAATCCCACCGCTTGGCCTTGACCGGCGACATGCCGATCCGCCGCTGGGGCGTCAGCGTCTACCCGGAACGCAGTTATGTCGCGTTCGAAACCATCACCCTGCCCCTGGCAAACGATGCGGGGGAACGCGCCCATATTATTTCCATGAGCCTGTATCGGATGATCAATGAGAAATCGCCGGAACCGCCCGTCTAGCCGGATACGGGCGTGAAGATTTCGTCTAGCTTTTCCTCGATCCGGACCGCCGAGACGATATGGGTGACCGTTTCCCCGTCGTCCGAAAGCGGAACCCGCAGGCGGATATATTCACGGTACAGACCGTCGTCCCGCACAACCTTGGAAAACCACACGATGGGCCGGCCCTTCTCGACAAGCTGCTGGCATTCACCGAACACCTTGGCGCTGAACAGCTTGTTCTGCCGGACCGACATCCCCGTGCAGTCGTAACCGATATACGTCGTATTACCGGTTCCCCAGAATCGGTAGACGAAATCGAGGGGGTCCGGCACCACATCGAGAACGATCACGAAAGGGATCGTCGACGACGGCAGGTCGAGCAATCGGAAATCCGCCCAGGCAGGGGCCCAGCTATCGCCCCGCAGCCGGTCCCAATACCCCAACACTTCCCGCAGTCCGACCGGCAGGTCCACTGTTTCGGCCGGCACGGCCGTGACGTCGATGCGCACGTTTGATCCTTCTGAGACTCATCTACCACCCCTGGCCGATTAAAGTCTGAAAGTCGACCTTTTGGCAATTAGGCCGAAAGTCGACCCCATCGCGTTGACCGGCGGGGCCAGAACCCAATGGGTTGTCCTGCGTGCATCATTAGGTCTAAAATCAAATTCTTGGGGTGGGGAGAGCCCAGGCGGGAGGCTCTTCTATGTCGATATCGCGCAACAACCGCGCACCGCGAAGCGCAACGTTCTTTTTCGAACAGACGCAATCCTTTGACGCCTGGGAGCTTCGTTGGCTGCTGGAGTATTGGCAAAGCCTGTGCGACGGTTCCAACTGTCCCCGGTTGATCGACGTTGGCCTGCCGGCCATCGTGCGTCAGGCGCCGAAGATCATCGTGCGCGACGCCATCGACGGAGGCCGCGATTTCGTCAATCGTTTCTGGGGCAGCGAATTGCGAACCTGGCTGGGTTTCGACGGCACGGGTCAGCGGATATCGGAATACTTCCCACACCACGCGCGCGACGCCATGCTTGATTCCCAGCGCCTTGCCCTGACAAGCGACATGCCTGTGCGACGCTGGGGCGTGACCGCCTATGCTCGCCCCAATCCGGCGACCTATGAGGCGATCGACCTGCCGCTCGCGGACGATGACGGCGCCAGGGCGCATGTGTTGTCGATGTACGTGTACCGCTCCGATTTTCTGAGCGCTCAGCCCGATCCGGCGCCGTTGCCCGGTGAGGTCGGGAACGCCGCATCCTGATTCCCGCGAAGCCGCCAAAGCGCGGAGCCCTGAGGGGCCTCCACCATCTCGACGGTCAGGATTTCCCCGGGCCGCACGTCCATCGCCAACCGATTATTCGCCGCCATGTAGTAGGGCAGCGGCCCACCGGGTATGGCGGCCTGCGCGGGACGCACCAAGGGCTCCAAGCCGGCGATGGTATGGTGATGGCCGCCCATGTCCAGAACCTCGCCCGCCTTGAACGCACGGGTCGCGCGGCCGACCAGGTCGAATGACGGCTGGGGTGCGCGCCCACTGGTCGGCATGCCGCCCTTCGCGGCGGCGATGATCGAGGCCGCCGCCTCGATCCCCAACAGGTGCACCGGATTGTGCAGCAGCCCGTAGTTGCCGCAGGCGCTGACCGGGATGCCCTTGGCCTTGATGACGCCCCAGGTCTCACGGTCCGTGCAACGCACGATCACGAACACGCCGCCGGCCAGGCTCAGTTCGTCGAACCGGCGCAGGCAGTTGACGATGTCGACCACGCCACCCTCCGGGTCCAACAGGATTCCGCCCTCGGTTTCGGGGCGGAACACATCGGGCAGTTCGACCGTGCGCGCCAGCGGCGCGTGGAAGGCGTCGAAATCCGGGCGCAGGCCCGTGGCGTTGCACACCAGCATCATTTCGCACAGGTCCGGCACGGATTTGAGCGCCGTCACCCCCAGGGGCGCCGCCCGGTCGGCCAACACCTCGGGAATGTCGGCGCCGTCCAGATGCCAGCTATCGGCGAAATCGGGCACCTTGAAAACCTTGCCGTGGTAGCTCAGTTCCGCCTTGGCGCGGTGCCAGACGACGTCGTATTCGCTCGCCTTGCCCGCCATCACGACCTCAAGGCCCAGCAGCTCGGCCCGCGAGATCAGGCCGATCAACAGGCTCGGCTGATCGCCGTCGGGCAAGGTGTAGACGACACCCTTGTCCGCAGCCAGCTTGGCCAGCCAGGGGCCGCAGACGGACGCCATTTCCTTGGACGCCAGAACCAGGTGCTTGCCGGAAAGGATCGCCGCCTCGGACACGGCGGCGGCGGCTTCGGGCGCGCCCGTCGCCTCGACCACGACATCGATGTCGGTATCGACCAGCAGAAGGCCGTCCGGCACCACGGCGACCCTGCCCGCCGTCATGACGTCCCGCGCGGAGGCCGCGTCGCGGCAGATCTCGATGCCGTCCCCGGCCACGCCGCAGCGCAGCAGCACGTTGACCGCCCGGTCCGGGTCGATATCGGCCACCGCCGGCACGTCGATGGCAGGATGACCGAGGGACTGGGTGATCAGGCTCGCGCCGAATTCCCCGGCGCCGACCAGCCCGACCCGCACGGCAGCGCCCGTGTCCTTGTAGATCTCGTTGAAGTCGACCATTTATCCGGCCGCGGTCAGAACACGATGACCTGACGCACCGTATGCCCCTCGGCCAGATGGTCGAAGGCCGCGTTGATGTCTTCCAGCGGGATCTTCTCGCAGATCAGCTTGTCCACGGGCAGGGCGCCGCGCTTGTACATTTCGATGTAGTGCGGGATGTCGCGCTCGGGAATGCAGCTGCCCAGGTATGAGCCCTTGATGGTGCGTTCCTCGGTCACCAGGTTGACGTGCTGCACGGTCATGTTGGTGGCGGGATGGGACAGGCCGCTCGACGTCGTCGTGCCGCCGCGCTTGGTGACCTTGTAGGCCAGGTCCATGGCCTCGACCCGGCCGACGCATTCGAACATGTATTCCAGCCCGCCGCCCGTGGCGTCCCGGACCTTTTCGACCACGTCGTTATCCAGCGCGTTGAACACCGCGTCGCAGCCGAGCTTCTTGCCCCATTCCAGCTTGTCGTCGAGCGCGTCGATGCCGACGATGTGCCGCGCCCCCGCCATCTTGGCCCCCATGACGGCGGCCAGACCCGTGCCGCCCAGGCCGACCACGCCGACCGAGGCCCCCGCCGGCACCTTGGCCGTGTTCAGGACCGCGCCGACGCCGGTGATGACGGCGCAGGAAAACGTGCAGGCGATGTCGAGCGGCAGGTCCTTGTCGATCTTCACCACGGACGAGCGGTGCGCCACCACGTATTCCGAGAAACAGGACACCCCCGCCTGGTGATACAGCTTCTGGCCGTCCTTATGCAGGCGCATGCCGCCGCCCATGAGGGTGCCGGCCCCGTTGGACGCCGCGCCCTTTTCGCAGATCGACGGGCGGCCTTCCTTGCACGGCAGGCACTGGCCGCAGGACGGCAGAAAGGCGAACACCACATGGTCGCCCACTTCCAGGCCCTCGACGCCCGGCCCCAGTTCCTGCACCACGCCGGAAGCCTCGTGGCCCAGCACCATGGGCAGCGGCCGTTCGCGCACGCCCGCGACCACGGACAGATCCGAATGACACACGCCGGCCGCCGCGACCTTGACCAGAACCTCGTTCGCCTGCGGCGGGTCCAGGTCCACTTCCTCGATCTTCATGGGCAGGGAGGTGGCGTAGGGGCGCTTGGCACCCAATTCGTAAACGACGGCGGCTTTGGTTTTCATGGCTGGATGGGCTCCCGGGGGACAGGTTGATCGTCACGTTTCTTGAGCCCGGAACCTTATCCCCGCCGCCCCGCCACGGCAAGACGGGGCGGCCAAGTCACGGATGCGGCGCGCCGCCAAACCGGGTATAACGAGGGCAATTCAAAACAAATACATCCTTGGGAGTCGATCCATGCTGAAAACCACCGTCGCCGGAAGTTTGCCCAAACCCAGCTGGCTGGCCGAGCCGGAAAAACTCTGGGCGCCCTGGAAGCTGGAGGGCGAGGAATTGTGGCAGGGCCAGTGCGACGCCGCCCTGGTGTGGATCAAGACCCAGGAAGACGTGGGCATCGACATCGTTTCCGACGGCGAGCAGTTCCGAAAGCATTTCGTGCACGGCTTCCTCGAATACGTCGACGGCATCGACTGGGCCAAGATGACCACCATGGGCATCCGCGACAACCGCTATGACGCCGACGTGCCCACGGTCACGGCCAAGGTCAAGCGCCGTGAAAGCGCGCATTCCAAATCCACCGCCTTCTGCCGCGAACACACCAAGGGCGGCCTGAAGATCACCATGCCGGGGCCCATGACCATCTGCGACACCATCGCCGACGAGGTCTACGGCAAGCGCGCCGACATGGCCTGGGCCTTCGCGGAAATCCTCAACGAGGAAGCGCTGGAGCTACAGGCGCTCGGCGTCGACGTCATCCAGTTCGACGAGCCCGCCTTCAACGTGTTCCTGGACGACGTGAAGGAATGGGGCATCGCCTGCCTGAACCGGGCGTTCCAGGGCATTACCGTGAAGAAGGCCGTGCATATCTGCTACGGCTACGGCATTGACGCCAACAACCAGTGGAAGGAAACCCTGGGCAGCGAATGGCGCCAGTACGAGGAAACCTTCCCGGCCCTGAACGGCAGCGTGGTCGACCAGGTGTCGCTGGAATGCGCCGGATCCCACGTGCCCCATTCGCTGATGAGCCTGCTCAAGGACAAGGAAGTGATGGTCGGCTCCATCGACGTCGCCAACTACAATGTGGAGACGCCGGAACAGGTCGCCGAGGTCATCCGCTCGGCCATGCGCTATGTCGATGCGGAGCGCATCTATCCCTGCACCAACTGCGGCCTCGCCCCCTTCCCCCGGCACGTGGCCGAGGGCAAGCTGAAGGCGCTTGCCGCCGGGGCCGCCATCGTGCGCAAGGAACTGGGCGCCGTCTAAACCGTCACATTACGGCGGCACAGCACCTTTTCCCGCAAGCGCCCTTGCCTTGCGGGGCCTTACGGCATTAAACCAACGGTCCCGAATTCAAGTATCCAAGCCGTTCCAGGGAGAGCCCCATGGCCAAAACGTTCGACAAGTCCAAACTGCCGTCGCGCTATACAACTCAGGGCCCGGCCAGCGCGCCGCATCGGTCCTACTACTACGCCATGGGCATGACCGAGGAAGAGATCAACCAGCCCTTCGTCGGCGTCGCGACCTGCTGGAACGAGGCAGCGCCCTGCAACATCGCGCTGAGCCGCCAGGCCCAGGCCGTGAAGACCGGCGTCAAGGAAGCATCGGGCACGCCCCGCGAGTTCACCACCATCACCGTGACCGACGGCATCGCCATGGGCCACCAGGGCATGAAGTCGTCCCTGGCGTCGCGCGACGTGATCGCCGACTCGGTCGAGCTGACCATGCGCGGCCATTGCTATGACGCCATGGTCTGCCTCGCCGGCTGCGACAAGTCCCTGCCCGGCATGATGATGGTCATGCTGCGGCTCAACGTGCCCAGCGTGTTCATGTACGGCGGCTCCATCCTGCCCGGCAAGTTCAAGGGCAAGGACGTGACCGTGATCGACGTGTTCGAAGCCGTGGGCACCAACGCCTCGGGCGAAATGTCGGACGAAGACCTGCACGAACTGGAATGCGTGGCCTGTCCGTCCGCCGGGTCCTGCGGCGGCCAGTTCACGGCCAACACCATGGCCTGCGTGTCGGAAGCCATCGGCCTGGCCCTGCCCGGCTCCGCCGGGGCACCCGCGCCGTATGAGACCCGCGACGAATACGCCGTGGCATCCGGCAAGGCGGTCATGGACCTGATCGAAAAGAACCTGCGCCCGCGCGACATCGTGACCCGCAAGTCGTTCGAGAACGCGGCCCGCATCGTCGCGGCGTCGGGCGGATCGACCAACGCCGGGCTGCACCTGCCGGCCATGGCCCATGAATGCGGCATCGATTTCTCGTTAGAAGACGTCTGCGAGATCTTCAAGACCACGCCCTACATCGCCGACCTGAAGCCGGGCGGCAAGTACGTGGCCAAGGACATGTTCGACATCGGCGGCGTGCCGGTGCTGATGAAGGCGCTCTTGGACGGCGGCTACCTGCACGGCGACTGCATGACCGTGACCGGCAAGACCATCGCCGAGAACCTGAAGGACGTGGTGTTCCCGACGGACCAGGACGTGATCTATCCGGTGTCCAACCCGATCACGCCGACGGGCGGGGTCGTGGGCCTCAAGGGCTCGCTCGCCCCCGATGGCGCCATCGTCAAGGTCGCCGGCCTGCACAGCCTGCAGTTCACGGGCACGGCCCGCTGCTTCGATTGCGAGGAAGACGCGCTCCAGGCCGTGCTCAAGCAGCAGGTCAAGGAAGGCGAGGTCGTCGTTATCCGCTACGAAGGACCCAAGGGCGGCCCCGGCATGCGCGAAATGCTGTCGACCACCTCGGCGATCTACGGCCAGGGCCTGGGCGAAAAGGTGGCGCTGATCACCGACGGCCGGTTCTCCGGCGCGACGCGCGGTTTCTGCATCGGCCATGTCGGCCCCGAAGCCGCCGTGGGCGGCCCCATCGGGCTGCTCAAGGACGGCGACGTGATCAAGATCGACGCCGAAAAGGGCACGCTCGACGTGGACCTGAGCGAGGCCGAACTGGACGCCCGCCGCAAGGCCTGGACGCCGCGCAAACACGACTATCAGTCGGGGGTGCTTTGGAAGTATGCTCAACTGGTGGGCCCCGCCTGCGACGGCGCCGTCACTCATCCGGGCGCCAAGGCGGAAACCCACGTGTTCGCCGACATCTAGGCCCCGCGCTCAGACGGGGTCAGGGTTCGGCCCGGGTGTGACACAGACGGGACAACGGCCATGGCCGAAGACGCCTTCGCCCTGAACCGGCGCGAGTACGATCGAAAGTCCTCGGGCTTTCAGGCCCGCGTGACCGTCGGCGGCGCGTCCACCAAATGCCTGATCGAGGATATCTCCCCCGGCGGGGCGCAGATCGTCGCCTCCCTGGACCTGTCCAAGGGCCGCCACCTGACCCTCGACCTGGGGGCCTTCGGCGACGTCTCGGCGACCGTCGCCTGGTGCCGCAAGGGGCGGTTGGGATTGAAGTTCGAAGCCGATCCCGAGGTTCTGGCCGAACTGGTCATGTCCCTCGCCATGCAGGCGTGACCGGGCCGCATCGGTGACTTCCTCCCCCGCGTTCGACGTCGCGTTCTCCCGCGCCCAGTTCCCGGACGCCTGCTGGCGTGACGGCTGGGCGTTCTTCGAGAACGCGGGCGGCTCCTACGTGCCCAACGCCGTGATCGCGCGCATGACCGCCTATATGAGCGAAAGCCAGGTCC
Source organism: Thalassospiraceae bacterium LMO-SO8 (assembly GCA_031655335.1). NCBI lineage: Bacteria > Pseudomonadati > Pseudomonadota > Alphaproteobacteria > Rhodospirillales > Thalassospiraceae > Thalassospiraceae bacterium LMO-SO8. The sequence continues at coordinate 3,181,178 of CP134226.1, read as the reverse complement.
AGCCCCTCGCCCCCTATCCCAAATCGCAACTGGCGGCGCAGCGCATGGCCGACGGCCACGCCCGCATGGCGGAGATGATCGGGGCCGCGCCGGACGAGGTGGTGATCGGCCCCTCGACCTCGATGAACGTCTACGTCCTGGCGCAGGCGCTGCGGCCGCTGTGGAAGGCGGGGGACGAGGTGATCGTCGCGGTCCTGAACCACGAAGCCAATTCCTCGCCCTGGCGGCGCCTCGCCGAATTCGGCATCGTCGTGAAGGACTGGCCCGTGGACGCGGCGACGGGCGAACTGCGCGTCGATCTACTGGACGGCCTGCTCACGGACCGCACCCGGCTGGTCGCCTTCCCCCATGTTTCCAACATCACCGGCGACATCAATGACGTTGCGGCGATCACCCGGCAGGTCCATGCGGCGGGTGCGATGGTCTGCGTCGACGCCGTCGCCTACGCCCCCCACCGGACCGTGGACGTGAAGGCCTGGGACGTCGATTTCTACCTCTACAGCTTCTACAAGATCATGGGCCCCCACATCGGCATGCTCTACGGCAAGCGCGACCGATTGTTGGAAGCGCGCGGCCAGGGCCACCTGTTCTTCGCCGAGGACGACATCCAGCACAAGCTGAACCCCGCCGGCCCCAATCACGAGACCATCGCGGCGCTGGCCGGCATCGCCGATTACTTCGAAGCCCTCGCGGCCCATCATTTCGACGCCCCCGCCAACACGCTGCACGCCCGCGTGAAACAGGTGTTCGGCCTCGTCGCGGCGCACGAACAGACGCTCGCCGAACACTTCCTCGACGCCGCCCTGAACATCCCCGGCCTCCGCCTGCTCGGCCGCCCCACCGCCGACGCCCCCCTCCGCGCGCCGACCTTCTCGTTCACGGTCGAAGGGAAATCATCAGCGGACGTGGTCGCGGCCCTGACGGCGCAACAGATCGCCTGCTGGAACGGCGACTTCTACGCGCCGAGGCTGCTGGAAGCCGTCGGCGTCACCGACACCACGGACGGCGTCGTCCGCACGTCCATGGCGCATTACAATACGGTGGATGAGGTGGAGCGGTTGGTGGGGGCTCTGCGTGGAGTTTAGCTCTGATTAAAATACATAATTAACTGATAAATTAACCCGCTTTCACATTTAAATTAAATCAAAAAATACTACAGTTTTCCCATTGCCTTTGGCGCTAACTTTATTAATACATGAGTGGGACTTATTGACTCGAACTCAAATAAATTCGTTGAATCTAAATATTCTTTGAGTTTTTCAAAGCCCAAAGCCCTGTAATTAATCGGCGTATATGTATGCAAATAATGAGCAAACGAAGAAAGATTAGCCCTACCATCTTCTTTTGCAGTTGTGTTAATCGCCCTTATTAAGTACTCCTTTGCCTCTTCGTTTGTAATATGGCTTAGTTCAGCCCCTGGAAATATGATTGGTTTATTATTTTTAGGGATATTTTTTGATTTTCTCTTTACAGATGCACGTTCTGTTGAGGAATAATTAAATAAGTTACCTAAATTAATACTCAACTGGCGGGTAAATTTTTGCCGAAAATCAGGTATTCCAGAATAAGATTCTGTCAGGCCTTTCAATCGCATTGTTTCCTTGAATTTTTTTAACTGAGTAAATTGTTCAAGTTCTATTTTATCTGGATCAATAGGTGTTTGCGAAAAATAAAGCATAACTGGTTTATTAGAATCTATAAATTGCTCTATTTCCTCAGCAGTACCACTAATCGACACACCTGTTTGCGTTCCTATTCTTGTCCAAAATAAACCAACCAGAAGATCGCAATCTTTCACAACCTGATCATTTATTATACCTTGTGGACGATCTCCTAAAATAGGCGACGAATGGGTTTCCCATTTAATGGGCATAAGTGCTTTCTTGTTAGAATACGCATAGACCGCATTCCATTCGTTTATTACTTCAGGAATTACGTTTCTTTCTTCGCCTACGTCACCGGGAGACGCGACCAAGATCCTGAAAATTTCAGCATCAAACGGCATAACGCCATCTCCGCTCATACTTAATTTTAGAAGATTAGGATTGATCGGCACTTATAATGATATTTTTTATATAAGATTTCAATTATTAGATAAAATGTAAAATGTCCTCTTGTGCTGCTCTTTAATTCTTAAAAGCGAAGAGAATCCACGCCTCACGACTGCCCGCCCGACCTCGCTTGCACGGCACCAAAAACCGTTTGGCTGGGACCTGGCGCGCTAGTTCGCTCCGCTCGGCATCGGCGGCGACTTCATCTGCGCGGCGTGCAGCACGTCGACCTCCCCCCGCACCTTCTTCAGCTTCTTCTCCAGCATCTTTTCCTCTTTCTCGAGCGCGCGCTCCAGGCCCTTGATGCGTTTGTTGAGGGCCTCGATGTTGGCGAGGCGTTCGATGCGGAGTTGGGCGTCCTTCTTGCGCCGCCATTTGCGGAACCGCCATTCGCCGGCGCAGATCAGCAACAGAATGCCCGCCCCGGCGCAGACCAAGGCCCCCACGAGGTACGCCGTCTTGTGCAGGCTGACGGCCGTGCCCCAGAAGCCGATGGTGGTGAGGCAGGCCGCCGTCATGAACAGGAGCCGGCGGGTCACCGGGTCGTCCTTCTGCACCTCGTTCTGGGCGGCGGCGACGGCGACGGCGATTTCCGTCTTGGCCATGGCCTGCCATTGCTTGAACGACATGCCCTCGCCCACGCTGCGGCCTTCGCGGATGAATTGCTCCAGGCGCATCATGATGTATTCCGCGCGCTGTTCCGGCGTCGGATTGAGGGGCAGTTCGGGCGCTTGAAAGTCGGTCATCACACGTCTCCGACCATCAATCTATGCACGAGCGGTTAATGCCCCGTTAGCGGCCGCAGGGCCGCCCGGGGGCCCTGCTATTCCGCCGCCTTGCCGACCTGGTGCATGTAGACGTCCTGCTGCGGGAACGGAATGGTGAAGCCGGCTTCTTCGAGGCCCAGTTTCACGGTCTTGCGCAGGTCGAACAGGGTCGGCCAGTAATCGCCGATGTTGACCCAGGCCCGCAGGTTGATGTCGATGGAGCTGGCCGCCATGTCCCAGGTCATGACCTCGGGCGCCGGGTCCTTGAGGATGCGCGGATCGGCGTCGAGCATGCCCTTCAAAACCTCCATGGCCTTGGGCAGGTCGTCGCCGTAGGAGATGGATGCGACAAGGTCGATGCGGCGCGTCGGGTTGCGCGAGAAGTTGGTGATCGCCGCCCCCCAGATCGAGGAATTGGGCAGGGACTTGAAGATGCCGTCCACCGTCCGCAATTCCGTGGTGAACAGGCTGACCTCGACCACCGTGCCCGCCTGGCCGCCGGCGTCGATGAAGTCGCCCGCCTTGAACGGGCGCAGGACCAGCAGCATGACCCCGGCGGCGACGTTCTGCAAAGTGCCTTGCAGGGCCAAGCCGATAGCCAGGCCGGCGGCGCCCAGGACGGCGATGATGGAGGTCGTCTGAACCCCGAACTGGTTGAGGACCGCGACCAGAACGAAAGCCTTGATGACGTAGGAAACGATGGACGACAGGAACGGCGTCAGCGTGTCGTCGATCGATTTGACCTTGGCGAGCGCCCGGGTCACCGCCCGCTTGGCCCAGCCGGCAAGCCACCAGCCGAGGACCAGGATCACCAATGCGCCGATGACGCTCATCCCGTATTCCGTACCGACGTCGATCGCGGTTTGGATGATCGCCTCGATGGTTTTCTGGGCGTTGGCGATCTGTTGTTCTGCTTTGTCCATGGTCGGCCTCTATCCTTGCGTTGCGCCCCATCCCCCCGGAATCGAACCCGATTATGTCGGCGCGGGCGCGTGCTCACAAGAGGCTGTGTCGGACGGCGAACAGGCCGGACATCCACCCATGTAAAAGCCCCGCCGTTTTAGGGCGGGGCTTTCCTTTTGCGTTTTCGGGATCGGCGTCGCACCCGATCCCACCCGATGATCACCGGGTAAATGGGGTTTGGGTCGATATGTCGGGGGACTGCATCGGTGGTTCCAACTTTGTAACCTCCTTGATCTGCCTACAAGGAAGGCTAACGCCCCCTGCCCCAGTCACACCAGCCCCTGAAAGTTCCTATTCCGGACGCATATTAGGAGAATAGGATCAATGCCGCCGGCGAAACGGGAAATCAGCCCACCGTCGCCAGACGCTTGAGGGCCTCGTCCAGGCGCCCGCGGGTCGCCTGGGCCTCGCCGAGCTTCTCGCGTTCGGTCTCGACCACCTCGGCCGGGGCGTTGGCGACGAACTTGGCGTTGCCCAGCTTCTTCTCGAAACGGTCGATTTCCGCGTCCTGCTTGGAAATTTCCTTCAGAAGCCGCGCCTTTTCCGCCTCCAGGTCGATGGCGTCGGCGATCGGCAGGATCACCATGGCGCCGTCAAGCACGTCCTGCACCGCGCCCTTGGGAACCTCGCCCGTCAGCACGCCCGCGTCGGACAGGCCGGCAAGACGCAGGATCAGGTCGCGGTGCGTGGCCAGCGCCGCCTGGGCGGCCGCGTCGCCGTCCTTCAGCAGCATGGGGATTTTCGCCTTGGGCGGCACGTTCATTTCCGAACGCACGGCGCGGATCTGCGAAATCAGGCGCACCACCCAGTCCATTTCCGCGTTGACGGCGGCATCGACCAGGGCCGGGTCGTACACGGGCCAGGGCGTGGTGATCAGCGGCTGCGCGCGTTCGGCCCGGGTCTGCCACAGCTCTTCCGTGATGAACGGCACGATGGGATGCAGCAGGGTGATGATCTGATCCAGCACCCAGGCCGTGGTCGCCCGGGTTTCCGCCTTGGCGGTTTCGTCCGATCCCATGAACACGGGCTTGGCGAATTCCAGGTACCAATCGCAGAAGGTGTTCCAGGTGAAGGAATAGAGGGCCCCCGCCGCGTCGTTGAAGCGGTAGGCGTCGAGCGCCATGGTCATGGCCGTCTCGGCCTCGGACACCTTGCCGACGATCCAGCGGTTCAGGGTCGAGTTAACTGAATTCGGATTAAAATCAGGATCGACGCGGCATTCGTTCATGTCGCAGAACCGGGCCGCGTTCCAGATCTTGGTGCAGAAGTTGCGGTAGCCCTCGACCCGGCTTTCCGACATCTTCACGTCGCGGCCCTGGGCGGCGAAGGCGGTCAGGGTGAAGCGCAGCGCGTCGGCGCCGAACTTCTCGATCAAATCCAGGGGGTCGATGACGTTGCCCTTGGACTTGGACATCTTCTGGCCCTTCTCATCCCGCACCAGGGCGTGGATGTAGACCGTGTGGAACGGCACCTCGCCCATGAAGTGGATGCCCATCATCATCATGCGGGCGACCCAGAAGAAGATGATGTCGAAGCCGGTGACCAGCACGTCCGTGGGATAATGGCGCGCCAGTTCCGGCGTCTCGTCGGGCCAGCCCAGGGTCGAGAACGGCCACAGGGCCGAGGAGAACCAGGTGTCCAGCACGTCCGGGTCGCGGGTCAGCTCGACCGCCTTGCCGTAATGGGCGTCGGCGGCGGCCTGGGCGGCCTCCTCGCTCATTTCCACGAACACGGCGCCGTCGGGGCCGAACCAGGCCGGGATCTGATGCCCCCACCACAGCTGGCGCGACACGCACCAGGGCTGGATGTTGCGCATCCATTCGAAATAGGTGTTTTCCCAGGTCTTGGGCACGAACTGGGTCTTGCCGCTCTCCACCGCCTCAATGGCCGGCTTGGCGAGCGTCTTGGCGTCGACGAACCACTGATCCATGAGCCAGGGCTCGACCACCACGCCGGACCGGTCGCCGTGGGGCACGGTCATGTCGTTGTCCTCGACCCGCTCCAGCAGGCCCAGGCCCTCCATCTCCGCCAGCACGGCGTCGCGCGCCTTGAACCGCTCCATGCCCTGGTATTTTGCGGGCACGTTTTCGTTCAGATGGGCGTTGGCGTCGAGGATGTTGATGATGTCGAGCCCGGCCCGCTTGCCGACCTCGAAGTCGTTGAAATCGTGGCCCGGGGTGATCTTCACCGCGCCCGATCCCTTTTCCGGATCGGCGTAATGGTCGGCGACGATGGGGATCAGACGGCCGGTGATCGGCAGCACCACGTTCTTGCCGACCAGGTCCGTATAGCGTTCGTCGTCGGGATGCACGGCGACACCGGTGTCGCCCAGCATGGTTTCCGGGCGGGTCGTGCCGACGGTGATGAACTTTCCATCCTGACCTTCGATGGGATACTTGAAGTACCACATCTTGCCCTTGGTCTCGCGCTGTTCGACCTCAAGGTCCGAGATCGCCGTATGCAGTTTGGGATCCCAGTTGACCAGCCTCTTGTCGCGGTAGATCAGGCCCTGCTTGTGCAGTTCCACGAACACCTTGACCACGGCCTTGGACAGGCCCTCGTCCATGGTGAAGCGTTCGCGCGACCAGTCGCAGGAGGCCCCCAGCCGGCGCAGCTGCTTGGTGATGGTGCCGCCGGATTCCGCCTTCCAGTCCCACACCCGCTCGACGAACTTGTCGCGGCCCAGATCCGTGCGCTTCACACCCTCGGCCTCGAGCATCCGTTCGACCACCATCTGCGTGGCGATGCCCGCGTGATCCGTGCCCGGCTGCCACAGGGCCGCATCGCCCTTCATGCGGCGGTAGCGGATCAGGATGTCCTGCAACGTGTTGTTCAGCGCATGCCCCATGTGCAGGCTGCCGGTCACGTTGGGCGGCGGGATGACGATGGTATAGGGCTGGCCGTTGCCACCCTCGACCTGTCCCTGGCCGGGCGCGAAGGCGCCGCTCTGTTCCCATTCCTGGTAGCGGCGGGTTTCCACCGCGTCGGGGTGGTAGGTTTTTTCCAGTTCGGCCATGGAAGCAGGGTCCTCGGGAGGGCGTTAAGTCAGTGGATGGGGATGGGCGGGTATACAACGAAAAACCCCGGGGAACAAAGCCCCCGGGGTCATCATTTCGATTCTTTTTCAGGCGCCTTCCCTTACGGGATCAGCCCCAGTTGTCGAGCCCTTCGGCGCGGTTGACCATGGTGTCGATTTCCTTCTTCACCAGGCGCTCGATCAGATACGGCAGATTGCGGTCCAGCCACTCGCGCAGGATCGGTTTCAGCATCTCGCGCACGATGCCTTCCAGCGACGCATCGCCCGACGACATCACCGGCAGGTCACGGCGGTCGAGGATCGCCTTGGCCAATTCGGCCAGAACGTCCGAGCCGTGCAGCGAGGTCGGCCGCGACATGATGGCGTCGGGGGCGACCATGTCGGGCGTCAATTCCATGATGTCCGCCATCGGTTCCGGCTCCGGCATGGGCGGCGGCGGCGGAGGGGGCGGCGGCGCGGCGGCGGCCACGGGTTCCGGTTCCGGCTCGAACAGGTCTTCCGGTTCGGGCATCGGCTCCGGTTCGGGCTCCGGCTCGTCCATGTCGGTCATTTCGATGTCGGGTTCCGGCTCGGGTTCCGGCTCGGGCGCCGGCGCAGGCGCCGGTTCGGGCTCGGGCTCCGGCGCGGCAGCCTGCTCGGCCGGCGCATCGCCTCCCTCTTCATCCTCTTCCTCCGCCAAAATCTTGCGGATGGAAGAAAGGATGTCTTCCATCGAAGGTTCGCCGCCTTCAGCGGCTTCGGCTTCTTCGCTCATAATCCCGCATGCCCATCAATTCTTGTCGCGGTCCCCGGCTCCCCACTCCCACGCAGGCCCGAGTCACGCCACTTTTCCCAAGATACACCAGCCATTAACCCACGTTGATCGTTAATATTTGGTATATCACAGGAATTAATTGTCGGGCGCCGTCATGGGCGCCACCGTCATCAGCGACGGCAAGGGGCGAAAACCGCCCTACTTGCCTTCTTCGCTGCTCGATCCGCCGACCCACTTGCCGCGCACTTCGTCGTAATGCATGCGCGGATCGTAAACATCGACGGCCAATTTCAGATCCGTGGCGGTCATCCGGCCAATGGCGGCCGACAGTTCGAACGCGGCGACCCGTTCGTCACGCTGGGCCTCCGTATGACCGACGCGGGAATCCAACAATTCCTGTTCCGCGTCCAAAACGTCCAGAACCGTGCGCGACCCCACGGCGGCCTCACGCTCGACCCCGTCCAGGGCGACCACGTTGGCTTCGATCTGGGCGCTGAACGACACCACGCGGGCGCGCGCCGTCTGCAGGTTCTCCCAGGCGCTGGTCGCGTCCTCGATGGCGTCGCGGCGGGCCTGATCGATGTTCCGGGTCAGCTCGGCAAGGTCCTGTTTGGCCTCACGCAGGCGCGAATAGACGCTGCCCTGCTGATAGATCGGAATGGTCAGGTTGACCCGAACCTCGGCCGAATCGATACGTCCCGTTTCGCCCGCCGTTTCATAGGAACGATCCGCGCTGGCGGTGACATCGACCTCGGGCAGCAGTTCACCCTTGACCTCGCGCACCGTGTTCATGCCCGCCTTGCGGTCGAATTCGGCCGCGATGACGTTGGGGTTGGTGGTCGCCGCCATCTTGATGGCGTCGTGCCGGTCCTTTGGCAGCCCCCCGGGATCGCCCGGAAGCTCAAGATTTTTCGGCGCCGGCAGGCCGACCACGTTTTCGTAGGTGGCGCGCGAGTTTTCCAGGTTTGCCTCGGCCCGGATACGGTCGGCCGTGGCGCCAGCCAGGCGGGCTTCGGCCTGGTGCACGTCGGTGCGCGTGATTTCGCCGACCTCGAAGCGGTCCTTGGTCGCCTCAAGCTGACGCTTGAGGACCTTTTCGTTGTTGATGTTGAGCGCCAGCACGGCCTCGTCACGGAACACGTTCAGATAGGCCGTCGCGGCGGCCAGCAGAATGTCCTGTTCCGTGTCGATCAGGCGCGCGCGCTCGGCGCGGACGGCGTTTTCCGCCCCTTCCGTCGCCGCCAGCGTGCGCCCGCCGCGGTACAGCGGCTGGGTGATCGACAGGCCGACGGTTGCAGGGTTGCGGTTCTGCGTGCGGTTCGTGGTGCGCAGGGTGGAGCGGTTGCGCTCGTACCCGGCGTCGCCGGTAATGGCGACCGACGGCCGCCAATTGGACAGCGCCTGGGGCACCTGTTCGTCCGTGGCGCGCAGGCGCGCCCGGCGTGCCGCCAGGGTCGGGTTATTGGAATAGGCGGCAATCAGCGCCTCGGCCAGGGTCTGCGCCTGGGCCGGCGGCGGCGCGAAAGCAAGCGCGCCAGCAAGGGCCGCAGCACCGACAGTGGCGCGGGAAATTCCAGGAACGTATTGAAAAGGGGAAAGAATTCGCGTGATCAAGGCCGTTACTCGCCTGTGGTTGTCTCGGGTTACCATACTACCTGCATTCGCCGCGTCCAGATTTCAACTAAATACGTGCAAAAATACAGATAATTCAAAAACTTGCATATACAGCCCTCGACCGCCTCATGGCGCCAATCCGCATCGGATTCGGCCGCGTCAGAAGGTGAAGGCTTCCTCCAGCTCGAACCCGGGGAGGTCCGGCGTTCCCGCGTCGAACAGATCGCGGTGAGAGATATGGCCGCCGAACCGCGCCGCCAGAACGGCGCTGCCGACGGCGGAGCCGCGCTTCGAGCAGACCGCCACGAGGCGGCCGCCTTCGGCCAGCTGCTTTTCGATCTTTTCCGGCACACTGGGCACGGCGCCGTCGAAGAAGATGACGTCGTAAGGTGCTTGCTTGGGATAGCCGTTGGCCATCTTGCCGTCGATCACCGCGACCGTGTCAATGCCAAGTCCCGCCAGGGTTTCCTGGGCCTGCTTGGCCATCGCCTTGTCGCTTTCGACGACCACCACCGTGTTCGCCAGCTTGGACAGCAAGGCCGCCGAATAGCCGGTGCCGCAGCCGATGCACAACACCACGTCGTCGGCGCCGATGCGCGCGGTCTGCAACAGACGCGCGGTGATCATGGGCTCCATCAGATAACGCCCGCCGCCCACGGCAAGGGCCTCATCGACATAGGCGATGGACCGCTTGGCTTCGGGCACGAAGGCCTCGCGCGGCATGTCCGCCATGGCGGCAATGACACGCTCGTCCGTGACCCGGTTGGGCAGGACCTGACAATCGATCATGTTACGGCGCGCGGCTGCGAAATCCATGTCGCCGGTTCTCCTTCGCGTTGGAACGGGCCGACGGGGGCCCGATTTGGCTGAATTCTGTATAGTCCCAGCCGTCGGCGAACACAATGGCGGCGCGCGTTGCGGCGCCCTTTTCCAGGCCATTTCCGGTGCCTGAAAATTCGCCGGAACAGTTGCTTGACCACCGGAGGGTCAGTATGTAATGTCCCGCCCTCTGTGGGCCGAAGCCGGTCAGCCTGGCCCTTGGAAGGGACCTCCGCAACGGGGTTGTTTCCTGGGGGATTAAGCCCCGGCACTTTGGTGCCATCTGGGGCGCGGTGGCGGAGTGGCTACGCAGCGGCCTGCAAAGCCGTGTACACCGGTTCGATTCCGGTCCGCGCCTCCACGCCTGATCCGGCGTAGCTCAGTTGGTAGAGCAGTCGGCTGTTAACCGACTTGTCGCAAGTTCGAGTCTTGCCGCCGGAGCCAATTAAGAGGGCCAGTCCTGAGACCAGGACTGGCCCTTTTCATTTGCTGCCGCTCAAGCCATGCCCAGCATCGCCCGCGTCTCGGCCGGGGTGGCGGGTTCGCGGCCGAATGCCTCGGCCATTTGCGCGACGCGCTTGACCAGATCGGCGTTGGTCGGCGTGCCCAGTTCCGGATAGGGATAGTCGCCCAGGCCGATCGCCACATGCCCGCCCATTTCCAGCGCCAGCGCCGCCGGGCCGAACAGATTGCCGACCTTGTTGTTGACCGACCATTCGAACCGGGCACCCTGGGGCAGGAATTCGAGATGCGCCATTAGGCCCTTGATGGTGCCCGGATGGCCCCCGAGATAGCCAGAATCCGACAACGCGAACAGCAGATAGGCCGGCTGATCGACCAGGCCCATTTCCGAAAACGCCTCGAACATGCGGGTGAACGGCACGGTCCAGGACACGATGACCGGCTTGACCCCGATTTCGCGCATGCGCTCGGCGAAATAGGCGCAGGTCTTGGGCGTGTTCACATAGGCCAGTTCGTCCGTCTTCATGCGCTTGGCCGCCCGGTCATAGACGTCGACGTTGGTGGAACCGATGTCGATGGGCGCGAAATCGGGCTTCAGGGCCGGATCCTGCGATGCCCTGACGATGTGCTGCAAACGGGCCTCGTCCGAGGACTTCAGCGTCACCTGGCCCAGGGTCGGATGGATCATGATGTCGCTGGCCGCGCGGATTTTGCGGATCGTCTCGAAATAGGCGTCGGGGTCGTGGTTGGGCGATCCGTCGGCGTTGCGCGCATGATAGTGGCAGATCGACGCCCCCGCCGCGCGGCAGGCGGCCGCCGCCTCGGCGATCTCATCGGGCGTGAACGGCACGTTCGGATTGACGTCGCGCGCCATGTATTCGTTGACGCGAACCTCGATGATCACCTTCTTGCCGAAGCCCGGCACGGTGGATTGAAACGTCATGGCCTCGATGTTCCCTACGGTATCAGGCCCCCCTTGGGGTTGTTGGTAATCCGGGACGAGGGCCGCGTCAATTCACCCGGCCCGGAAACCTGGACGGGCACGTCTTGCGGTATTATCTCAGACAGGGCGGTGCCGGTCGGCGCCGCATTGTTCGGAGGATACGCCGCTTGCGGCCCTGTCTGGTGCTTCTGCCCCTTACCCTGATGCTTCTGGGAACCGTGCCGGGGACTCCCGCACGGGCCGCGGACTGCCGCCTGCCCGGGGTCGAGACGACCACCCGGCTGACTGAAAAGCGCGGCAGCATCCGGTTTTCCAACGGTTTTTCCGGTAAACAGCTGGAGGCCAAGCGCCGCCGCGCGGGTGGGGCCGCGGCCCAGGCCGACTGGCATCCGGTCGGGCTGATGGGCCGGGATTTGAAATGGGAATTCCGCGTCCAGGTCCAGGGCCAGCGCTTGGCCAAGGGGTTCTGCGTCGGGCTGAAGGATGCGGAACTGACCATCGGTTACGACCGCATCGACGTCTATGTCGACCGCCGCTACCGTCCCGGCAGCTGCCAGTACGACGTGATCCTGGAACACGAAAACCAGCACGTGCGCAATTTTCAGGACACCCTGGCCCGCTACCTGCCCGACATCCGCGCCCGCCTGGCCGGCGAAGCGGCCGCCGCCGCACCGCAGGTTGCCGGCTCCATGAGCACGGGCGCCCGGTATTTCGTCAATCTGCTGCGCGACCGCCTGACGCCCCTGATCGAGCGCATGCAGCAGGACATGGCCACCGCCGACGCCCGCCTGGACACCGTCGACAGCTACCGCGCGACTCAGGCCCGCTGCGACGGCTGGTGACGGAACGGCAAGATCAGAGAGAGCGGCCTTTCTTGATCGCATTCACCCCGAATTTGCCGCGCACCCGGTCCATGGCTTCCTCGACCTTGCGCGGGCGATCGCCCGTCCCGGCCAGAAGATCGCCCGTTTCCGGCGCACCGGCCCCCAAGGGGGCGATGTTCTGCACCCCCGTCCCGATCAGGCGGAACCGCGTTCCGTCGGTCTCTTTCTCCAGCAATGGCAGGGCCGCGCGGTAGATGGCCTCGGCCAACTGGGTCGGGCGGTCCAGCCGGCGCGAGCGCGTCAGCTGCCGGAACTTGTCGGTCTTCAGCTTGAGAACAACCGTGCCACCTTCGATTCCCTTGCCTTTCAGGCGGGACGAGACCTTTTCTGAAAGCCGCCACAACACGGCCTTGAGACTTTCCAGATCGCCGATGTCTTCGTCGAAGGTGGTTTCCGCCGAGACGCTTTTGGCGTCGCCGCCCGGGGTCACGCGGCGGTCGTCCTGGCCCCGCGCGAAATTGTAAAGCCGGCTGCCCATGGCGCCGTAGCGCGCCGTCAAGTCCCGTTCGTCAAAGCGCAGCAGGTCGCCGATGCGCGTCACGCCGTTCTTTTCCAGGCGCCCGCGCAGGCTGCCGCCCACCCCCCAGATCAAGCCCACGGGCCTGTCCCTCAGGAAATCCGCCGCGTCGGCGCGGCCGATGGCGGCGAATCCCCGCGGCTTGTCCAGATCCGACGCGACCTTGGCCAGGAACTTGTTGTAGCTGAGGCCAACGGAGGCCGTGACGCCGACCTCGTCCTCGATCCGTTTGACCAGGCGCACCAGGGTCACCGCCGGCGGCCCCTTGTGCAAGGCCTGGGTCCCGGCAAGGTCGAGAAAGGCCTCGTCGATGCTGATCGGCTCCACCAATGGCGTCAGATCCTCCATCATGGCGCGGATCTGATGGCCGGCGCGCCGGTACTTTTCCATGTCCGGGCGGATGACCACGGCCTTGGGGCAGCGCTTGAGCGCCTGGAACATGGGCATGGCCGAGCGCACGCCCGAGATTCGCGCGATATAGCAGCAGGCCGCGACCACCCCCCGCCGCCCGCCGCCGACAATCACCGGGCGTCCGGCGATGGCCGGATTGTCGCGCTTCTCCACGCTGGCGTAGAACGCGTCGCAATCGATATGGGCCAAGGTCAGGGACGCCAGTTCGGGATGGCAGAAAACCCGCCGCCCGCCGCATTGCGGACAGCGTCCGGCCGAAGCCCCCGGCGGGGCCTCCCACAGGGTCGCGCAATCCCGGCACACGGCAGTCATCATCCGGCGGCATCCCGGCATAAGCAATTGAACGACAAGCAATCTTGACGCCCGCCCCTGAAGGGCGCGACTATGTTACGAGCAGTCACGACGATGTTCCATCCGCATGCTAAGATGGCGGTCGGAAGATGCTCAAAAGTACCGCCACAGGCGGAAAGGTGTTCGAGGATGAGTGATCCGGTCTCACCCGCCACAGAGTCGAATGACCTGCGGGACGCACAGCTTGAGATTCGGCAACTGAAAGAAACCGTCGCCGCGCTCCGCGAGGAACTTGAAAACAAGGTCTTCGACATGCAGCGCGTCGAGCAGGAAGCGCGTGCCGAGGGCATCGACGAAATCAAGCAACTCAAGGACACGGCCGCGGCGCTCCGCGAGGAAATGGAACAATTGAACTTCGCCCGCCAGAAGGAAGTTCAAGAAGAACGCGCCGCCGGCAACGACGAGATCACTCAGTTGAAAAACACCATTCAGGCGCTGCGCGACGAGATGGAGACGCTCAAGCTGGAAAAAGAGAGGGAGCTGAACGAGGCCGTTTCCGCCGGGCGCGACGAAATCCAGCAACTGAAGGCGACGGCCGCCCGTCTGCGGCAGGAAATGGAAGACCTGAACTTCCGGCATCAGGAGACGGTGCAGGAACTGAACCGGACCCGCCGGGACGAGGTCGGTGAACTGCAACAGGCCATCGTCACCCTGCGGCGTACCCTTGAGGTCAAGTCCCAGCGGGGGTCCGAAGCGCGGCAATGAGCAGCAACCTTCCCTCACCCGGCACCATCGAGCGCGACATTGCGGGCGGCGCCCCTGCCCGCCCGACCGCAAGCGCCGCCAAGCCGCCGGTCACGGACGAGGAAATCCACCGCAAGCTGCACGAGGCCGACCGCCGCCTGAAACAGGCGGAGATGCTGCTGAACGTGTCGCGCCGGGTCGCCGGCATCGAATCCCTGGACGAGGTTCTGGAAACCCTGGTCGAGGTCATCGTCTATGAATTGGATGCCGAACGCGGCACCCTGTTCCTCAACGATCCGGCCACGGGCGAACTGTATTCCCGTGTCGCCCAGGGCAATTTCCAGCGCGAAATCCGCATCCTCAACAACACCGGGATCGCCGGCGCCGTGTTCACGTCCGGCATCGGCGAGACCATCGACGACGCCTATACGGACAAACGCTTCAACCGCTCCGTGGACGAACAGACCGGGTTCAAGACCAATACCATCTGCGCCGCCCCGGTGAAGACGGTGAAGGACGAAATCATCGGCGTCGTCCAATGCCTGAACAAGAAGGGCGGCCAGCCCTTCAACGAGGACGACCTGGCTCTGCTCGAAGCCATCACCACCCAGGCCGCCGTCGCGTTGCAGAGCACGCAGTTCGTCGAGAGCATGAAGAAAAGCCGGGAACAGGAAATGAAGTTCCTGGACATGGTGTCGGACGTGACGTCGAACCTGGAACTCGGCTCGCTGCTGTCGCGCGTGATGTCCGAAGCGACCCGCATGCTGTCGGCAGATCGCTCGACCCTGTTCCTCAACGACGAAAAGACCAACGAACTGTTTTCACGCGTGGCGATGGGCGATTCCCTGGGCGAAATCCGCCTGCCCAACCATCTGGGGATCGCCGGCGCCGTGTTTTGCTCCGGCGACACCATCAACATCCCCTACGCCTACGCGGACCTGCGCTTCAACCCGGCCTTCGACAAGAAGACCGGGTATTTCACGCGCTCCATCCTCTGCGTGCCCGTGGTCAACAAGGCGGGCAAGATGATCGGCGTGACCCAGGTTTTGAACAAGCGCGGCGGGCCGTTCACGGAAGAGGACGAAACGCGGCTGAAGGCGTTCACGGCGCAGGTTTCCATCGCGCTCGAAAACGCCAAGCTGTTCGAAGACGTCCAGAACATGAAGAACTACAACGAAAGCATGCTGGAAAGCATGTCGAACGGCGTGGTCACCATCGACGAGGACGGCAAGGTCGTGACCTGCAACGCCGCCGGCCTGCGCATCCTGCACTGCGAGGACGAAGACGACATCATCGGCAAGGAGGCGCAGGAATTCTTCGCCATCGAGAACCCCTGGATCAACGAGCGCCTGGAGCTTCTGGAGGAAACCCAGGAGCCGGACATCACCATGGACCAGGAACTCAAGCAGGGTGCCGAAACCAAGTCCGTCAACGTGCACTTCCTGCCGCTGACGACGGAGGAAGGCAAGAAGCTCGGCTCCATGTTGATGCTTGAGGACATTTCCTCGGAAAAACGCATGAAGTCGACCATGTCGCGCTACATGGATCCGGGTCTGGCCGACCAATTGATGAAGGGCGGCGAGGACATCCTGGGCGGCAAGAGCCTGGAAGCCACCATCCTGTTCTCGGACGTGCGCAGCTTCACGACCCTGACGGAAAGCCTGGGTCCCCAGGGCACGGTGCAGATGCTGAACGAATACTTCACCATCATGGTGGACTGCATCTCGCGCGAGAACGGCATGCTCGACAAGTTCATCGGCGACGCGATCATGGCCGGGTTCGGCGTGCCGCTGCCGCTCGAGGACTGCGAGGACCGCGCGCTGCGCGCCGCCATCTCCATGCTCCGCGAACTGGACGAATGGAACGTGACCCGCGTGAAGAAGGGCGACATGCCCATCGACATGGGCATCGGCCTGAACACCGGCAACATCGTGTCGGGCAACATCGGGTCGCCCAAGCGCATGGACTTCACCATGATCGGCGACGGCGTGAACCTGGCCGCGCGTCTGGAAAGTGCCTGCAAGCAGTATTCGGCCCGGCTGCTGATCTCGGAATTCACCTACCGCAAGCTCAAGGGCACCTACCGCATTCGCGACATCGACAAGGTGATCGTCAAGGGCAAGACCGAGCCGGTCGGCGTTTACGAAGTCCTCGACTTCCACACGGACGAAACCTTCCCCAACCTGATGGAAGCGGTGAACCACTTCAAATCCGGGCGCAGCCATTACGACAAGGGCGATTGGGACAAGGCCACCAAGGCCTTCAAGGAAGCCATCGCCCTCAACCCCAACGACAAGCTGGCGGAAACCTATATCGGGCGCTGCGAAATGCTGAAGGCGGAACCGCCCAAGGATTGGAACGGCGTCTGGGTCATGACCTCGAAATAAACCGGCCACACCCGCCACCCCGTGCATGCTGCACTGCAAAATTTGTGATGGCTCTGAAACATTAACGGGCTAACCTGAGCCGCGAATAGTTAGGCGCCCCCATGACCGTCAGAAACCTCAACAAGCTGTTCCGCCCCACTTCGGTCGCCGTGATCGGCGCGTCGGACCGCAAGGGATCGGTCGGCAATCTGGTCATGCACAACCTCCTCGAAGGGGGCTTTTCCGGCCCCATCATGCCGGTCAATCCGCACTATCGGGCCGTCGCCGGGGTGCTGACCTATGACGATGTCGCCGATCTTCCCGAAACGCCGGACATGGCCATTATCTGCACGCCGCCCGCCACGGTAGCGAAAATCATCGACGACCTGGGCCGGCGCGGCACCCGCGCCGCCATCGTACTGACGGCGGGCCTTGCCGCCGCGGCGTCCGACGGCGGGGCCTCGGCCCAGGCCGAGGTTCTGGCCATCGCGCGCGGGTACGGCATGCGGCTCTTGGGTCCCAACTGTCTCGGCCTGCTGGTGCCGGGGATCGGACTCAACGCCAGCTTCGCCCACCTGCCGGCCCTGCCCGGCAATATCGCCTTCGCCAGCCAGTCGGGCGCCATGTGCACCGCCGTGCTGGATTGGGCGCGGGCGCGCGGTATCGGCTTTTCTCATTTCATCTCCATGGGTGACGCGCTGGATACGGATTTCGGCGACGTGCTCGACTATCTGGGCAGCGACCCGGGCACGCGGGCGATCCTGCTGTATGTGGAATCGATCCACGAACGGCGGGCCTTCATGTCGGCCGGCCGCGCGGCATCGCGCAACAAGCCCATTCTGGTCATCAAGGCCGGGCGCAGCGACGCCGGCGCGCAGGCCGCCCGTTCCCATACCGGCGCGCTGGCCGGGACCGACGCGGTCTACGACGCCGCCTTCCGCCGCGCCGGCATGCTGCGCGTCGACACCATCGAGGAAATCTTCGCCGCCGTCGAAACCCTGGCCCGGGCGCCGAAATTTCCCGGCGACCGGCTCGCCATCGTGACCAACGGCGGCGGTATCGGGGTCATGGCGGTCGACCGGCTGATCCAGTCGGGCGGGCGGCTGGCCACGTTTTCCGACGCCACCCTGACCGCCCTGGACAAGGTGCTACCGGCATCCTGGTCGCACGGAAACCCCGCCGACATCATCGGCGACGCGCCGCCGGAACGCTACGCCGCCGCCATGCGGACCGTGCTTGCGGCCAAGGAAGCCGACGCCGTCCTGGTCATGCACGCGCCGACGGCGACGGCGTCCAGCACGGCGGCGGCACAGGCGGTCATCGATGTCGCGCGCGAGACCAAGGCGCCCATATTGGCCAATTGGGTCGGCGAGCAGGCGGTCGCACCGGCGCGCAAGATGCTGCGCGATGCGGGGGTGCCGACCTATGACACCCCGGGCGAAGCCGTCGGCGCCTTCATGCACCTGATCACCTACAAGCGAAACCAGGAGATGTTGACGGAAACGCCGATGTCCCTGCCCGCACAGTTCAACCCCGCAACGGCCGTCGCACGGGTGATGATCGAGGGGCACCTCGCGGGTGGCGACGCCATGATGAGCGAACCGGAAGCCAAATCGATGCTCGCGGCCTACGGCATTCCGACGGTGGAAACCCATATCGTCGCCACACCCGCGGAGGCCGCCGCCAAGGCCCAGGCCATGGGCTTTCCCGTGGCCTTGAAGATCCTGTCGCCGGACATCAGTCACAAGTCGGACGTCGGCGGCGTCGACCTGTTCCTCGACACGGCCGAAGCCGTCGCCGCCTCGGCGGAACGCATGCTGAAGATCATCGGCGATAAGTTTCCCGACGCCCGCCTCGAAGGCTTCACCGTGCAGCGCATGGCCGATCGCGCGAAGGCCCACGAACTGATCGTCGGCGTCACCTGCGATGCGATCTTCGGGCCTGTCATCCTGTTCGGCGAGGGCGGCACGGCGGTCGAGGTGATCGCCGACCGGGCGGTGACGCTGCCGCCGCTCAACATGCATCTGGCCCGCGATCTGGTGAGCAGAACCCGCATCTGGCGCCTGCTGCAAGGCTACCGCGACCGTCCGCCCGTGAACATGGACGCCCTCTGCCTGACTCTGGTCCAGATCTCGCAGATGGTCGTCGATATCCCTGAAATCCTCGAACTGGATATCAACCCGCTGCTTGCCGACGAGAACGGCGTGCTGGCCCTGGACGCCCGCATCCGCGTCGCCAGCCCCGCGGGCGATCGGTCACGGGGCCTGGCGATCCGCCCCTACCCGGCCGAGCTGGAAGAACCGTTCACGTTGCACAACGGCCTCGAGGTGCTGCTGCGCCCGATCCGACCCGAGGACGAACCGGAACACCGTGAATTCCTCGACCGGCTGACACCCGAGGACATCCGCTTCCGCTTCTTCGGCCTGGTCCGTGAATTTCCCCATTCGGAAATCGCCCGCCTGACGCAGATCGACTACGACCGCGAAATGGCCTTCATCGCCTCGGCCCCCAAAGCCGGTGGCGCCGGCCATGAAACCCTCGGCGTCGTACGCACGGTGACCGATCCCGACAACGACACCTGCGAATTCGCGATCATCGTGCGCTCGGACCTCAAGGGGCAGGGCCTGGGATACAAGCTGTTGGAAAAGATGATCGGCTATTGCCGGGCGCGCGGCACGAAGACCATGACCGGCCAGGTCATGGCGGAAAATCACCCGATGCTGGACATGGTGCGCAACCTGGGGTTCCGGGTCCACAGGCTGGACGACGAGCCGGTGATGGAGACGACGCTGGATCTGGGCTGATTACTTGCTGGTCGCCACGAACACGCCGTCCCAGTCGGCCGGCGGCGGGTTGACCCGGTATTCCGCGATGCGTTCCTCGTAGACGTCGCACAGCACGTCCAGGTTGGCTTCCAAATCCCAGCACTTGTTGGCGTCGTTGCCGCGCTCGCGGATGGTCTTGAACATGGCTTCCGCCTCGTCCCATTTCTGGGCGCGGTAGGCTTCCTGGGCGTCGAAGATCAGTTTGCGGAGTTCCTGGAACTCGGGCTTCTGGGCCACGGTCTCGTCGCCCAGCAATCCGTAGATCATGACCCCTGTCAGTTTACCTTTGACCTGGATGAAATCCAGGTCGATGCAGGCCAATTCGTCCTTCACCGCCTCGTAGGTGTTGGGGCCGAGAACCACGTTCATGCCATAGGACTTGGACTGTCCTTCCAGGCGCGCGGCAAGGTTCACCGTGTCGCCCAGCACGGAATAGTCGAACCGCATGTCCGATCCCATGTTGCCGACGACCGCGGGGCCCGAGTTGAGGCCGAGACCGACCTTGAGCGGCACGTGCTTGCGGCCCTCTTCCTTGGCTTCCTGTTCCAGCTTGGTGTTGAGCGGCTCCATTTCCGCCAGCATGGCCAGGGCCGAACGACAGCCGTCCATGGCATGGTTGGGGTTGTCCAAAGGCGCGTTCCAGAACGCCATGATGCAGTCGCCCATGTACTTGTCGATGGTGCCCTTGCGCTTGAGGATCGCGTTGGTCAGCGGCGTCAAAAGCTTGTTGATGAGCGACGTCAGGCCGACAGGATCGAACTGTTCGGAAATCGTCGTAAAGCCGCGCACGTCGCAGAACAGCAGCGTCATGTCGCGCATTTCGCCGCCCAGCTTCAGGCTGTCCGGGTTTTCCGCCAGACGTTCGACCATGTCCGGCGACAGATAGTGGGCGAAGGCCCCGCGCACCTGTTTCTTCGATGCCTCTTCACGGACGTAGTTGAGATAGGTCAGCGTGGAATACAGAAGAAAGATGGCGACCAGGGTGAAGACCGCGTCGATCAGCATCCGGTATTCGGCGAAGGCATGCCAGCTTCCGAACCCGACGCCGGCCGTGGTCACGCCGAACACCATGAAGGTCCAGAGGGCACCCACCCAGGGCACCAGGACGATCATCGCCAATCCGCCGAACAGGATGACCGACAATTCCACGCCCCGGGCGAAGTTGGGGCGGGTCAGATAGGCCTTGTTGAGCACGGTTTCGATGATCTGCACATGGACCTCGACCCCCGGGATGTTGCTTTCCGTCGGGATGGATCGAATATCCTTGAGGCCGATGGCGCTGGTGCCGAGGATGGTCAGCTTGCCCTTGATCATCGCCGGGTCGGCGGTGCCGTTCAGCACATCCACGGCCGACACGTACTTGGCCTTGTCCGACTTGGAGAAGTAGGGCCACATCCGGCCGTTCTGGTCCGTGGGAATTTCCAGGCCCTTGGCGATGCCCAGCGATTTGATGCCCGCCTGATCGACCTTGACCAGGATCGTCGGCCGCCCCGTGGCGAGGCGCAGCATTTCGACGCTGAGGGCCGGGAACATGTCCTTGCCCTGAACGAACAGCGACGGAATGCGGCGGATGATGCCGTCCTGTTCGGGAATGATCGAGAAGATGCCGTGCCCGCCGAACCGCCCGGCGGCCGCCTGCTCGATGATCGGCACGTTGCGCACCAGGGCGGGGAAGCTGGGCAGCAGGTCCAGGGGGTCGGGCACGTTGGGCCCGTATTTGCGGATGGCGATGGATTTCTTCACCGGCGGCAGCCTGACGCCCTCAAGCTCGTTTTCCACCGTCGACTGGCCCAGCACGACGCGCGACCGCTTGATGGTTTCAGCGAAAATCTCGTCGTTGGATTTGAACTGGCGGATCTTGTTCTTGGTATCCTCGTCCAGGCCCTTCAGCGCATCCGCGATGGCGGACGGATTCATTCTGTCGGGTTCGGCGAAGACAATGTCGAAGGCCACCACCACGGCGCCCATCTTCATCAGGTTTTCGACCAGTTGCGCCAGGATATTGCGCGGCCACGGCCATTGACCGACCTCGCCCAGGCTTTTTTCGTCGAGATCGATGATGGTGACGGGTTTGCGTTCGGGCGGCGGAATTTCGCGCGGCTTCATCTGCTGAAAAAAGTCGAAGCCCTTGAGGCGCATGAACTGAACGGGTTTGGGGTCGGCGATGTAAAGCGCAATGAACCCGAACAGCAGAACGTAGCCGACGATGCGTTCCAGCCGCACGGCGCCGCGGAAGAACCGATAGAACCCACGTCCGACGGCGCGCAACGCGCGCATCGCCATGCCGGGCGTCTTCGGTCCTTTCGGCACCGTCGGCGGGATAACGTCCGCGCGGCCTTCGTCAGGCAATTCTGAGCTCCCCTGTCTTGGCCCTCCCGGTTTCGTCCTGGACGATTCCGGGGCAGACCACTCCCGTCCCCTGGCGGCGCCGGTACTCGGTTTTGCCCGGCAATCCACCTGCAATGTGGGAGTTACCGCCACATTATCACAGGTTCGCGCCCATGCCGCCAGCCCGAAAGCCCGCATATGCGGAAATTCAGAGCGCCGAAACGCCATGAAACCGGGCCGTTCGGGCGGCGTCCTACGCGCATCCCCTGTTCATCCCGTGTTTACCATCATACATTAACCTGACGCTGGGATATTAGGAGCAGCGGGAATTCCATGGCGGAACCCAACAATACGGCGTGGCTGAAGCCCTTCGTCAAATCGCTCATGCCGACCTTTCGCGAGGTCGTGCTGATGTCGGCCTTCATCAATCTGGTGGCCCTGGCGACGCCTGTGTTTTCCATGCAGGTATTCGACCGCGTGGTGTTCCACAAGGGCATCTCGACCCTGTGGGGGCTGGTCATCGGCATGATCGCCGTGATCATCTTCGACCTAGTGCTGAAGCTGGCGCGCTCGCGCGTCATGCAGACCGTGGCGCTGCGCGTCGACGTGCTGGTCGGCCGCCAGTTGTTCGACAAGCTGATGTCGCTGCCGCTGTCGGAACTGGAATCCAAGCCCGCCGGCCACTGGCAAGGCCTGTTCCGCGACGTCGACACGGTGCGCAATACGCTGTCCGGCGGCTCGGCCGTGCTGATCACCGACCTGCCCTTCGTCCTCATGTTCCTTGTCCTGATCATCGTCATCGCGCCGCCCGTGGCGCCGGTGCTGCTGGTCATCCTGCCGCTGTTCATGTTCGTCGCCTGGAAGTCGGGCAATGTCATGGCCTCCGCCAACCAGGAAGAACGCCAGTCCTCCATCTCGCGCGACCAGTTGATCGCCGAAATGATCCAGGGGCGGACCACCATCAAGGCTCTTGCCCTCGACCAGGCCATGCGCCCCCATTGGGAACAGAGCCACGCCGACAACATCGAAAAGTCGGCCGTGCGCGGCGCCAAGACCGATTTCTATTCGAACCTGGGCGGCTCGCTGACCATGTGCACGACGCTGCTGATGACGACCGTGGGGGCACTTGCCATCGTCAACCAGGAAATGACCATGGGCTCGCTGATCGCGGCCAACATGCTGTCGGGCCGGCTGCTCGGGCCGCTCAACCAGCTGGTCAACCAGTGGCGCACCTTCAATTCGTTTAAACAGTCCGCCGACCGCTTGGGCCAGACTTTCGAGACAATCAGCGAACGCGCGGAGTCCGAGATCGAACTGGAAGCCCCCAAGGGCGAACTGCGCACGGAGAACGTCGTCTTCAACTACGTCGAAGGCACCAAGCCGATCCTCAACAACGTCACCGTCAGCCTGCCCGCGGGCGGCATTCACGCCCTGGTCGGGCGCAACGGATCCGGCAAGACGACGCTGTTGAAGGTGTTGCAAGGCCTGTACCGGCCGACCAGCGGCCGCGTGCTGCTGGACGGCGCCGACATCGCCCAGTTCACGCGCCATGAACTGGCTGACTGGATGGGCTACGTGCCGCAGGAATGCGTGCTGTTCGCCGGCACCATCCGCGACAACATCGCCCACCGCCATGCCGACGCCTCGGACGAACAGGTCATCAAGGCGGCGACCCACGCCGGCGTCCATCACTTCATCATCGACATGCCCGACGGTTACGCCACCGACATCGGCGAAGCCGGCTCGCGCCTGTCGGGCGGTCAGCGCCAGCGCATCGCCATCGCCCGGGCCCTTCTCGGCGATCCATCCGTATTGATGATGGACGAACCCTCGGCCAGCCTGGACCGTCAGGCGGAACAGGCCCTGCGGGATACCTTGCGCGAGATTTCCAAGACCCGCTCCGTCATCCTGGTGACCCACAGCCCGATCCTGCTGGCCGCCTGCGACGATCTGGTCGCCCTCGACCAGGGCCGCGTGGCGCTGGCCGGGCCGTCGGCGGAAATCCTGCCGCGTCTGTTCGGCCAGCAGCCCATGGAACGTCCACCCGAAGACGCCGTGAAGAGCGACGCGCCGAAACCCGATGCCGGCAAGGCCCCCGCCGCCGCCCCGGCCAAACCCGCCGCGCCAAGTACGGCGCCGGCAGCCCCCGCCGCCAAGACGCCCGCCGGTGCCGCAACGCCCGCTCCCGCCAAGCCCGCCCCCGCCAAACCCGCGGGCGCACCGGCCGCGAAGCCGCCCATGCCCGACATGGCCGCCGCCCTGGCCAATGCCGCCCGTCAGGCCGCCCAGGGCGGCAAACCGCCCGCCCCCGGCGGACGCGTCGACCCCGTGCCGCCCAAGCGTCCGGCCCCCGCCATGGCACCGTCGCCTGCGCCAAAGCCCGCACCGCAGCCTGCCCCCGCAAGACCGGCACCGGCGCCCCAGGCGGCGCAACGCCCGGCACCGGCGGCACCCGCCCCGGCCCCACGTCCCGCCCCCGCCCAACCGACGGCGAAACCCGCGCCGTCTCAGGCAGCCCCTCAAGCCGCGTCCCGCCCAACCGCCCCCGCGCAGGCCCAACCGGCGATGGCCAAACCGCACGCTCAAGCACCCGCGCCAGCCCCTGCCCCGGCACCGGCCAAACCGGCGGCAAAGGCATCTAGCGCTTCAAGTAACGACCCCTACGCTGATATACTGAAAGCCATGGAGCACGAGCGCGGCCCGCGGTAGGCCGGGAAACTTCCCGGATGACCGCGCCCGGCGCTGGAGCCGAGACATGCAACACCAAGCGAACCCACCCATTGCCTCTCCGTTGGACGAGCTGCTGGTCAAACGGCCGATGCCGTCCCTTCGGGTCGCCGCCTGGCCGATCATGATTCTGATCACGGCGGTGCTGACCTGGGCCAACTTCGCCAAGCTGGACGAGGTTTCCGTCGCCTTGGGCAAGGTCGTGCCGCTGGGCAAGACCAAGGTCGTCCAGCATCTGGAAGGCGGCATCGTCCAGGAAATCTACGTCTCCGAAGGGGACACGGTGTCGGTCGATCAGGATCTTCTGCTGCTCGACCTGGCATCGGGCGGCACCAACCGCGAGGAACTTCAGGTCCGGCTCGACAGCGAACTGGCGGCGCGCGCGCGCCTGGAGGCCGAGGCCGAGGGCCGCAAGCTCAAATTCCCGCGCACCTTGGAAACCCGGCAGCCCGCCCTGGTCGAAGCCCAGCGCCAGGCCCATGACGCCCGCCAGCGCGAACTGAAGGCGTCGATCAGCGTGCTGAAGGAACAGATCAAGCAGCGCGAATTGGACGTCAAGGAAATGCAGGCCAAGAAGAAGGCGACGGAGCGCAACTACTCCCTCGCCCGCGAACGCCTGGCGATGTCGGCGTCGCTGCTGGCCGAAGGCCTGACGGCGCGCATCGAACACCTGAAGCTGGAGGCCGAGGTCGAAGACCTGGACGGCCAGTTGAAGGGCCTGGTTCCGGCCATCCCCCGCGCCCAGGCGGCGGTCGAGGAGGCCAGGAAGCGCGTGTCGGAATCGGAGGAAGGGTTCCGCCGTGAAGCGCGCGAGGAACTGAACAAGGTCGAACAGTCGATCGCCCGCATCCAGGAACTGATTTCCGAGGCTGAGAAGCAAGGGGCCCGGTCGGCGATCAAAAGTCCGATCAACGGGATCGTGCAGAAGATGGTGGTCAACACGGTCGGCGGCGTGGTCAAACCCGGCGAGCCGATCATGGAGATCGTGCCCACGGGCGACAAACTGGTCGTCGAGGCCCGCCTAAATCCCACGGAACGCGGCTTCATCGTCGAAGGCCAGCCCGCCGTGGTCAAGATTTCCACCTATGACTTCGTGCGCTACGGCGGCCTGGACGGCCGGGTGATCGCCGTCGCCCCCGACGCCTCCACGGATGAAAACGGCGCGCCTTACTTCCGCGTCGTGGTCCAGACCGACAAGACCTACCTGGGCAAGACCAAGGATCTGCTGCCGATCACGCCGGGCATGGAAGCCACGGTCGACATCCACACGGGCCGCAAATCGGTCATGGATTATCTCATCAAACCCGTCCTCAAGCTCAAGGACGAGGCCTTCCGCGAGCGCTGACGCCGGTCCTGCCCCCAGCCCCGCGACGCGCCCCGTTTGCCGGCCCCGGGCAATGGGGGAAACGCTAACCATTTGTTATTTTATGCCAATCTATTATAAACGATGGTTACTAGGGGAGTTCACCGTGTGCCGTCCGACCCGTTGTTGGTGAGGTGCGTCACGCGTTGGTAGGGGTCCGGGGAAGACATGTCGTTTACCACACTTGTCGGGTTGCTGGCCGCGTTCGGTCTGTTCATCGGCTCAGTCATGATGAGCACCGACAACTTCCTGATTTTTCTCAGCCTTTCGAGCCTTCTGATGGTTGTCGGCGGCACCCTGTCGGCAACATTCATTTCCTACGAACCGCGCTACGTCATGCTGTCGCTGCGCCTGATCTGGCGCATCCTGTTTTCGCCCAAGGTCGGGCGCAACGTGCTGAAGTCCGAAGTCGGGCGAATCATCCGCTGGGCCTACACGGTTCAGAAAAGCGGTCCGCCGGCGCTTGAGGCCGAAGCCAAGAAAGCGGTGCGCGGCGACAAGTTCCTGAAATTCGGCGTCGACATGGTGATTTCCGGTTACACCGGCGAGGAAGTCCGCGAAATCCTGACCAACGCCATCGAATCGACCTTCGGGCGCAACACCGTGCAGGTCGACATCCTGCGCAGCATGGGTGGCGCCGCCCCGGCGTTCGGCATGATCGGGACCCTGGTCGGCCTGATTATCATGCTCGACAACCTGGGCGGTGATCCGACGCAGCTGGGCGCCGGCCTCGCGGTCGCGCTTTTGACGACCCTCTACGGCGTCATGTTCGCCCGCATGATCTTCATTCCGGCTGCGACCAAAATCCAGCAGCGCGAGGAAATCGTGCGCTTCCGCAACTACCTGATCGCCGAGGGACTGTCGCTTCTGGCCGACAAGAAGAACCCCCGCTACATCGCGGACCGCATGAACAGCTTCCTTGACCCGGCCATCCACTTCAATATCGACAAGATGAAGAGGTAGCCATGCCACGGCGGGTTTTCGTGCCATTGCCCGCCGGCGCAGGCTGACGCCATGGGAGTCCCGATCAAACCATCCCCGCAAGAAGAGAAAGAAGACTGGCTGGTCACCTATGCCGACGCCATCACGCTGCTGATGTGCTTTTTCGTGATGATGTTGACCTTCGCCGAATTCGACATTCCCGCCTTCGAGGAAGCGGCCGCCGCGATCAAGGAAAAGATCGGGTCGTCCGACGACGATGCCTCGCCCACGGAAAAGCTGAAGATCGATCTGGAGGACGTCGTGTTCCAGATGCAGGCAGACCGCGCGGTGCAGGTGTCCAAGGACTCCAAGGGTGTGGTCATCGAACTGTCGTCCGGCGCCTTCTACAAGCCCGGCTCGGCGGAGTTGCGCGAGGAAGCCATTCCCTACCTGGAAAAGATCGCCCAGACGATCAGCGCGCCGCGTTACGCCACCTACAACGTTCAGATCGAGGGCCATACGGACGACGAGCCCATTTCGACGGAACGCTTTCCCTCGAACTGGGAGTTGTCGACGTCGCGCGCCGCGACGGTGGTGCGGTTCTTCGCGGACCGGCAGTTTGTCGATCCTTTGAAAATGAGCGCCACTGGTTTCGCCGACCAGAAGCCGAAGGTTCCGAACCGCACCGAGGAAGGCGTGCCGATCCCGGAAAACCAGATGACCAACCGGCGCACGTCGATCCGCGTGACCGCCATGTCCCTCAAGGAGCGCGAGGTCTGGTACCAGCACCTTGCCGTTATTCGCGCCAAGGCCGAGGCGGAGAAGCGCGCCAAGGAACAGCAGGGCGAAGGACAGCCGCCGCAGGAAGGCCAGGCCCCGCAGGAAGGTCAAACGCCCCAGGAAGCCCAGACGCCCCAGGATGTCCCGCCCGCCGCCGTCGAGGGCCAACCGGCCCCCGCGCAGCAATAGGCCTTCGCCAGCGGGCCGGTACAGGCCGGCGCGAACGCCCCAATCTCAATTCATAAAATTAGAACGCGGCGCTTACGCGGCGGCCGCGGGCCGGATCACTCGATGATCAGTTCCATGCCTTCGCGGCTGACGAAGTTGCCTTCCCAGGCCGCCTCGGCCTCGATCGCCAATTTATCCATGAAGGCGTCGTCGTGTTCCGGATCATGGTGGAAGATCGCCATGCGCTTGACGTTGGCCGCCCGGCACAGACGCATGCCCTCGTTCCAGGTCGAATGACCCCAGCCGACCTTGGCGGGAAACTCTTCCTCGGTGTAGGTGCTGTCATAGATCACCAGATCGGCGCCCTCGATCAGGCCCAGGATGTTTTCATCCAGCTTGCCCGGCGTGTGTTCCGTATCGGTGACATAGCAGATCGCCGCCCCCTCGTGTTCGATCCGGTATCCGGTGGCGCCGTTGGGGTGATTCAGGGGCGCCGTCTTCACCGTGATGTCCGACGGCAGGGAAAAGCTGTCGCCCGCATCGAAGTCCTCGAACCGCAGCTTGGCCTGCATGGCCTCAAGCGGCACCGGAAACATGGGGTTATGCATCTGGGTCGACAGGATGTCCTGAATGCCCTCGTCGCCGCGGCTTTTCAGATGGCCGGCCATGATATGGATGGCGTACTCGGGATTATAGGCAGGCACAAAGAACGGGAACCCGTTGATATGATCCCAATGGGTGTGGGTCAGCAGCAAGTGGGAGCATTTCGCGCCGGACTGAAGGAAAGCGTTGCCGTAAGACCGGATGCCGGTGCCCGCGTCCATGACGAACCGATAGTCACCCGCCTCGACCTCGATGCAACTGGTGTTGCCGCCATACTTCATGTGCTGCGGCGTGGCGCAGGCAATGCTTCCTCTAACTCCCCAAAATTTCAGACGGATGGCCATGATCTCATGCAGACTTTCGCTGTCTGTTCACGCGCGTGAACGAACGCAGCGGCTAAACTCCCTTGCGGACAGGCCCTCAATGGCACACGGCTTTATCTGCACCTTTGCAGTACAGTTAGTTCCCTGTATAGGCCATCAAGTAACTACTGTCACAGATTGATTTCCAACGACACGAACCCCCGTTCCGACCGACAATCCCAAGCGCCGATCCGCCCGCCCTCGGTTACAGGCGATTTCGACCAGACCACTCGAATTCGCGTACCAGAACAAGCTGTCCGGCGGAACCGAGGCGAAGGTCTTTTCGCCTTTGATTTCAACATTGTGAACTAGAATCCGGTGGTTTGGCGAGAGGTTTTCTGCGCGCATGCCGGAAATCGCGTTGCCGAATCCGTCGATATATACAATTCGCTCTAATTCATCCGGCCAGTCGTTCCGGTCGACCTCCTGAACGGCGATTTCCCGCCCCGGGAAGGTACCGACGAACGTCCCGCCTGCGGCGATCGCCGCCGCCACCGGCGCAAACAGGTCGCGACCGTGAAAGCTGGCTGAAAGCCTGTCCGGGCGCCAGGTAATTTCCCATGCCCGCGCCACCGCCGCCCGCCGGACCGTCAATGCGAAAAGGCCGTTGTCAGGCCCTATGAACCAGCGCCCGTCCACTTCCACGGCAAGCGCGCGGCGGTCCGTTCCCACCCCCGGATCGACGATGCCCAGGACCACGGCGCCGGGGGCAAGTTCGCCCGCCAACGCCGCCAACAGATAGGCGGAAGACCGCGGATCGAAAGGCGGCGCATCGTGCATCAGATCGATCACCGGGACCCCCGGCGCGCCCGCGTGCAGAACCGCCTTCATCTGCCCCACATAGGGACCTTGAAAGCCGAAATCGGTGAACAGGACAAGCATGGCACGGGGGCCCTCAAACGCATTCGGACAAGCTGTTCGGAGCCTAGCAGATCCCCCAAACGCAATCACCCGGCGCCGCTTTCCGCGGCGCCGGGTGCGCGATGGGTGTCCGGGGTTGGGGACGCGCCAAAACGGGCCGATGCGTCTATACGGCGCCGACCGTATCGGCAAGGGCCCGGGCGACGTGCTTCTGGACCTTTTCGAAGGCCCGGTTTTCGAGCTGACGCACCCGTTCCCGGCTGATGCCGTACTGCCCCCCCAAATCCTCGAGGGTCGCGGGCTCGTCCGTCAGGCGGCGCTCGACGAAAATCTCACGCTCGCGCTTGGGCAAGGCCGCCATGGCTTCCTGAACCAGGGTGCGGCGGAAGTTGTCTTCCTCCGTGTCGCCGAACATGGCTTCCGGGCTGGGGCGGTCGTCAACCAGGGTATCCTGGAATTCGACGGCGCCTTCTTCCTGGGTCACCGGGGCGTTCAGGGACATGTCGCGGGCCGCGAGCCGCCGGTTCATGTAGGCGATGTCGTCGGTCGATACGCCGACTTCCTCGGAAATGCGCCGGGCGTCTTCCGGGTTCAATTCACCCGAATCCATGATCTTCAGTCGGCCCTTCAGACCGCGCAGGCTGAAGAACAACTTCTTCTGAGAGGCGACGGTGCCCATCTTGACCAAAGACCAGGACTTCAAGATGTATTCGGTGATCGCCGCCTTGATCCACCACATGGCGTAGGTGGACAGGCGGAAACCGCGCTCCGGTTCAAACTTCTTCACGGCCTTCATCAGGCCGATGTTGCCTTCGGAAATCAGGTCCGCGACCGGCAGGCCGTAGCCCCGATATCCCATGGCGATCTTGGCGACCAGACGCAGGTGCGAAGTGACCAGCATATGGGCGGCATCAACGTCGCCATGCTCGGTCCAGCGCAGCGCCAGCCTTTGTTCCTCTTCCTTCTCCAGAAGGGGGAACTTCCATATCTCGCGGAAATACTGGCTCAGGCCTCCTTCGGTCGGAACGGCAGGTACTGTCATCGTTGTCATTTTCTCTTCTTCCCCTGTTGGGGCGGCGTGGAACCGCCTAAGGACATGATTTGAGTTCTAGATTTCGAATACGGCGGCTCTATGGCAGGTCGGGGGCATGCCAAAGGCATTTCCCGACACCGAACGGCGCGCGGCAAGCACTGCGTCCCGCCGAAGCGGACGCATATCCAGATACAAAGTCAGACACAGGGAAGGATGAATTCGTGCGGTCAAAGCGCAGGTAAGCGTTCATGCCTTATCCTCCTTATGAAGCAATATGGCGTCTTCGGACGTAACGGCCTATCGACCGCAACGCCCACTCCGCCCGCCGTTAAGCCGGGCAATTCACGGCTGGCCCCATATGGGCACCAACCCCGTTACTATAACGAGACTCGTCTGAAATTTCAAGGTTTTGGGGAAGATCCCCGGGCAATGGCCCGTTACTGAACGGTCTGGCTCAGTTTCGCGAACGAGGTATCCAGCCCGCCACCAGCAGGCAATTCGCTGCGGATTTCCGGCGCGAGATCGGGGATCGGCGGCAGGTCCAGGTTCTGACCATTGGAGATTTCCGCATTGCGCTTCTGACGATAGAGCGAGCGGATCGCCGCATAGTAATCGACCGAGGTCTTCTTGATCTGGTCCAGTTCCTCGACCACATCGGCGTATTCCAGAAGACCGTCGACGACATCGAGGGCCAAGCTGATCTCGTCCGCGTCGATATTGTCCAGATAGTAGCCCAGCGGATCGAAATAGCCGTCGATCAACAGGCGCCCAATCGCATCGCGCGGATTGGACGGGCCGAGGATCGGCAGCACGACATAGAAGCCTTCGCCCACGCCCCAAACGCCCAGGGTCTGACCGAAATCCTCACTATGTTTCTGGAAGCCCATCTCGGACGCCATATCGACCATGCCGGCCATGCCGACGGTGGTGTTGAGGAACGTGCGCATGAAGGTCACCAACGCGCGTTCGAATTCGAACTGCAGCACATCGTTGACGAACGTGATCGGCGACGACAGGTTGTCGAACATGTTCTTGAGCGCCTGCCGGCCGGTCGCCGGAACCGTCGAATTGTAGGTATTGGCGATCGGTCGCAGAAGGCCTTCCTGCACCCCTTCGTTGAAGGAGAAGATGGCCCGGTTCATGCTTTCCAGGGGATCGTTGCCCGTATCGTCCGCCTGGGACAGTTGGACATCCGCCTGCGCGACCAATTCGCCCTGGAACGACAGAACCCGAGCTTGATCGTCCGCCTGGGCCGACCCCAAGGACAAGCTAGCCGCAAAAAACGCGCCGACCGCGAAGTTCCGAAACTTACCGATCAAAACCCAGCCCCATTTCCTCGTCACGACCACCCTTTGGCAGCCGGTTGAATCTGCTTGGCAATGCGACGTGCCCAGGCGCGTCATCCGTTGCCGTGAAGTAATAAGTGAAGTTGCCACCCCCCGCAACCGATTCAAAGTAATTTATTTACCGTTGACCGCTAACTAAATCGTGATGTCGGCGTGCACCCAGGCCCTATGCCAGGGCGCTTGAACCGCGTGGAAAAATGCATATCCTGGCGCACAAGGGAGGCACTCGTAATCATGATCCCACTTCGCCGACAAGCTCTCAAGCTCGCTCTGGCATGGGTGTTCATCACCTTTGCCGTGGCACCTTCGACCGTCCGCGCCGACATGCCTGAGACCGTGGTGGACGCATTCCACAGAGATCTTCTCGCCGTCATGAAAGACAGCGATAACCTTGGTGTTTCAGGACGTTACACGAAATTCCTCGAGCATCTCGACCGCTATTTCCACATGCCTCTGATGGTCAGCTTCGTATCCGGCGCGCATTGGGCCAAGGCCGACCAGGACGCACGCCGAAAATTGAACGACGCGGCGCGGCGCTTGAGCGCCGGCGAGCTTGCCGTGCTGTTTTCCGGATACGGCGGCGAAACCTTCAAGACGGTCGGCACACGGTCCATCAAGGACGGGTCCGTCCTGGTTGAAACGGAATTGGAACGGCAGTCGGATTCGAACGTAAAAGTGACCTATCGCCTGCGCAAGTTCGGCGAAAAATGGCGAATCATCGATGTCCTTCTGGACGGCACCATTTCGCAGCTCATCAAACGCCGCGACGAATACCGCCGAACCCTTGAAGACAGCGGAATTACCGGCCTGACCAACCTGCTGAACGCCAAGGCGGACGAGATTCTCGCGTCGGGCCGCACGGCCAAGGCCGGCAAGTAAAATTCCATCGCCCGGGAACCGCCCCTGGCATGGCCGCGAAACCCGGCTTAAGTGTTCGCCTATGCGCAATCATTCAACGTCCATGCCCGTCGCCTCCCTCATCATCGCGATCCTGTTGCTGATCGCGGGCGCCATTCCCGCTGTCGCTCAGGCGCCACGGACCACCCAGGCCGGCGAGGTCGTCACCACTTTCCATGCCACCCTGCTCGACGTCATGAAGCGCGCGGACGCACTCGGCGTGAAAGGCCGCTTCGAGACCCTGGCGCCGGCCGTGGACAAGGCCTTCCATCTTGATCTGACCGCGCGTCAATCGGCCGGACGGCGGCCCTGGAAGAACGCCACGCCGGCGGAACAGACGGCCCTGCTCGACGTCTTTCGCCGCTGGACCATCGGCACCTACGCCAATCAGTTCGACGGCTGGTCCGGCCAGGCCTTCATCGATCACGGGCAAAAACCGGGCCCGCAGAAAGGCACCGTTCTGGTGGAGACGGAATTGACCGGCAAGGAGCCGGTCACGCTGACCTACCTGATGGTCTTCAAGGACGGGCGATGGGGTGTCTATGACGTCCTGGTGCGCCGCGGAACGACATCGATCAGCCAGCTCGCCAAACATATTTCCGAATTCAAAAGCATCGTGAAGAACGGCCTGCCCGCCTTGACCGACGCCTTGCGGGAGAAGACCCAGGTTCTGCTCGGCGGATAGGCTCAGCCTGACGGCAGGCCGTTACCTTCACCTTCGCCGCCCCCGTCCCCGTTGCCGCGTTCGGCCGATTTCAGCAGACCGCGCAGGGAATAGATCGACCCCAGCGCAAATCCCCAAACCACGAAGACGATTTCACGGATGCGCTTGACCGCCGCCAAGGCCACGCCGGCCTCGGGCGACCCCGTGACGGCCCCGGCCAGGATGATCAACGCACTGTCCTGGGTGCCCAGGTTGGCGGGCACGAAGAAGGTCGCGGCGCGCACCATCTGGTTCACGGATTCGATGATGAGGGCTTCGCCCGGCGTCACCGGATATCCCAGAAAATAGAGAATCGCATAGGTTTCCGCCGCCCCGATCACCCAGTTGATGAGCGCGAGCAGCACAGCCGGCACGAAGCGCCAGGGCCGCTCCGCATAGAAATGGTGCAGCCGGTCCTCAACGTCGTTGATATGCTCGAGCGCGGCCTCGATACGGGCACCCAGGCGCGTGCGGCCCAGGCGCGTTCCCGTCCACGACGCCGCGCGGAATTTCTGGACCGCGAACAGAACCCCGATTCCGAAGGTCAGGAACAGGAACCCGCCGAGCGCGAAGGCGCCATATCGCCCGCCGGCCTCGTGCCCGGCCAGCAGGATCAGACCGATCAGCATGAAGACGACCAAGCCGATCAGGTTCACCGTGCGCGCCAAGATGATCGAGGCGATGCCCTCGCGGTAACTGACCGCGTGATGGCGCTTCAGAAGCACCGCCTTGATCGGCTCGCCGCCGAACCCGCCCGCAGGCAGCACGGTGTTGAAGGCCTCGCCGACCATGCGGATACGCCACACGATATAGGACCAGCGGAGCGTCAAGGGCAGGCGCAGGATGGCCAGATGCCAGGACAGGCTGTCGATATAAAAGGCCGCGAGATAGATCGCGAAGGCCGCCGCCAACCCCTGCCAGCCCATGCCGAGAATGCTGGCCAGGGCGGCTTTGAAATCGACCTCGGCAACCACCCAGGCCAACAACGCCACACCCAGTCCGATATAGAGCCAGGTCAGAACCCGCGTCATGGGCCGATCACCGGCGGTCATGTCCGCCCCCGGCCACGAACCGCGAGCAATGCCGGCAGCAGAACCAAGGTACAGACCAGGGTCAGGGTGATGGCGATGGTCAACAGCACGCCCATGCTGGCCGTGCCGGGATGACCGGACAGCGCGATGGACCCGAACGAACCGATGGTGGTCAGCGCGCTGAACAGCACCGCCCGGGGGGTCGAGGTTTCGAACGCATCGCCCGCCGCCGCATCACCGCCAGAACGTTCCTGGCGGTCACGCAGGACCAGATGAATGCCGCTGGCGACGCCAAGCCCGAACAACAGCGGCAAAACGATGATGTTGGCGAAATTGAAGGGCACCTGAAAGGCGACGGAACACAGCACCGTCAGGACGGCGGCCAGCCCCAGGGGGGCGAACACGAAGGCGACGTCGCTTGCCCGGCGCAGCAGCAGGCCGAGCAGGATCAGGATCGCCGCCACCGCGATCGTCCCCGCCTGAACAAAAGCGGCGAGCACCGCCCGCCCGGCCTCATAGATCGTGACGGGCGCCCCTGATGCATCCGGGGCGACCTTGCGCAGCGCCGCGACGAAACGTTCGACCGCTTCGGGGTCGCGCAGGTCGTCGGCGGGAATGACCTCAAGCCGCGCCTGCCCGTCCGGGGCGACATAGCGGGCACGAATGCCGGCGGGCAGATCGGCCAATGTGAACGGTTCAGGGCTCAAACTGCCCCGCAGGCGTTCGACCGCGTCGGGAAACACGGCCAGCAGGCCCTGCTCCAGCTCCGCCAGGCCCGCCTCGTCGAGCCCCTTCAACAGCGTCGCCAGCCGTCCGGCCGCGTGGGCAAGGTCCGGCCCCGCGTTGGTGGCGTCCAGGTTTGCCAAGGCCGCCCCCAGATTTTCGGCGGCGGTGCGGCGGCGCGCCGGGTCTCCGTCACCCGTGCCGCCACCGGGTGCCAGCGACGGCAGCATGAACAAGGCAAGATCGCGGACGATCTCGGCTTTCTCCTCCTGGTTTCCCGGCACGAAGCTCAGGACCGACGCGACGCCCTTGACCTCGGGCAGGGCCGTCAGGTTGTCAGCAAGTTCTCGCGCCGCGTCGACGTCAGGGGCCAGGACCGTGGCGCTATAGGTCGACGCCCCCTTCCCCGCCGCCAGTTCATGGACGACGGCGACCGATTCCAGATTTCGGTCCTGCAAGTTCAGGGGATCGAAGTCGAACCGCGCCTGCGGCGCGGCGGCCAGGCCGATAACCGCCACCGCTCCGGCACCGATCAGCACCCGGCGGGGATGACCTTGCAGGGCGCGGCGCGCCCGGTCGGACCATCCCGCATGACCGTCACGGCGGCCCGCCGCGGTGGGCATCAAGGTCAACAGAGCAGGCAGAACGGTCAGGTTGGCCGCCAGCGCGATGAACATGCCCGATCCCGCGATCAGGCCCAGTTCGGCAAGGCCCACGTAATCCGTCGGCAGAAAGGAATAAAAGGCGATGGCCGCCGCGACGGCACACAGCGTCAGCCCGCCGCCGCCCGCCGCCGCCGTGGCCTCCAACGCCGCCCCATTGTCATGCCCCCGGGCGCGGTGTTCCCGATAGCGCAACGCGAAGTGAATGCCGAAATCGACGCTGAGTCCGATGAACAGCACGGCGAAGGCGACGGAGATCAGGTTGAGGGCGCCGAGCGCCCAGATCGCGAATCCGGCGGTCCAGATCAGGCCCAGGATCAGGGTCGCCAGGACGGCAATGACCATGCGCAGGGACCGCAGGCCGAGGACCAGCAGCACCAGGACCAAGGTAAACGACAGAATCCCGGCCAGGCCCATGCCCTGCTCGACACTTTTCAATTCATCCTGCTGCAAGGCGGCGGAGCCGGAGATGCGCAGGCGCACGGGCCCCGTCCCGTCCAACTGCAATTCCCGGCGCAAATCCTTCAACGCGGCGATCGGCTTGCCTGCCGGCTGCAGCGAGGCGAAATCCAATGGCGGTTTGAGTACGATGAACCGCCGCGCGGCCGTGTCTTCTTCCCCGGCCAGCAGCCGTTGCCAAGACAGAATCGCGTCTTCGCCCTTGGCGCGCTTTTCACCGACCTCGGCCAGCAGGTCGAGCACCCGGGCCAGGGCCACGGGCGGCGCCTTGCCGTCAAGCTGCTGTTCGATGCCCTGACGCAGCAGGTCGAACAGGGTCGCCAGACTGGCGTCGCCCCACAGGCTGGCGAGGAAGGGCTGCGCCTCGGCGAGCCTGCCGGTCAGGTCTTCCAACTCCTTCACGTCGAGGAACAGCAGGCCGTTCTGTTGCAGGAAAGGATCGCCTTCGGGGTCGAACAGGGCGCCGAAGGTTTCCGGCCGCGCCTTGAGCCTGCCGGTCAATTGCCGCGCCGCGCGCTCGACCCGTTCCGGCACGGCGCCGTCCAGGACCAGCAGGATGTTGTCGCTCAACTGCGGGAACAGGCGGCCGGCCTCCCGGTTGTTCTTGCGGAACGGCAGGTCGGCGGACAGCATGTCCGTGGTGTCCGTATGGATCGCCAGGTTGTGTTGAAGATAGGTGAGCGTCAGCCCCGCCCCGACGATGGACAGCAGCACGACCGCCCAGGCGCCGCGCCGGGCCAGGCCGACCCAGGCCCGGAACAGATTTCCCGGAAACGCGGCCGCTTCCGTCATCCCTCCTGCTTTCCGCCCTCGGCCAGGGCGCGGCGGCGGGCCCGGTACTTGATCCCCCATTGCACGGCGAACAGCAGGGCGAAGCCCGGCGCCCCGATGGTCGCGGCGACCAGCAGCGGTTCCTGATAACCCAGGAACACCAGGACCGGCACGGCCAGGATGGCGTCGTCGGGATCGAATCCCATGAACGAGCCAAGTTCGGCGCTGCGCGCGCCGGCCAGGCTTTCCATGCGCATGACCATCCACAGGATGAAGGTCACCGACGCCCCCGCGAGGACGCCCATGGGGATTGCCATCATCCCCCATTCGCCACCCCGCAGCCCGATGCCCAGGCCGACGAAGATCACGGCGTTGCATACGGTATCGGCGATCAGGTCGAACTTGTGACCGGCGGCGCTGGTCTGACCCGACAGACGGGCATAATCGCCGTCGCCCCGGTCGAGCACCATGGACAGGATGAACAACCCAGCACCGATCTCCCACCACGGCAGGTTCAGCCAGGGGGACGGGCCGAGGGCAAAGGCGGCGGCGGCGGCGATGCCCGTGGCCAGGCGCACGACGGTCACCTGGCTCGGCGTGACCTTGGTTCCCATCAGGGGTTTGGTCACGGCCAGGCGCGCAACCTTGTGGATCCAGGTATTGTGACTAATGGTCTTGCCTCCGGCTGCGGGCGGGTCTACATGGGGCGATAAGGATAGCCCGGAACATCATGAAAATTGCGGCAAAAGGCAACCGGCATCGGCACCGCCGTTGAAGAAATCATGCTGAATACACCCATTCTCACCGACACCCAGATCCAACAATTCGCCGACGACGGTTATTTGGTTCTGCGCGGCGGCTTTTCCGCCGAGGAAATGACCCGCATCGGCGCCTGGACCGACGAAGTCCTGGCCCTGCCCGAGGTTTCCGGCCGTCATTGGGTGTTCCACGAGAAAAGCCAGAAGAACGCGGCCGAAAATCTGGTCAGCCGGATCGAGCGCATTTCCCCCTTCCACGACGGGTTCGGCGCCCTGGCCGAGGCCCTGCGCGGCCCGGTCGGCCAGCTGCTGGGCGAGAACGCGGCCCTGTTCAAGGAAAAGATCAATTTCAAGATGCCGGGCGGCGACGGCTTCAAGCCGCACCAGGATTCCCAGGCCGGTTGGGACGCTTATGCGGATTTCTTCATCTCGGCCCTGGTATCCATCGACGCGGCGACGGAAGAAAACGGCTGCCTGAAGATGGTTCGCGGCCATCACAAGAAGGGCATGTTCGCGTCGTGGGAACCGATGTCCGACGCCGACATGGCCGATATGGACTTTCAGCCCGTGCCGACCAATCCGGGCGACGTGGTGTTCTTCGATTCGTTCGCGCCCCATGCGTCGGAAGCCAACCTGAGCGACAAAATCCGCCGCATCTACTACGCCACCTACAACCGGGCGTCAGCGGGCGATTTCATGGACCGCTACTACGCGGACAAGCACAAGAACTACCCGCCGGACATCGACCGCGACCCGGCGAAGCAATACGTGTTCCGAGTCTAGCCTGGATTATTCGGCGGCGTCGCCGACGCGCTCGCCCATCGGCTTGTAGGCCGCGATCTTGGCGCGGATTTCCGTTGCCGCGCGTTCCCGGTCTTCGGGAAAATCGATCTCGATCCACGGAATGCCCGTCACGTCCTCGAAGCCGAAGGTGCCCGGCTCCGACGCCTTCATGACGTCGCAGAACGCGTCTTCGTAGACGAAGCCCGGCATGTCGCCCTGGGACAGTTCGTCGGCGCGGTCGGCGACCCGATGCGCGATGTCCGGCGCCATGGTCAGGAAGCCGGGCCATTCGCCGACGGTGTCGTGGGGTTCGAACACCTTCTTGCCGAAATCGACCAGGACGCCGTCGCGCACGCAGGTCTTCACGGGCTCGGCGCCAGGCACGAAGTCCTGATCCAGGATGATGCAGGTCTCATGGCGGCTGCCGATCAGGGCCTTCAGCAGGTCGTCGTGGTAATAGACGTCGGCGTCCATGAACAGGATGCGCTCGCCCGAGCGCAGAATTTCTCCCGCCCGCGCCAGGGACAGGATCGGGCTTTCCTTGAACCGGGGATTGAACAGGGTGCGCGCGAAGCCCTTGGGCGCTACGCGGGCCAGCTCGTCCTCGATCATCTCCTTCTTGTGGCCGACGACGACGATCAATTCCTCGACGCCAAGCTGCGTCAGAACCTCGATATGCCGGGCCAGGAGGGTCCGGTCACCGAATTGCAGAAGCGCCTTGGGGGGATCGTCGTTACCGTCGCCGAAAAGCCGCCGGCCCACGCCGGCGGCAAGCATGACTGCTTTCATTTGCTCGTAACTTCCCGGTTACCGTTTCGTTGCGCAATAGGTGCGCATATGACGGGTTGTTGTCAATATCGTGAAATCGCGGAGAAACATGCGCTGGGCGCATGGCAACAATCCCCCCGCTTCGTGCGTTAAGCAATATAGCCGTTGGCGCGAAACCAGGCGACGGCGTCGGCCAGGGCGTCCCGCGCCGGGCGGGGTGCGTAGCCCAGTTCCCGGGCCGCCTTGTCCCAGCGGAAGAACATCTTCTTTTTCGCCATGCGCACCGAATCCGGGGCGACCATCGGCTCGGTTCCGCCGGTCAGGCGGCACCAGGCTTCGGAGACATGGGCGATCGGCATGATCAGGCCCGTCGGCACCCGGAACAGGGGCGGCCGCCCGCCGGTCAGCTCGGCGATCACGCCCAGGATGTCGCCGAGGCCCATGTTCTCGCCGCCCAGCACATAACGCTCGCCGATGCGTCCCTTGGCGAAAGCCAGCAAATGACCCGCCGCCACGTCGTCGACATGGGCGACGTTCAGGCCCGTATCGACATAAACCGGCATCTTGCCGTTCGCCGCGTCGACCACGATGCGCCCGGTCGGCGTCGGTTTCACGTCGCGGGGGCCGATCGGGGTCGACGGGTTGACGATGACCACGGGCCAGCCTTCCTTTGCCGTCAACTCGCGGATACGTTCCTCGGCCCGGAACTTGGACTGCTTGTAAGGGCCGATCATGTCGGCGTAGGTGACCGGCGTGTCCTCGTCGCCGACACCGCCCGGCGGAATGCCCAGCACGGCGACGGACGATGTATAGACGATGCGTTCCGCCCCGGCCTCGGCGGCGGCACGCACGATGGCCGCCGACCCGTCCACATTGGCGCGGAACATGGCCGCGGGGTCGCGGGTCCAGATGCGGTAATCGGCGGCGACGTGATAAAGCGCCCGGCATCCCTTGACCGCAGGGCCCAGGGTTTCCGGCGCCAGCAGGTCGCCCTCCACCACCTCGACGTCCAGGCCGTCGATGTTGCGGCGGTCGCTGCCGGGTCGCATGAGCACGCGCACGGCCTCGCCCGCGTCGAGCAGCCTGCGCACCACGGCGGCGCCGACGAAACCGCTGGCGCCCGTGACCAGATTGGCGGAGCCTTTTGTCATGGCGGGGATTTAGGCCTCATAAAAGTCACGATTTCCAGTGGTAAATGGCTGACATTCCGCCCGCTGCCCCTTAACAATGGGAGTGTGCGGCACCATGTTGCTTAAAATGCCTGTTTGCACTGCAATATCCCAAGGTTTACAAGGGCCCTCCTGAGGATTAAGTGATCGCGATGACCAAGAACCTGAAGATCCTGCTCGCCAGCCCGCGCGGTTTCTGCGCCGGAGTGGAGCGCGCCATCGAAATCGTCGAACGGGCCCTGGAAATCCACGGACCGCCCGTCTACGTCCGCCACGAGATCGTGCAC
The DNA here is from genome assembly GCA_031655335.1 of Thalassospiraceae bacterium LMO-SO8. NCBI lineage: Bacteria > Pseudomonadati > Pseudomonadota > Alphaproteobacteria > Rhodospirillales > Thalassospiraceae > Thalassospiraceae bacterium LMO-SO8. The sequence goes on along the minus strand of CP134226.1, from coordinate 3,140,227 downwards.
AACAAGCACGTCGTCGAATCGCTGCGCGCCAAGGGTGCGGTGTTCGTCGAGGAAGTGTCCGACGTACCCGACGGCGCCGTCACCATCTTTTCCGCCCACGGCGTCGCCGAAAAGGTCGAGATCGAAGCCAACGACCGCGGTCTGCCCGTGATCGACGCGACCTGCCCGCTGGTCTCCAAGGTCCACAAGGAAGGCCAGAACCACGCGCAGAAGGGCCGCGAGGTCATCCTGATCGGCCACGCCGGCCATCCCGAGGTCGAAGGCACCCAGGGTCGCATTCCCGGCGGCGTTCACCTGGTGCAGACCCCCGAAGACGTTGCTCATCTCCGGGTCAAGGACCCGAAGGCGCTGTCTTACGTGACGCAGACGACCCTCAGCGTCGATGAAACCCGCGACACCATCAACGCCCTGAAAAATCGCTTCCCGGCCATCGTCGGCCCGGACGTGAAGGACATCTGCTACGCCACCCAGAACCGCCAGCAGGCGGTGCGCGACCTGTGCACCCGGGTCGATCTGCTGCTCGTGGTCGGAGCCAAGAATTCGTCGAACTCCAACCGCCTGCGTGAAATCGGCGGCGAGATCGGCGTACCCGCCTATCTGATCGACGACGCCAGCATGCTCGACCCCAAGTGGCTCGACGGCGTGGCGACGGTCGGCATCACCGCCGGCGCCTCGGCGCCCGAGGAACTGGTGCAGGAACTGATCCGCCGCCTCGGCGAATTCGGCGACACCCAGGTCGAAGAGCTGAAGGGCGTGCAGGAAAACATCGTCTTCAAACTGCCGCGCGAATTGAACGACGGCACAGGTCCCCACGCTGGGGCCTGAGATACCGGAGAGTTACATGGCAGTCCCCGTCATCCAGCAAGTCCGCGTCGGCGCCTATATCATGGGCAAGAAGCTGCGCGGGGTGGAGAAATACCCCCTCGTCCTGATGCTGGAACCCTTGTTCCGCTGCAACCTGGCCTGCCCCGGCTGCGGCAAGATCGACTATGAAGACGACATCCTGAACAAGCGCCTGTCGGTCGAGGAATGCCTGAAGGCGGTCGACGACTGCGGTGCCCCCATCGTCTCGATCCCCGGCGGCGAGCCGCTGATCCACAAGGAGATCGTGCAGATCGTCGAGGGCATCGTCGCGCGCAAGAAGTTCGTCTATCTGTGCACCAACGCCCTGCTTCTGGAAAAGAACCTCAGCAAGTTCACGCCCACGCCCTACCTGACCTTCTCGGTCCACCTGGACGGCATGGAAGCCCACCACGACAAGGCCGTGGCCCAGCCGGGTACCTTCAAGCGCGCCGTCTCGGCCATCCGCAAGGCCAAGGCCATGGGCTTCCGGGTCAACGTCAACTGCACCCTGTTCGACCAGATGTCGGCCACCGAAGCCGCCGAATTCTTCGATTTCTGCACCCATGACCTGGGTGTGGAGGGCATTACCGTGTCGCCGGGCTATGCCTACGAGCGCGCGCCAGACCAGGAACACTTCCTGTCGCGCAAGAAGACCAAGCAGCTGTTCCGCGACGTGTTCAAGCACGAAGGGGCGAAGAAATGGCGGTTCAGCCAGTCGACCCTGTTCCTCGACTTCCTGGCCGGCAACCAGTCCTACAAGTGCACGCCCTGGGGCAACCCGACACGCAACATCTTCGGCTGGCAAAAGCCCTGCTATCTGCTGAACGAAGGCTACGCCGATACGTTCCAGGAGTTGATGGACAGCGTCGAATGGGACAAGTACGGCACCGGCAACTACGAAAAATGCGCCGACTGCATGGTCCATTGCGGCTATGAGCCGACCGCCGTCACCGACACCGTGTCGCACCCGCTGAAGGCGCTTCGGGTGTTCCTGAAGGGCGTCAACACGGAGGGCGAGATGGCCCCGGAAATCAACCTGGACAACCAGCGCCCGGCCGAATTCGTGTTCGAAGGCCTGGTCAAGACGCTGTCGCAGAAGATGGCGGAAAAGGAAGCGGCCGAGGGCGAAAAGGCCGCCTAATCAGCCGCCACCTAATCAGCCAAAGGCAAGGCCGGGCCCCAGCCGCCCGGCCACGCGGCGCAGCACCTTCAGCGCCCGCGTGCTGCCGCGCCCCAACGCCAGCAGTTTCCCGATATCACCCGGATGGGCCGCCAGGTTCTTCAACAGGCGCACCCCGTCCGTGCCGCCCGTGGCCGAGACGATTTCGTCCGTCCATTCCGGCAGCCGCGTGTCCGCCGTATCGGACACCGCGCGGATAATGGCGAAGGGCCGCCCCGCCTTGCGCGCCGCCCGGCCCACGGCATAGCTTTCCATATCGACCGCGTCGGCCTCGGTCGTCGCCCGCAGCACGGATTTGCGCCGGGGCCCGGCGACGATGGTCGGCGAATGGGCCAGAGTGGTTCCCTTGCGCGCCACCATGTCGCCCAGGGCGTCTTCCAGCCGGCCGGTCCAATCAGGATCGCAGGTCAGGCTCTTGCTTTGGGCGGCGATGACATGGGTCGGCAGGATCAAATCCCCGGCCTTGAGGGCCGGGTCCAGGCCGCCGCACAAACCGAAGCTGAGCATGGCGACCACGCCCTGAGCGAACATTTCGTCCGCCAGTTCGCCCGCGCGCCGGGGATCGGCGCCGGACGCGCGCACGTCCAGGTCGTCGTCACCGGAAATGTCGGACAGGCAGGCCACCTCGCGCAAAACCCCGGTGATGATGCCGATGCGGGCCATCACGCCGGGCCGGTCAGATGCCGTAGGCGGGGCGTTTGGTGTTGCTGCGCTTCAGGTTGCGGTAGCGGGACAGGGTCCACAGCGGGAAATAGGCGCTGTAGCCGTGATAAGTGATGTAGAACACCTTGGGAAAGCCGACGGCGTTGAACATCGTTTCCTGCCATTTGCCGCCTTCGCGCGGATGGTTCAACAGATAGTCGACCCCGCTTTCGACCTCGGTGCTTTCCAGTTCGCCCGCAGCCATCAGGCCCATCAGGGCCCAGGCCGTCTGCGACGGCGTGCTTTCCTTGGCCAGGCCTTTGCGCTCTGCCCAATAGGTCGCGCAGTCCTCGCCCCAGCCGCCGTCGGCCATCTGGCGACTTTTCAGCCAATCGACGGCGCGCCGGACATAGGGTTGGGACATATCCTCGCCCACGGCGTTGAGGGCGCTCAGCACCGACCAGGTGCCGTAGATGTAATTGGTGCCCCAGCGCCCGAACCAGGAACCGTCCTCTTCCTGTTCATCCTTCAGGAACTGGATCGCGCGGGCGACAACGGCATCGTCCGCACCGTAGCCGAGCTGCGCCAGGGTGCCCAGACAGCGCGCGCTGACGTCGGACGTCGGCGGGTCGAGCAGCGCCCCATGGTCGGCGAAGGGAATGTGGTTCAGGTGATAGGCTTCGTTCTCGGCGTCGAAGGCGCCCCAGCCGCCGCTCTCGCTCTGCATGCCGATGATCCATTCGACGCCGCGGTCGATGGCGTCCTTGTAGCGGACCGGATCGGCGCGGTGCAGGGCCATGACGACGACCGCCGTGTCGTCCACGTCGGGGTAATGGTCGTTCCAGTACTGGAAGGCCCAGCCGCCGGGACGCAGGTTCGGGCGTTTTTTGGCCCAGTCGCCCTTGACGTCCGTGATCTGGCGGTCGACCAGCCATTCGGCGGCCTTGTCGAGCACCATATCGCCCTTTTCCATGCCGCTTTCCTGCATGGCGTGCAGCGCCAGGCCGGTATCCCACACGGGCGACAGGCAGGGCTGGCAATAGGCCTCGTCGTCGCGCTCCACGACCAGCTTCTCGATGGCGCCGCGGGCCGTCAGGTAATCGGGATGGTCACGGGGATAGCCCAGCACGTCATAGGCCATGACCGCGTTGGCCATGGCGGGAAAGATACCGCCCAGGCCGTCCTCGCCGTTCAGGCGCGTCTTCACGAAGTCCATGCACTTGGTGATGGCCTTCTTTTCCAGCCACCCGGGGATCATCGGCTGAACCAGCCGCGCCGCCTTGTCGATGGCCAGGAACACGTTGCCCAGGACATGGCCCGTGGGATTGTGCAGAAAATGGGTCTGCTTGAAGGGGTCTTCGAGGAACAGCTCGCGGATGCCGACGCCGCGCGGATTGCGCGCCTTGGGCCGGGTCGCCGCCAGCACGAACAGGGGGATCATCACCGTGCGCGACCAATAGGCGACCTTGTCGATATGGAACGGCGACCAGGACGGCAGCAGCATGGCTTCCGGGCGGATCACCGGCGCCGCGCGCCAGGGCACCTGTTCGAACAGAGCCAATGCGATGCGCGTGAACACGTTCGAGCGCGTCGCCCCGCCACGCGCCAACACCGCCGCCCGCGCCTTGGCCATGTGGGGTGCGTCCGGGTCGTCGCCGATCAGTTTCAGGGCATAGTACGCCTTGACCGTGGCGCTCATGTCGAAGTCACCGTCATGGAACAGCGGCCAGCCACCGTGTTTGCCCTGAATGCGGCGCAGATAGTTTCCCATCTTGGCTTCGATGGCGTCGCGGGGTTCGCCCAGGTAATGGTTGAGAAGCACGTATTCTGCGGGGATCGTCGCGTCCGCTTCCAACTCGAACGCCCAACTGCCGTCCTTGGCCTGTTGGCCGGCCAGCCAGGCGCGGGCTTCGTCGATGGTGGCGTCCAGGTCCGCATGGGCGCGGCCGTCACGGATCGTCTCGCCGGAACCGGAATTCGGCGTATCGTCCTCTGGCTGCACGGAGATATCCATCACGTCACCGCTTGAATCTTTTGTTATCAGGCAATTAATCGCCCACATGTACTCTTCGCAGGCGCAAAATTCAATGCCTGCGGTCATCCGGCCCCTTCTTACAGAAAGGGTCCTTGAAATCAAGAAGATGACATGGATGTGACAACCAGATCCGCCGCCCGGTAACCGGAGCGGATGGAGCCTTCGATGGTCGCCGGCAAGCCCGTGGCCGTCCAGTCGCCGGCCAGGACCAGATTGCGCCAGGCCGTCCGCGGCAAGGGACGGCGGCGGTCCTCGGCCGGGGTCTGGCTGATGGTCGCCCGCTTTTCCTTGACGATGCGCCAGGGCGGCAGAGGGCTTTCCACCTGTTCCTTGGCGGTCAATCCCAGGGCCGCCCGCACCTCGGGCCAAAGGCGCATTGCGATCTCTTCATTGGCCTCCGCCGCCAGGGCGTCGGCGGCGCTGACCGTGACCGAGGCGACGTCGTCCCTGAGAAACACCCATTGCGCCGTGCCGCCGACCAGCCCGACCAAGGGGGGGGCCGCCGGTACCGGCCGTGTCAGCCGGAAATGGGCGTTGACGATGGCATGGCTGGCTTGCGGTCCGTTCAGGCCCGGCAGCAGATCCGCCGCCGCCCAGGCGGGCACGGCCAGGACGACCTGATCCCCGGGATCGAGAACCTTCGTGGCGCCGGCGAAATCGAGGGCGCGGACCTGCCCATCGTCAAGGTCCAGGGCGCGCAGGCGATTGTTGAAGCAAACCTCCGCCCCCTGCCCGGCCAGATAGTCGAGCGCCGGGTCGACGAAGCTTTCGCTCAGCCCCGCCCGCGCCATCAGCGGCCGGCAGGCGGCGCGGCCGCGTCCGAAGGTTTCCTTCACAACCGGCCACAACAGGCGCGCCGACGCCGTATCGGCGGGCGTGTTGAGAACGCCGACGGCGAGCGGCTCCCAGAATTTCTCGAACAACGTGCCCGGTCCGGCCAGACAGTCCGTGACCGTGTCCTCCGCCCCCGCACAAGCCAGATGCCGGACCCGCAGGTATTCGCTCAGACAGGTCCCCGGCACCCGGCCTGCGCCGAACAGGATGGACCAGGGCACCCGGCCCGCGTCGGGCGTGATCGTCCAGGTCTCGCCGGTCCTGAGATCGCGAAAGGGAAAGGACGCGTCCTCAGGTCCCGTCAGGCTGTCCGCCGAGCCCACTGTTTGCAGGTAATCACGGATCGCCCAGTTGCCGGACAACATCAGGTGATTGCCGTTGTCGATGCGGCGCTCCAGATGGGCGTCGAAATAGGATCGGCAGCGTCCGCCGGCGTGCCCGGCACTGTCATACAGGACGACCTTGCGGCCGCCCTGGGCCAGGCGCACGGCGGCGGCAAGCCCCGCCACCCCGGCGCCGATCACATGGATACGTCCGGTCGCCATGCGCCGGGCTACAGCAGGCCGTAGCGGAAGGCGACCCAAAGCTTTTCCGCCTTGGTCAGCCCCGCCGGCTCCAGCACCCGGTGCCAGCCGCGCGCCCGCATGCGGCGGAAGATGCGCCCGTATGCTTCCATCATCATGGTCGCGGGTTTGACCCGGTCGGCCTCGCACTGGCCGAGCAGGGCCCGGGCCTCGGCGAACTTTTCCTCGGCCAGGGCGCCGATCTCGGCGACGGCGGCAGTCAGATTGGCGTCGGCCAGGACGCCTTGTGGATCGCGGGCGGCAACGCCATGGTCAGCCAGCAGATCATCGGGCAGATACAGTCGGTCCCGCGCCGCGTCCTCTTCCAGATCGCGCAGGATGTTGGTCAGTTGCAGGGCGAGGCCGAGCGCGCCCGCCAGCCGGTCTCCGATCTCAGCCCCCAGGCCGAAGATGCGGCAGCTCAGCCGCCCCACGGCGCAGGCGACCCGGTCGCAGTACCGCAACAGGTCGTCGCGGGTGGCGAGGCGGAGCGTTTCCGACGCATCCGTTTCCATGCCGTCGATGACGGCCTGAAAGTCGGCCTCGGCCAGACCGAAATGGGCAATCGGTTCGGCCAGGGCCACGGCGACCGGATCCTTGGGCCGCCCCGAATACAGGGCGCGGATTTCGTCCCGCCAGCGGGCCAGTTCGCGCTTTTTCACGTCGAGCGGATTGGGGTCGTCGGCGATGTCATCGACGATGCGGCAGAAGGCATAGACCGCGAACATGGCGCGCCGCTTTTCACCGGGCAGGAGCCGCATGGCCCAATAGAAGGTCGTGCCCGAGGCGCGCACGATCCGTTCCACGTGTTCACGGGCGCGGCCGACTTCGGCTTCGGAAAGGGTCACCAGATTGTCCATGGGTGCAATGGATACACTGGGGGGTGCAGCCAAGGCCAGCCCCCAATGACGGGGCGGCCGTCAGCCCCGGGGATCCGGCGCACCCACCCCGCCGGCATAGGTTCGCCCCTTCCACCCGCCACCCCGCCCCTGGCCGTGACGGCGGGCGGAATCGACGGTCATCACGGTGTAGAGCAGCCCGGCCACGGGCAGCCCCAGGGCCGCCCAGGGCGGGCGCCCGTACAGACGCAGAGTCGGGAAATAGGCGACGGCCATGGCAAGCCATCCCGCCGCCCCGGCGGCCAGCATCGGCCAATCCCCGGCAACCAGGCCCCACAGCGCCGCCACCGGCGGCACCAGATACAGCAGGACCATCCCGGCAACGGTGCCCAGCAGCATCAGGGGCGAATGGCCGAGCTGCTCATACGCCGTGCGCGCGACCATGCGCCACAGTTCCCCCAGCCCGTCATAGCGGCGCAGGCTCACCGTCTCGCGGCTGAGGCCCAGCCAGATCGACCCCCTGGCCTTCAACAGCGCCGCCAAGGCGCAATCGTCGATCAGCCGGTCCTTGATCGCGCCGATCCCGCCAGCCGTATCCAGGGCGGTCCGCCGCACCAGCATGCAGCCGCCCGCCGCCGCCGCCGTGCGCTTGACCGGGTCGTTGACCCAGGGAAAGGGAAACAGTTTCTGGAAGAAGAACACGAAGGCCGGGATCAGCAGACGTTCCCACGGCGTCTCGCAATTAAGCCGCACCATGAGGGAGACCAGATCCCGGTTCTCCATCTCCGCCTTTTCGACCAGACGGCGCAGATTGGCCGGGTCATGGGAAATGTCGGCGTCGGTCAACAGGACATAGCGGGCCCCGGGCGCCGCCGTCCGCGCCGCCTCGAGCCCCTGATGAACCGCCCAAAGCTTGCCGGACCAGCCTTCCGCCAGGGGCCGGCCGGTGACCAAATGGAAACGGTCCGCCACCCCCGCCGCATGGGCGGCGTCCCAGGCCAGCGTCCCCGTGCCGTCCGTCGAATTGTCGTCGACCACCACGACGTCGATCCGCCCGGGATAATCCTGGGCGAACAAGGAGGCCACGGTGCGGGCGATGCTGTCGGCCTCGTCGCGGGCGGGAATAACGGCGGCGATATCGGGCCAGCCGCCCTTGGGTGGTGTCTTGGCGGCGGGGCTCAGGTGCTGGTCGGCGAACCAGAACCGTCCGCGGCAGAACAGAATCCCCGCCCAGACGGCGAACGCCAGCAGGGCCGCCGCCGTCATCGTTCCGGTCTCATCGCCCGTGCAGGCCGACCAGGGCGGCCAAAGCACCCTTGGCACAGCACCAGGCATAGCCGCCCTTGGTCAGCGCCACCCGCCCGGCCAACGGATCTCTGCGGCGCAGCAAGTCCGTGAGCCGGCGGGCGATTTCCCAGATGGCGGCGGCCTCCATGCCGAGCCGGCGGCTGTGCATGCCGGAGGATATGGGACGGGCTTCGTCCAACAGAATCTCGGTCGCGTCCAGGCAGCGGTCGATCACGCGGCGCAGGGCCGGGGTACAGGCCGGGCGGTCCAGGTCTTCGACCACCGCCCCTTCCGCGGCCAGCCAGTCGCCCGGCAGGTAGACCCGGTCCAGACTGCGGTAGTCGTCCTGACAATCCTGCAAATGGTTGATGACCTGCAACGCGTTGCACAGCGCGTCCGACGGGCCATACCCCAGAGACGCCCCGCCATGCAGGTCGATCAGATAGCGGCCCACGGGGGCGGCTGAACGGATGCAGTAATGCATCAGATCGTCCCAATCCTGATAGCGGCCCTTGACCGCGTCCTGCTTGAACACGTCGATCAGGTCTTGGCAATGGCGCGGCGTGATGTCGGTTTCCGCCAAACTGTCGCGCATGGCATGGGCGGTGGCGAATTCGGGATCGTCCGGATGCTGGCCCAAAAGCGCCGCCTCGAACCCGGCCAGACGGCGGACCTTGGTGTCCGCGTCCAAGGCGGTGTTGTCGGCGATGTCATCGATGGCGCGGGCGAAGCGGTAGAACCGCGCCACATGCGGGCGCAGACGGGCCGGCAGCAGGAACGAGCCGACGGGAAAATTTTCGTAAGCAGCGTCTTTGCCCGACGGCGTTTCCACGCCAGAGCCCGGCGTCGGTTCAGGAGAATCGGCGGGCTGCCCCATGACCGGAAAATACCTTCACTCGGATCAGCTGACGCCGGGATCAGCCGGCGGGTTTGGCCATTTCCCGCATTTTCTCCAGCAGGCTGTCGACGGAATTTCCGTTATTCGAGATCACGGAATTGAATTCCTTCTGCTGGGTCAGGGCCATGGACAGGCCGTTCACGATGATGTCGACGATCTTGAAGATATGCTGGCCGTCGCGTTCGCCCACGCCGACGCGCCAGCTGACCTCGACCGGCTGGCCGCCGGGGCGTTTCAGCATGGTATGGACGATGAAATCGTTTTCCTGGCGCTTTTCGGCGCGGCTGATTTCCAGGGATTCGCCGGAGTAGTCCTTGAACCCGTCGACATAGCGTTCCAGCAGCATGTTCTCGAACAGGGTCAGGTATTCCTCGCGCTGTTCCGGGGTGGCGCGGCGCCAATGGCGGCCCAGCACCCATTTGCCGATGGATTTCACGGCGAAGAAATCGTTCACCAGCGCGCGGAAGCGTTCCTTGCGCACGTCGCGGGCGATGTCCTTCCCGGTCAGGGAGTTGATCGCCGACGAAGCCATGGTGTTGACGAAGGTTTTGACATCTTCCGTCGTCACTTCGGCGCACACGGCCCGCGGCGCAAACGCCATCAGGGCGGCGACCAGGAAAACAGTGAATATATGACGCCTTAGCATTGGAACCGTCTCCTTCAGGCGCGTTGCATACACCGGGCCACGCAGGGAGTTCAAGTACCACATGGCTCAATAAAAGTTCATCTGATAGTCATCAGACCAATATGATAAAATTGATAGATTCCCAGGACAGCATCGCCCAGGCCCCGTCCGGTGGACCTGATTCAGTATACAGGAACCCGACCATGACGAAAAATCCCCTCGCCGAAGCCCTTGAAATTTATCTTGATTTGGGCCGCCGTCCGTACACCGAGGTGGTGTCGCAGCTTGAACACGCCCTGCAATGCGCCTGGCTGGCGGAACGGGAATCGGGTGACGGAGATCTGGTCGCCGCCGCCTTCCTGCACGACATCGGTCATATGATGCAGAAACACGGCCAGGGGGCCGCCGACCGCGGCATCGACGACAAGCACGAGGACATCGCCCGCGGCTGGGCCGACCGTCACTTCAACGCCCGCGTGGCCCAGGCCGTGGGCCTGCATGTCGAGGCCAAGCGCTATCTCTGCGCCACACAGCCGGGCTATTTCGAGACCCTGTCGCCGGCCTCGGTCAAATCCCTGGAACTACAGGGCGGTCCCATGACCGCCGACGAGGTCAAGGCCTTCGAAGCCCTGCCCCATTACGAGGACGCGGTGAAGGTCCGTGAATGGGACGACCGGGCCAAGATCGCCGGCCTGGACACGCCGGACATCGACCACTTCCGCCCCTATCTGGAAAGTGCGCTGGCGGCGTAAATCCGAACTTCCTGAGTTTTTAGAACCGATCCGCCCGGAACGGCGTCAGATCGACGTTCGGCGCCTCGCCCTTCAGCAGCCGCGCGATGACGCGCCCCGTCGCCGGGCCGCAGGTCAGGCCCACGTGCTGATGGCCGAAGGCATGGAACAGCCCCGGCGCCGTGGACGACGGCCCCAGCACCGGCAGGCTGTCCGGCAGGGTCGGACGGAAGCCCATCCACTGGGTCGACACCTCCGTCTTCACGCCCGGCAGCAGCTTGGGCACCAGATCGGTCATGACCTTCACCCGGGCGTAATCGGGCGGCGGCTCCAGCCCCGCCAGCTCGACCGTGCCGGCCAGGCGCAGGCCCATCTCCATGGGCGAGGCATAGAACGCCCGGGCCTTCCAGCCGACGGCGTGGTTCACCTGCACCCCCGGGTCGGCCAGGATGGCGTGGTAGCCGCGTTCGGTCCCGAGCGGGATTTTCTCGCCCAACAGGGCCGCCAGCTTGTGGGAAAAGGCGCCCGCGGCCAGCACGATGCGGTCCGCCTCCATCACGCCGTCCGACGTCTCGATACGGAACCCGCCGTCGGCTTTCCGCGCAAGCCCCCGCACCTCGCCCCGCGTGAGCGTGCCGCCGCGCTTCACGAAGGTCTCGGCCAGGACCTTGGTCAGGCGGCCTGGATTGGTCGTGGTGCCGCCGCCGAGCAGCGCATGGGCCCATTTGAAATCGGGGCCGAGCGCCGGCTCCAGATCGGTCAGTTCCTTGCGGTCCAGCGCCTGATACTTGATGCCGTAGGTCGCGCGGAAGGCAAGGTCGGCGTCCGCCTTCTTGAAATCCGCCTCAACGTCGTAGACCTGCAACACCGGGTCGCGGCGCACCAGTTCGGGCGCCCCCGCCTCCGCCGCCATCGCGGCATAGGATTCGGAACAGCCGATGGTCAGATGGCGCAGGGCGTCGGCGGCGCGGCGTTGGTGCGAGACGCTGGCGAAGCGCAGCATGCGCAACAGCCAGGGCAGGATATGCGGCAGGCGCGTCCAGCGGATGGTCAGCGGTCCCTTGGGGTCGATCAGATAGCCCGGCACATTGCGCAGCACCTCCGGCCCGAAGGTCGGCACGAAGGACCATTCGGCCAGGATGCCGGCGTTGCCGAAGGAGCACGCCTCGCCCGGCTCGATCCGGTCGATCAGGGTGACCTTGAAGCCCTCCTTCACCGCCGCCAGCGCGCAGTTGACCCCGACGATGCCGGCGCCGATGACGCAGACGGTGGTTTCCCCCGGCGTGCCGCCTTGCGGGACGCTTTTGGAATTCTCGGGCTTGGGTTGAGAAATTGTCGCGGTCATGGGCGGGGCTCCGGCTTGTCGTTGGGCGGCCATCGTGGCAAATATGACCGGAAACATCCCCAGTGACCATCGCCTTCAAGGAACAAAATCATGGCCGACGGCGCCCATATGCCCCCCCTTCCCGAAACCGCGCGCCAGGCGCTGAAAGCCGCCGTGGGCGACAAGGGCTGGTACGAGACCGAGGCCGACATGGCCCCCTATCTGGCGGAGGAGCGCAATTACTACCACGGCGAAAGCCCGCTGGTGCTGCGCCCGGCCAATACGGAAGAGGTCTCCAGGATCGTCGCCATCTGCGCCGAACACGGCGTGACCATCACGCCCCAGGGCGGCAACACGGGCCTGTGCGGCGGCGCCGTCGCCCAGGGCGGCGTGCTCATCAACATGGGCCGCATGAACGCCGTGCGCGAGATCGATCCCGTGAACGCGACCATGACGGTCGAGGCCGGCTGCATCCTGAAGGAGATCCAGGACAAGGCCGAGAACGCGGGCCTCCTGTTCCCCCTGTCGCTGGCCGCCGAAGGAACCTGCCAGATCGGCGGCAACCTCTCGACCAACGCCGGCGGCATCCAGGTGCTGCGCTACGGCAACGCCCGGGACCTGGTGCTGGGGCTGGAGGTCGTCACATCCGACGGCCGCGTGTGGAACGGGCTGCGCGGCCTGCGCAAGAACAACACGGGCTATGACCTGAAGCACATCTTCATGGGCGCCGAAGGCACCCTCGGCATCATCACCGCCGCCGTGCTCAAGCTGTTCCCCCGCCCCGCCGAGACGACGACCGCCATGGTCGCGGCGGAAACGCCGGCCCATCTGTCGTCCCTGCTGACGCGCCTCAAGGCCGCGACGGGCGATCAGGTGACCAGCTTCGAATACATCTGCCGCGCCCCCATGGACGCCGTGTTCGAACACATCCCGGGCAGCCAGGACCCGTTCACGGAACGCTATGAACACCACGCGCTGATCGAAATGGCGTCGGGGCAGAAGGGCGTGATCCGCGACCTGGCGGAGGCGGCGCTCGGCGAGGCGTTCGAGGCGGGCGAGATCATCGACGCCGTGCTGGCGGAATCGGGCGAGCAGGCGGCGCGCCTGTGGAACATCCGGGAAAGCATTCCCGAGGCCTTGAAGCACTGCGGGCCCTCCGCCAAGCACGACATTTCCGTGCCCGTCTCCAAGATTCCCGAGTTCCTCGCCAAGGCCGACCCGCACGCGGAAAAGGTCATCCCCGGCGTCACCATCATGGCCTTCGGCCACATGGGTGACGGCAACCTGCACTACAACCTGGTGATGCCCAAGGACACGACCCCGGAAGACGCCGAACGCCTGCGCAACGAGGTGCCCCCCGGCGTCCACGACATCGCCGACAGCCTCGGCGGCTCGTTCTCCGCCGAACACGGCATCGGGCTTCTGAAAGTGCACGAGATGGAGCGCTACAAGACGGACGTGGAGAAACACCTGCTGCGCTCGATCAAACAGGCGCTCGACCCCAAGGGCATCATGAATCCGGGGAAGGTGGTGCCTTGATAGGCTGCTAAAGCTTAATGTAATTCGAGCTTACCTCGAGGAGAGATTTATGGAATTCCGCCTTACCTACGAAGGTCATCTCCTCGGCGCTTCTCGAAGCAATACTCGCGCCTCACACAAACACGAAATTCGTAAAATTTTCCATCGACAACTTCGGCACTATTGGCAAGTTCATCCGTACCTCAGCACCGCTTACTTATCACACCGCCGCCTCGGACGAGTACAGCCTGAGGTAAAACTGGTCGATCATCTCTCTCAAAAATACAAATTAGAGAACTACAACTTTGTTCCGTTAGTCACGCCGGATTTATCGTTAATCTGTAGCTTGGAAATTCTTTTCCTCAGGCGCGGCTTCCCTGGAGAGGCGGTAAGGTCTGGCGACATCGACAATCGTCTCAAAACAATTTTCGATGCGCTTCGAATGCCTGGAAATTCAAGCGAGTTAGGTGGATTCGAAACCCCTGGTGACGACGAAATTCCATTCTTTTGCCTGCTGACTGATGACAATCTTATTTCTCATGTATCAGTCGAAACTGACACACTTTTAGAACCATCCTCTGCTGAGGCCGGTGACAATGATTCACGGCTCGTGATCGCAGTAAAACTAAAACCGTTTGACGTCGGTTGGGACAACATTAGCTTCGGGTGAAGTCTAGTTTAAGATGGGCACGCTCTTAATTTTATCTCATCTCAAAAAAATAGATGCCCCTTCAGCGTAACGCTTAGAGTTATCCCGCCGCCCGCTTCTCCAAATCTTCCAACAGATTATCCGGCACGTTCACGCCCTCGGCGTTGGCCTTGGCGCGGTTGGCCCAGCGGTCGACGCCGGGCAGCCAGGCGCCGTCTTGCTCGGTGATGGCCTGGACCAGGGTGCCGATGCGTTCAATGAAGCGGTTGCCGGCGGTTTCCTCGTCCTCGTGGGCGAAGGCGGACGGGTCGATCAGGATGAAGAACTGGCCGACCTTGGGCGGCTCGCCGTCGGCGGCGAAGAAGCTGGAGGCCTCGAAGCCGTGGTTGGAGCCCGTGAGGGTCGCGGCCAGGATTTCCACCATCAGCACCAGGGCCGCCCCCTTGGCGTCGCCCATGGGGATCATCAGGCCGCCGTCCAGCGCTTCCTTGGCGTCCGTCGTCGGCTTGCCGTGCTTGTCCGTGGACCAGCCCTCGGGGATCGGCTCGCCCTTGTTGGCGGCCATCATGATCTTGCCGCGCGCGACCTTGCTGAGCGCCAGGTCGACCAGGATCGGGTCGCCCCAATCCGTGCCGTCGGCGTTGCGTCGCGGGCAGGCGAAGGCGATGGGGTTGGTGCCGTAAAGGGCGCGGGTGCCGTTCCAGGGGGCGATGGCCGCGGGCGCGTTGAGAAAGCCCATGGCGATCAGGCCCTTGCGGGCGGCGGCTTCGACCGGGTGGCCGCCGACGCCGCCGTGGTGGGAATTGCCGATGGCGAGGCCGACGATGCCCGCTTCCTGGGCCAGGGTGATGGCGCGGCCGAGGCCCAGATGAATGGCCGGATAGGCATAGCCGCCGTTGGCGTCGACGCGCAGCGCCGCCGTCGCCGTCTGTTCCAGGCGGGCGATGGCATGGCCGTTGACCTTGCCCGACTTGGCCTGGTCGGCATAGCTGGGTACCCGCGACAGGCCGTGCGACGGCACGCCGTCGGCTTCGGCCTGAACCAGGGCGCGCACCACATGGGCCGCGTTGTTTTCCGAAACGTTCGAATTCAGGAAGACCTTGAAGGCCAGCTGTTCGAGTTCGTCCAGGGTCTTGATCGCCATCGTGTTAATTCCCGTTCAGACAGTTGAGCACCGCGTCGGCGGTGACGGTGGACACCTTGCCCTCGCCCTCTTCCGTGCGCGGGCCGACATGGGGCGTGCAGTACAGGTTGGGCACGCCTTCGAAGATGTTGGGGGACTTGAGCGGCTCCTCGACGAACACGTCGGTGAAGGCGCCCCACAGCTTGCCGGATTTGAGCGCGTCGACCATCGCCTGCTCGTCGACGATGCCGCCCCGCGACAGGTTCAGCAGCAACGCGCGGTCCTTCATCTTGGCGATGGTCTGGGCGTTGAACAGGTTGCGCGTGTCGTCGGTCAGCGGCACGTGGATGGAAATCGCGTCGCACTGCGGCAGCAGCTCGTCGAGCGTTTCCGCCCGCTCCACCTTGCAGTCGGCCCAGCGCGGATCGTCCTTCTTGACCCAGGGGTCGTAAGCGACGCGCAGCATGCCGTTGCCGCGCGCCCGCCAGGCCAGCGCCTGCCCGGTCCAGCCCATGCCGATGATGCCGAGCGTCTTGCCCTGAACCTCGCGGCCCATCAGTTCGATGCGCGGCCACTTGCCGGCGATGACGTCGGGCGTCGCCAGGTAGGAGCGGCGGAACATGACGTAGATCGCGCCCATGGCCAGTTCGGCCACGGAATCGGAATTGGCGCCGATGGCGGGAAACACCTTCACGCCACGGGCGGCGCAGGCGTCCATGTCGATGTTGTCGAGCCCGACACCCAGGCGTCCGACGCATTCCAGCTTGTCGGCCGCGTCCAGCACCGCCCCCCGCACCTGGGTCGCGTTGCGCACGATCAGGCCGCGCACGCCCTTCATCAGGGCCGGGATCTTGTCCTGCTCGGCGACGAGGTCCGGCTGATAGGACACGTCGTAGCTTTCGGCCAGACGCGCGACCTGGGTTTCGTCCATGAATTCGGTGATGAGGATGTCGGCCATTTGGCAAATTACTCCAGGGGCTGCGGCGGCCGGGCGGCCGCCCAAGAAAAAGCCGGGAGACCTTAACCGCCCCCGAAGGACCCGCCAAGGGCGGGCGCGCGGCGGTGGTTGCCGGCGCGTCCCGCCCCTGGCCGGGAGGACATCGTACGAGGTGCTTTTAGGCGTTGGCCGCCGCAAGCGCCTTCATGAAGCGGTCGCGGATGACGACCTGGTCCATGGTGATGTTGGGAACCGGGATGTTGCCCGACTCGCACTTGCAGACGATGACCGTCTGCTTCTTCGACGCGATGGCGTCCTTCATGACCTGAGCCGTGTCTTCGGCCTTGCACTCGATCACGTTGTCGCAGCCGCAGGCCTGGGCGACCTTGGTCAGCGACGTCTTCTTGCCGGCATAGGTCGGCTGGTCGCCGGTCGAGCCGTAGCTGCCGTTGTCGATGATCAGGAGGATGAAGTTGTCGGCCACGTTGTTGCCGATGGTCGGCAGGGTGCCCAGGTTGGTCAGGACCGAGCCGTCGCCGTCGATCGCGATGATCGTCTGCTTCTGCGCCAGGGCGAGACCGAGGCCGATGGACGACGACAGGCCCATGGTGCCGAGCATGTAGAAGTTGGTCGGCTGATCGTCCAGCAGGTGGAGTTCCTGGCTGGGCAGGCCGATGTTGCAGACCACGAACTGATCGGAAATGACCGGGATCAGGCTTTTCAAGACTTCGGAGCGGATCATGGTCATTCCCCTTTCCAGAAGGTGGCGTCGGTCAGAATGGCCACCGGCTTGTTGCACATGAAGGTGTACTTGAGAATCTTGTCGAGCTCGCCCGCGTCTTCCCGCTTGTGGAAGTGGTAGGTCGGGATCAGCATCTGCGCCAGCAGGGCCTTGGTGTGCAGGGCCATTTCGACCTGACAGGCCACCGGCTCGCCCAGCTCGCCGCGGTAGCTGATCAGCATGGGCAGCGGGATGTGATAGAACTGGATCAGCGTCGCCAGCGAATTGAGCGTCACGCCCAGCGCCGTGTTCTGCATGATGATGGCCGACCGCTTGCCGCCCATGAAGGCGCCGGCACACAGGCCCATGCCTTCGTCTTCCTTGTTGCACGGCACGTGCATGATGCTGGGGTGATTTTCGGCTTCCTCGATCACGCCGCCGAGCTGCTTGCACGGAACAGTGGTGATGAACTCGATGTTGTTGTTCACCATGTCCGTGACGATCTGTTTATGAATCGACAAGACTTGTCCTCCGGGTCCAGGTTCCGCGCAAAATTCCGGCCCCTGCCGCCGCACCTACGAGACTGCTGCGGGATCGGGGGAACGGCCTTGCGCCGAACGATATGGGTTCAGGGTGCGCCCTGGGTTTCCTCAAACGTCGCATGCGGGCCGGGATTGACGTTCCCTTGTTCAGTGGCCCGTACCCGCAATAGTCCTTGGCTCTTGCCGCCGTCAAGCAAGTCTTATAACTCTTATAGAAGACTTGGCGTTTTTTCGGCGAAGGGACCGCCCATGCCTGAAACCTGGGGGGACCGGCCCCGTTCCGGCGATGGACCGCTGTACCGGCAGGTGCGCGAAGCGCTCTTGCGCGAGATCGCCCAGGGCCGCTATCCGGTGACCGACCCCCTGCCGTCGGAACAGAAACTCGCCGCCCGCTTCGGCGTCGCCCAGGGCACGGTGCGCCGCGCGCTCGACGAAATGGCGCGGGAGAATCTGGTGATCCGCCATCAGGGGCGCGGCACCTTCGTCCATGCCCACGGCCCGGAACGCGACCGCTTCCACTTCTTCCATCTGGTCGCGGCGGATGGTGAGCGCCGCCTGCCGACCTCGCGCGTGCTGTCGGTGACGCGGCGGCGCGGGACCCAGGCCGAGGCCCTGGCGCTCAGCCTCTCGCCGCAGGCGCGGGTGGTCGAGATCAAGCGCGTGCGCGACCTGATGGCGCGGCGCGCGATCCTGGAGGTCATCATCCTGCCCGACGACCTGTTCCCGGATTTGGGCGACCTCAACAAGGCGCAGGTGCCCAACACGCTCTATCAGCTTTACCAGGACCGCTTCGCCGTGATCGTCCATCGCGCGGTCGAGAAAATCACCGCCGAGGCCGCCGGACCCGACGACGTGACCCACCTGGGCCTGGACCGGGGCGCGCCCCTGCTGCGCATCGAGCGCATCGCGCAGACCCTCGACGGCACGCCGGTGGAACTGCGCATCAGCCGATGTGACACCACGCACTTGGCGTACTTCAGCGATTTGCTGTAGCGGGCTGGTCCGCCGCATTGACAGCCGCCCGCAAATCCGCCCCTATCGCGCCATGACAGGCCACATTTCCGCAATCCTTTCGGCGCCGTTCAAGGCCGCCCGTCCCCTGGGCGGGCTGGCCCTGGCCGGGGCCGCGGCGCTGTTCGGCCTGGGCCTCCGCTACGGCTTCATCGAACCGGAACAGATGGGCGCCGCTTGTGAGCAGGCCGGCCCCTGGTGGTGCATGCTGCGCCGGGGCCTGATGTCCGCCGTCGGCTGGAACGCCATCGGTTTGGCGGCGCTGGCCTGCGCCCTCCTGAGTTTTCTTCCCGACCCCCGCCGTCATGCCACGGCCGCACACGTCGCGCTGGCCCTCGGCGGTGCCGGACTGGTTCTCTACAACGCGACCACGGCCTCGGCGGCCGTGGTGCTGGCCCTAATTTCCCTGGCCCTGCGCCGCCAAGGCCCGGCCGAGAAACCGTAGCTCGCCCGCCACCCCGGGCAGCCCCGGCAGGGCGAGCAGCAGGCAGGTTCCCGCCCAGGCCAAAGCCTCCAGATTGCCCGGCGCATCGACGGCGAGCGGGCCGGCGACGGCCAGCAGCAGGGCGATCCAGGCCTCTTCGGGCCGGGCCGCTTGCATCCCTCGCGCCCGCCAGGCCAGCAGCGCCAGGGCCAGTCCCGGCAGGACGAAGGCCAAGGGCACGAAATCCCGGTGACGGCCGTCGGCCGCCAGGGCGAGGGCCAGGACGCCCGCCGGCAACAGCACCGCCCAGCGGATCAGGCCAAGCGCCTGATCCTGGGACAGGCGGCACCCGGCCAGCCCCTCCAGCACCTCACCCAGGGGTGCGGACCGCAGCCCGTCCAGGACCGGCAGGCGGGCAAGCAGCGCCGCCAGCAGCACACCGCCCCCCGCCGCCAGCAGCAAAAGATAAATGCCGCCAAGCCAACCCAGCGTCCCGATGGCCGCGGCCTCGACCTGGGCCGCCAGCATCCACAGGCAAGTTCCCGTGGCGCCGCCCGCAAGGCCCACGCCCAGGATGGCGGCAGGCCGAAGCCGTTGCCCGGCCACGAACAAGCCGGTCAGGAACAGCAGACAGAGCGCCGCCGAGAAACCGGCGGCCAGGGGCCAGTCCGGCCATTCGCGGACCGGCCCGGCCAAGGGAAACTTGGCCGCGCGATCGGCGTCGAACACGCCCCAAAAGCCGCCCACGGTGCCTTCGGGTGCGCGCTTCCACGGCTGGTCCACGGCCTCGACCACGTTGTAGGGAACGCCCAGGGTCTGCGCCTGGGCCGCGAACTCGCGCAGGAACCGCGCCTGATTGACGCGGCTGGGCACCCCGGCCCCGCGCGTGCGTCCGGCGCTGGGCCAGCCGGTTTCGCCGATCTCGATCCGGGCATGGGGGAACACGGCCCGCGCATGGGCGACCGTCGCCCGCACCCCGTCCTGGGCCGCGCGTACGGATCGTGGCGCCGGGTCGTCCCAATAGGGCAGGACATGGATCAGCATCAGGTCCACCGCCTCGGCGACGGCCGGATGACGTTCCCAGAAATCGAACACGTCCGCATAGGCCACGGGCAACATGGTGCGCGCCTTCACGCTGCGGATGATCCCGGCCAGACGCTTGCCCGTCATCTCGCGGCGCAACAGGACCTCGTTGCCGACGACGATGGCGCGCACGGCCTCGGGGTGGCGCGCGGCGACCCGCAAGGCGGCCGCGATCTCGATTTGGTTCTGCTTGTCCTCGGCGCCGATCCAGATGCCCAGCAGCACCTTCATGCCCAGCTTGGCGGCGGCGGGCAGCACCCCGGCCTGCACCCCGTAGGAGGAATAGGTCCGCACGCATCCGGTCAGCTTCGAAAGGGCTTCCAGGTCGCGTTCGATCAGGCCCGGCGGCAGGTCGTAATCCGGCCCCATCAGGGGATGGCCGTCGGCGGTCGTCGGCGCGTAGGACAGGCATTGGAAACGCCCGCCCGGCGCATCCACCATATCGACCGGGCGCCCCAGCCAGGCCCACAGCGCCGTCACCGCCGAGGCGACGGCGGCGAACACGCCCAGGGATATCAGGAACCACCGCATGGCCGTCACGCCGTCCGGCGGGTCATGAGGGCACCGACCGGGCCGCTATTCCGCCGCCTGGAGCTTTTGATTGTAGGTTTCGAACAGGCCCATGTTGCGGGCCACGTCGTAGGGCCGCTCGGTCAGGCTTTCGGCTTCCCACTCGCTGCGCGGTTCCTCGAAGAAGTTACCGCCGTAGACGTGCAACGCGCCGGTCAGTTTGTCGACCGGATTGGTCACGGAATGAACGATGTCCTTACCCAGCGGCGCCACGTCGCCGGGGCGCATGGCCTTGGCGCCGGCGGCCTCGATGCGGCTATGGCCGGGCTCACCCTCGACCTTCTTCCAAAACACGTTGTCCTCGGCCCCGGTGTACAGGCCGATCACCGCCCACATGTTGTGATTGTGCGGCAGCAGGGTCATGTAAGGTCCCCACACGAGGTTGAGGATCGTCAACTCGTCGGACACGTAAATCTTGTCCGGCCCGGCCTTGGTCGGCTCGCCCAGGCCGCGCAGCAGGTCCGCCGGGTCGCTGCACGCGCGCTCGATCAGTTCCTTCACCGCGATGTGGCTGTCGGTCTCGCGGATGGCGTCGAGACAATCCTGGGTGAAACGGTCGCGGTCGAACATGGCGGGGGCTCCTGGGCGATTAAGGGACGTTCCTCTGGCGGACGATTCTCCGCCGATATTGTGTACATTTCAGCTATCATCCCGCCCCCGTCGGGGCAAGCCTGATTGACGAATTCCATCCCGCCGATGGCGCGAACCCGCCGGATTCCAAGGGCGCACGACGTGCGCACCCCGGTCCGCCAGCCGGAATCCCGCGGCCCCGGCGGCGCGAGATATCCACATTTGCCGCCGATTGCCATTATTCGCCCTTTTTCATCCGCGCACCGGCCGCTCGCCGAATTCCGCCCTTTCCCGAGCCGGAATCCGGACCGGCCTGTGAAGGAATGTAAACTCCCTGCCCCCCGTCCCCTGTGTTCCCGTGAACGCGCCGATGAATTTCACCGGCATGCGAAATCAACCATGCCGGATCGCGGCGGCGGCGCGCGGACCCTCCCTTTTCATCATGCGAAAGGCGCGCTCAGCAAGGCGTTTGCGGGTATTCTATTCCGCGCGATTTCACCACCCCTTGGCTGATCGGCCGTTTTTCCCGCGGCCGCCCCGGGACAATCGATGCCGCGAGGCCGGTCAATGGATCGGCTGCCCCATCCCACGCCCCCGCCCTTTCACACCGATGACCGCGCAATCGCCGCCTTCCGCCATGCCCTGGGACACGGTTCCGGCTCGACATGCCGTGCCCGGCAAAAGGGCGATAAATCAACATCTATCCCCAAAGTTATCCACAGCGCCCCATGCGTTTGACCCATATCAACGCATCCTGTTCACGCCACCGTTAAGCTGCCCGATCAGCGAAGTGGAGGGATGCATATGTCCGACGTGATCTGGAAGCTGCGTGACGACCACAAGAAGCTTGCCCGGTTGATGGACCTGATTGCCCGCGAAGTGCGCACTTTTGATGCCGGCGACCTGCCCGACTACGAGCTTGTCAGCAATATCCTGGACTACACCCAGAACTACCCGGACCTCTACCATCATCCGGTCGAAGACCTTGTGCTGGCGAAACTGCGTCTGCGCGATCCCGACGCCGCGGCGAACGTCGGCGAACTGGACAAGGAACACGAAAAACTGGGCGCCCTGACGCGCCGTTTTGCCGCGGCCTTGTACAACGTCATGCAGGATGCGGAACTGCCCCGCGACTGGTTCGTCGACGTCGCGGGCGACTATTTGAGCTTCCAACGCCGTCACATGCAGATGGAGGAAGTGGTGTTTTTCCCGTCGGCCCTGCGCGCCCTGACGGATGCGGACTGGCAGGATATCCGGGATGCCGTTACCACGCCCGACGACCCCCTGTTCGGCGACGGCGAGGAACAGGAGAAATACGATCGCCTGCACCAGGAAATCCTGAAATGGGGAAAACCCCAGGACGTGACCGCCTTCGCCCGTCCGTAATAGCCGCCCGTTAGCGCCCGCCGGCGACGTTCAGGACGGTTCCGGTGACATAGCCGGCGGCGTCCGTGCACAGCCAATAGGCCCCTTCGGCCACTTCCCGCACTTCGCCGATGCGGCCCATGGGGATGTCCGATTTCAGGGCGGTTTCGAAGTTGGCCGCGATGCCGCCGTCCACCGCCATGTCCGTCAACACATAGCCAGGGGCGACGGCGTTGACGCGAATGCCTTCCGCCGCCACTTCGCGGGCCAGACCGTTGGTGAACACGTCGATGGCGCCCTTGAGCGCCGCGTAATCCGCCCACTGCCCGGCCCCGCCCTTCTTGGTCGCGGTCGACGACAGGTTGACGATCACCCCGCCCTTCCCGCCCGTGGCGGTCGACATGCGCTTGACCGCCTCGCGGCAGAACAGCACGGGGCCGATGAAGTTGATCCGGGTGACCTCTTCCAGGGTCTCCCGCGTGACCTCGACCGCGCGGCGGCGCGGCCCGGACACGCCCGCATTGTTGATCAGCGCGTCCAGCACGATGCCCTCGCCGTCGAGCGTTTCGAACAAGGCGAGAATGTCGTCCTCGTTTCCGGAATCGCAGCGGATCGCCCGCGCCCCCGCTTCCGTCGCGACCTTGTGGGCCGCCTGGGCGTTGGACACGAAGGTGAAGACGACCGTCCAGCCGCGTTCGGCGAACAGCCGCACCATGGCCTCGCCGATGCCGCGGCTGCCGCCGGTGATGAGGACGGTCTTGCTCATGTTACCGGGATCACCTCATCACAAACGGATTGGGCACTTCGGTCGCCATGGAAATCCACACGGACTTGGTTTGCAGGTATTCCTCGATGGCCGCCTGCCCGCTTTCCCGGCCCAGGCCCGACTGCTTGTAGCCGCCGAACGGCGACATGTAGCTGACCGCGCGGTAGGTGTTCACCCACACGGTTCCGGCCTGCAATTCCTGGGACATGATGAAGGCGCGGCGGATGCTTTCCGTCCACACCCCGGCCGCCAGCCCGTAGACAACGTCGTTGCCGATGGCCAGCGCCTCTTCCTCGTCCTCGAAGGGAATGACCGAGAGCACGGGGCCGAACACTTCTTCCTGGGCGATGCGCATCTGATTGTTCACGCCGGTGAAGATGGTCGGCTCAACGAACCAGCCGTCGCCGCATTCGGGCCGCGTCGCCTTGCCGCCGCCCAATACGGCCTCGGCGCCCTCGCCCTTGGCGATGTCCATGTAACCCAGGATCTTTTCATACTGGGGTGGGGTGGTGACTGGGCCGACCTGGGTGTCCGGGTTCATGGGGTCGCCCATCTTGGCGGTCTTGGCGAGGGCCACCAGCTTTTCGACGAATTCGTCATGGATGGATTTCTGCACCAGCAGGCGCGAGCCCGCGATGCAGGTCTGACCCGTGGCGGCGAAGATGCCCGAGATCACGCCCTTCACCGCGTTCTCCACGTTGCAGTCGTCGAACACGATGTTGGGCGATTTGCCGCCCAGCTCCAGCGACACCTTCTTGAACGACTGCGCCGCCGTGGAATAGACGTGCCTGCCCGTGGCCGAGCCGCCGGTGAAGGCGATCTTGGCGACGTCCGGATGGGTGATCAGCGCCTCGCCGGCTTCCTTGCCGTAGCCGGTGACGACGTTCACCACGCCGTCCGGGAAGCCGGCTTCCTTGAACAGCTCGACGAATTCCAGGGCCGACGCCGACGTGAATTCCGACGGCTTGATCACGGCGGTATTCCCGGCGGCCAGCGCCGGCGCCAATTTCCAGGCCGTGAGCATGAGCGGCGAGTTCCACGGCGTAATCATGCCGACGACGCCAAGCGGCTCCTTGCGCGTGAAGTTGAAGGTGTCCGGCTTGTCGATGGGGATGACGGCGCCTTCGATCTTGTCGGCCAGGCCGCCGAAGTAATGATACCACTGAGGCGCATACTTGGTTTGCAGCCCCATTTCGGCGATCAGCTTGCCGTTGTCCCGGACTTCCGTGGCGGCCAGGTCATCGGCCCGCGCCGCCATCAGGTCGGCCAGCCGGCGCATCAGATGTCCGCGCTGGGTCGGCGTCGTCTTGCGCCACACGGGGGCGGCCGCCTTGGCCGCCTTGACGGCGCGGTCGATGTCTTCGGCGTTGCCGCGCGGGATTTCCGCCCAGGCCTTGCCCGTGTAGGGATTGGCGCTTTCGAACCATTCGCCGGAAGCCGGATCGGCTTTCTGCCCGTTGATGGTCATTTGATAACGTTTGAGGTTCCCCATGGCCGTCTCCTCCATATTGATCGTGTTGGAGGCGATCCTATCAGGGCGGCAGCGCGCGGCGAAAGAGCCAAAGGCTTCCGGCGGTCAAGCCACTATGGCGACGTATTGGCTGCTGCCATTGGCAGGCAGGCGATAGGCGGGGACGGAGAGCGTGACGCTAAACCCCTGGAATTCCGCGGAGGCAATGGACAGACGGCAATCATGTGCATCGGCGATTCTTCTGACAATCCACAGGCCCAGCCCGGCACCCTCCGTAAAGGGGTCGCGTTTCTTATCGCCACGATTGAAGGCTTTGAGGATCTCATGCAGGTAGCTCGAGGCGATACCCCGCCCGTCGTCATAGATGGTAATTTCAATCCCACCGTCGGCGCCCCGATTGATCAGCACGCCGATATTGGCGTCGGCCCCGGCATGCTTCGCGGCGTTGTTCAGCAGGTTGATCATGTAGCGGCGAAACAGGGTCCGGTCGAACACGATGACGTCCTGGTCGGTGGAAACGGCTAGTTCGATCTCCTTGTGTTTTCCATTCCAGCCGGAAATCAGTTTATGGCTGTAGTTGATTTCGTCCACCACGTTAATGGGTTCGTCCCGGATCACGAGCACGTCGTCGTAGGCCGCCTGTGAAATGTCGAGAATTTGGGCGATGACGACATCCAACAACGAGGCGGCGCGGTGGATGTCGCTGACGTACTCCATGTACTTGTTGTTACCCAGGTCGCCGAAAATCTGGGACCGCATCATGTCCGAAAATCCCATGATGCTGTTCACCGGCGTGCGCAGGTCATGGCTCATGGCGGCGAAGAAGCCATCGCGGGCCGCCAGCGCCTTCTGCAATTCTTCCTCGGCAAGGCGACGCTGCTTGATTTCGTCGCGCAACTGATTGTTCAGCCCCCGCTTGTAGCGGACATGCAAATGCATGACGACGGCGATATAGACGGTCATGGTCGCAAAGATGAACGGCAGTTCGTTCAGCGCCATGTATCCATTCGCAGCGGTGAACAGGAGCCACCGCTCCATCAAATCAAAGTGCGAAAACACCGCTTGGGTCGCGAGGGCAACCAACAAGGCGCCGAGTGCAAGGCTTCGGAAACTGAGAAACGGTGGCGGCATCATGGCGAAGCCAATTCCCTTTTTTGGCACGGCTACCGGCTGTCCCGCGAAGAAATCCGCGGACCAAGTGTGACGGCGTTACAATGCCGGCGGGAAAAGCAAGATGCATGCCAAACGAACCTAGACTCATGGCTAAGCCTGGGGATTAGGACAGGGCGGCTTCCACGTCTTCCTTGGAAGCATATTCGCGGGTCAGGCAATAGGTCTTGGCGATGATCTTCCATTCGCCGTCGATGCGGATGCAGGCCAGCAGGTCCGTGAAGTCGCGCGTGCCGACCAGAACCTCGACCTTCACGTTGGCCGTGTCCGGCCCGGCGAAATCGATGGAGACGATGCGCTCCTTGCGCGGGAAGCCGGCGGCTTCGGGGGCACCCCGGCCTTTCACGACCTCCGCGAACTCGGGCATGGTCAGGTGCATGCGCTGGCCGCCCACGTCGGCCGCGTTCATCATGGCGTCGGGGTGAAACGCCTTCTTGAACAGAAGGTCCAAATCACCCTTGTAGAGCCCGTCAAGATAAGCCCGGATGCAGGCCGTCACGCCCGCCAGATCGTCGCCGCTCATGGCTTCCACTCCCTAAGACAATTGATCGTTGGGCGGTATCCTAGAGCAGGCTGTCCGGCCCCAACAACTTTTCCCGGAACCGGTTCTTTAGATGCACCCCGTCCTTGGTCGGCAGGATGAAGGGCAGCGGTTCGGCCTTGACCTTGATGTCGACGAACACCGGGCCCTTGGTTTCCTTGATGGCCGGCAGGGCGGCCTGCAACTCGGCCTCGGTCTTGACCTGAATGGACACGGGAAAGCCGCAGGCCTTGGCCACGGCGACCAGGTCCACCGGACCGGCCGTATGGGTCGCCTGCATGCCCGTTTCGCCGTAACGTTCGTTGTCGAACACGACGATGGCAAGGTTCTCCACCCCCTGGGCGGCGATGGTGGCAAAACTGCCCATGGCCATCAGCATTTCGCCGTCGCCGGTCATCACCATGACGCGTTTCTTGGGCTGCGCGGTCGCCAGGCCCAGACCCATGGTCGCGGCCCCACCCATCGCCCCCCACAAGGGGAAGGTCAGCGGATGATCGCCGGCATTGGTGGCGTCCCAGTTGGGGGAGCCCAGGCCGGTGACGACCAGGAAATCGTCGGTACGGTCCTTCAGCAGGGTCTTGGCGACCTCGCGGCGGTGCAGTTCGTAGTTGTCGGCGCGTTGCTTGTCCATGTTCGTTTCCCTGCCCTACTTGCCGAAGGTCTTCACGGGCATGAGCTTCTGATGCAGAAGCACCGCCGCCATGTCCGGCCAGCCGTAGGCCTGTTCACCCGCCGAGCGCACGGTCTCGCCGACCTGGTCGGGGTCATCCACCTGCGTGACCTTCACGCCCATGGCCTCCAGGGCCGGGCGCGTGCCCTCGCCCATGGGTTTCTGCCAGGGATTGAACTCGCGCCACTGGGCCCGCATGGTGACCAGCATCAACAGCGGGAAGCGGCAGGTATTGGCCAGCGAAATCATGTTGATGCAGTTGCCCACGCCCGAGGACTGCAGCAGCATCACCGCCCGCTCGCCACCCAGCCAGGCGCCTGCGGAAAGCGATATACCCTCTTCCTCGGTCGTCAGGGGGATGCAGCGCATGGCGTTGTCGGCCTCGCACATTTTCAGAAGCCGGGCATGGCCCGCGTCGGGGACGTAGGCGACCTGGCGCACGTCCAGATCCTTGAGGACGTCATAGATATCCGGCGCCCAGGCGTAATTTTCTGTCATGGTTCTTGGCTGTTCCGTCCGTTGGGTTTTGACGACTTTAGAAACGATACCGGCGCAGGCCAATTGAATTTATCTGGCCGCGGTATTGAGGAAACCTATCGCGGGACTTAGCCTTCCTTGATCTCGGGTCCGTCATAGGCCGCCATTTTCCAGCCGCGCTTCCACCGCTTGTAGAGCGTCCAAACCCCCAGCGCGATGACCGCGCAGGCGATCAACGGGCGCGGCAGGCCGCCCATCATGAACAGCGGCACGGACACGGCGAAACAGGCCGCCGGCATGTAGAACAGGGTCCACATCTTCTTGCCGCGCGACGACTGGAACCAGGGGAAGGCCGCCGAGAACAGGGCGATGATCAGGAAGAACAGGGACCACGGCCGGGTCACGAAGTGGCTCAGGTCCGTGTCGATCGCCATGGCGCGGGCCAAGTTCAATTCGGCGATGTTACCGAGCACCACGCCCAGGATCATCGGCGCCAGCGGGAAGCCGAAATGGCGCATCAGAAAGCCCAGGATGCCGAACCACAGCAGGGTCCAGAGATCCAAATCGACGTTGTTGATGGCGAACACGCCGATGCCGCAGAACCCCAGGATCACCCCGGCCAGAACGTACATGCGCACGCGGGTGACCAGCACGAAGACCCTGAGCATGCCCGATTGCAAGGCCACCATCATGAAGGTCGCAAGGAAAAAAGCGATGAAGATGGAATAGGCCAGAACCGGCTTTTCCGCGATGAAGGTCGGGCTCGGCACCACGTCGTGGATCAGGAGAGCGCCCAGCATCACCGCCGTCGTCACGTCGCCGGGAATGCCCAGCGCCATCATGGTGATGAGGGCACCACCTTCGACCGCGTTGTTGGAACTTTCCGGCGCCATGATGCCCTCGGGCGTGCCTTTGCCGAACTTTTCGGGCGTCTTGGAGGATTTTTTCGCCTGGTCATAGGCCAGGATGTTGGCGACCGATCCGCCCGCCCCCGGCAGAATGCCCGTGAACACGCCGATCAACGACGAGCGGACGATGATGAACCAGTTCTTGGCGATCAGCTTGATCGCCGCCAGATGCTCGATGCGCGCCTGTAGCGTCCCCTTGTCGGCCAACGACTTGCGCGCCGACGCCGGATCGCGCACGTCGTTGAGAAGCTGCGAAAAGGCGAACAGCCCGATCAGCACGGCGATGAAGTCGAAGCCCTGCAACAGGACTTCGGATCCGAAATCGAAACGCGGAATGCCCGCCGCCTCGTCCTCGCCGATGGTGCGGACCAAAAGGCCCAGCGCCCCCGCGATCAGGCCCTTGACCAGGTCGCGGCCGGCCAGGCTCGCCGTGATCGTCAGCGCGAACATGACCAGCATGAAATAGTCCCAGGGCAGGAATTCCAGCCCCACGCGGGCCAGCTGCGGCGCCAGGGTGACCAGCAGGATGGCCGAGATGATTCCGCCGAAGAACGACGACCACACGCCGAGGCCCAGCGCCAATCCCGGTTTGCCGCCGCGCGCCATGGGAAACCCGTCGAAGGTGGTGGCGACCGAGGACGGCGTGCCGGGAATGCCGGTCAGGATGCCGGCCATCAGCCCACCCGACAGCCCGCCGACCAGGACGCTGACCATGGTCGCCAGCCCCTGTTCGGGCGGCATGGAAAAAGTGAACGGCAGGGTCAACACCACGGCCATGGCGATGGTGAAACCGGGGATGGCGCCGGCGATCAGGCCGCCGGCGACGCCAAGCAGCATGAGCGCCAGGGTCTTGACGTGAAAGACGGCGGCGAAGGCCAGGGCGATGTTCTCAAGGATCATGGCGGCGCGCTCCTAGAACCCGGTCCATTCGCCGCGCGGCAACAGGACGCGCAGGGCGTAGGTGAACAGGCTCCACATGCCGCCGACGGTCACCAAGGAGATCCCCGCGTGAAGCGCCAGTTTCCGGGGTTCGGCCCCGCCCAGGACGGTCAGCAAGGCGAACACGAAGGCGACGCCCGAAATCAGCATGCCGAACCACGGAATGGCGGCCAGATAGCAGGCGAACAACACAAAGCAAGCGATGGGGTTGCGCCAGTAGGACAGCCAGCCGGAAATCGTATCCGGCTCGCCCGCATGGGCATCCGGCCCATCCGCGCCGCGGCGCAGGGACTGCACCAGATAAACGACGCTCAGCAAGGACAGCACGCCCAGGATCACCCGCGGCCAAGCCGACGGCGGCAGCATGCCGTAGTCGGGTTCGCGAATGTCCATGCTGGCCCAGAACATGACGCCGCAGAACAGCAACAAGACAACGGCGACGTAGACGTCGCGGTTCAGGCGATCCATGGATGCCCCCGAAAAACTTCAGTTTTTAACAGTCAGATATTGGTTGGGGCGGCGGCCCATCCGGCCGCCGCCCCAAACCCGGTATGGGCTTACTTGCCCTTGTACATGCCGATCTTGATGGCGACCTTCTTGAAGTCTTCGAAGGTCTGCTTCGCCCATTTGTCGTAACCTTCCGGCCCGACCCAATCGACGTCCGTGCCCTTGGCTTCCATCTGCTTCAGAAGGTCGGGGTTTTCGGCGGCTTTCTTGAACACGCCGGCCCAGAAATCGACCATGTCCTTCGGCGTGCCCTTGGGCGCCAGAACGCCGCGCTTCAACGCGAATTCCATGTCGACGCCGACTTCCTTCAGCGTCGGCAGGTCCGGCAGCTGCTTGGCGCGCGCCACGGAGGCGATGGCCAGCGCCTTCATGTCGCCGCCTTGGATGTACTTGCTACCCGAGGCGACGTTGCTGGTGCCCAGCTTGATGGCCCCGGTCAACAGCGCCGTGTTGCGCTCCTTGGTGCCTTCGAACGGCACGTATTTGAACTTCATGCCGGTCTTTTCTTCCAGCAGCAGCCAGATGAACTGACTGGTCGACCCGAAGGTGGCGCCGACGGTGACCGTTTCCGGATTGGCCAGCACGTCCTTCTGCATGTCGGCGAAGGTCTTCCACGGCGTGTCCTTGGTGGCCGCGACGATTTCCGGCGTCGAGGTCAGCTGCGCGACAGTCTCGAACTCGTTGAAGTGGAAGGGAATACGACCGTTGAGGAAGCTGGTGATGGCGCTTTGATGCACGGCGAACAGGGTGCAGCCGTCCGGTTTGGCCTTCGCCGCTTCCTTCGCACCCTTGTTGCCGCCCTGTCCCGGCACGGTCACGACCTGTAGGCGCGGAGTCACGCCCATGTCGTTGATGGTCTTTTCAAAAATGTTGAAGATGATGGCCGTGCCGCCACCCGGCTTCCACGGCACGATAAGTTTCGCCGTGTCACAGGAAAACTTCGGCGCGGCCTGAGCCGAACCCGTGTTGATCAGCCCAAAGCTAAGAGCAACGGTGGCCGCTACGGCCCCGATCATGGTCTTCTTCATGTTCTCGACTCCCTGGTGGATTGACATGCGCACCCTCAATGCTGCGCTGCAAAGCAGGGAGCCTAGCGGATGGTCTGGTGGGTTTCCAGCGCCAACCTGAGGGATCACGGAAAATGTGAACGGAAAGTTACACAGGCCACATCGCGGGCTTGTTGTTGCGGCACCCCCCCGAATGGGGATAGGAAATGGAACCCGCGTCGGGCCACGATTGGCCCGCCCGCCCGTATAAACCATCTCTATCCGCAAAGGTCCAACCACCATGCCCGCGACACAGCCCTTCACGACCCGGCCCGAAATCCTCGGTACCTTCGGCGTCGTCACCTCCACCCATTGGCTGGCGACCGCCGTCGGCATGGCGATCCTGGAAAAGGGCGGCAACGCCTTCGACGCCGGTGTGGCGACCGGGTTCGCCCTACAGGTGGTGGAACCGCACCTGAACGGCCCGGGCGGTGATGTTCCGATCATCACCTACACGGCCAACGACGAGAAGGTGAAGGTGATCTGCGGCCAGGGCGTTTCCGCCGCCGCCGCGACGATCGAGAAATACCGTGCCATGGGCCACAAGATCATGCCGGGCACGGGCCACCTGTCCGCCGTGGTGCCGGGGGCATTCAGCGCCTGGACCACCCTGCTCCGCGATTTCGGCACCATGCGCCTGCGCGAGGTGCTGGAGCCCGCGATCAACTTCGCATCGAACGGCTATGCCCTGGTGCCCAACATCTGCAACACCATCGCGACCATCAAGCCGATGTTCGAGGACGAATGGCACACCTCGCGCGACATCTGGCTGAAGAACGGCCAGGTGCCGCAGGCCGGCACCCTGTTCAAGAACGAGGTCATGGCCGACATGTACCGCCGGGTGCTGAAGGAGGCCGAGTCCGCCGGCGGCGGCCGCGAGGCGGAAATCAACGCCGCCCATGACGTCTGGTACAAGGGCTTCGTCGCCGAGGCCATCGACACCTACATGCGCACGCCGGTCATGGA
This sequence comes from Thalassospiraceae bacterium LMO-SO8, assembly GCA_031655335.1. Lineage (NCBI taxonomy): Bacteria > Pseudomonadati > Pseudomonadota > Alphaproteobacteria > Rhodospirillales > Thalassospiraceae > Thalassospiraceae bacterium LMO-SO8. The sequence continues at coordinate 3,108,452 of CP134226.1, read as the reverse complement.
CACCACGGGCGAACGCCATGCGGGGCTGTTGACGGGCGATGATCTAGCCGGCTGGAAGGCCACCATCGAAGATCCGCTGACCTACGATTACCTGAACTACACGGTGTGCAAGACCGGCCCCTGGGGCCAGGGACCGGCGCTGTTGCAGCAGCTGGCGCTGCTCAAGGGCTTCGACCTGTCGTCCATGCCCTTCACCGGACCGGATTTCGTCCACGTGGTCACGGAATGCGCCAAGCTCGCCTTCGCCGACCGCGAACGGTTCTACGGCGATCCCGACTTCATCGACATTCCCATGGATGTGCTGCTGTCCGACGCCTACAACGACGAACGGCGCAAACTGATCACCGACAAGGCGTCGCTGGAACTGCTGCCCGGCAACGTGCCCGGCTTCGGCGCGGACCCGATCCTGCGCATGCCCACGGCGGACGAGATGGCGCAGCCCAGCGCGCTGGGCATCGGCGAGCCGACCGTGGCCCGCTTCGACGACATGGAGGTCGCCCACGACGGCCACACCGCCGGCGACACCTGCCACTTCGACATCATCGACAAGGACGGCAACATGATTTCGGCGACGCCGTCCGGCGGCTGGCTGCAAAGCAACCCGGCCATTCCGGGCCTGGGCTTCTGCCTGACCAACCGGGGCCAGATGTACTGGCTCGACGACACGAAGCAGGACCGCCTACAGCCCAAGATGCGGCCGCGGACGACGCTCAGCCCCGGCTTCGCGCTGCGCGACGGCAAGGCCTGGATGCCTTTCGGCACACCGGGCGGCGATTCCCAGGATCAATGGGCCCTCGGCTATTTCGTGCGCAAGGTGCACTACGGCCTGAACATGCAGGAAGCCATCGACGCGCCCGCGTTCCACACCAAGCATTTCCCGTCGTCGTTCTATCCGCGCCATTGGGTGCCGGGCCACCTTGTCATCGAAGGCCGCTTCCCGGCCGAGACCCAGAAGGAACTGGTGCGCCGCGGCCACAACCTGGAGGTCGATGACGACTGGTGCATCGGCCGCATGACCGCCGCCTGCAAGGAAGACGGCCTGTTGAAGGCCGCCGCCAATCCGCGCTTCATGCAGGGTTACGCCGCCGGGCGCTGACCACGAATTCCCCCCGGGCCGCGCATGCGGCCTGGGGGAACCGCGCTCCATACGATCTGGCATGGATGTTGCGTACCTTCTTCCCGTCACTGAACGTGCGGGAATAAAGTGAATTTTCATGCCAGAAAGCCAACATTTTACGGCCCTTTACAAGGATATGGACGCCTTGCCGCTCAGCGGTCGCGTGCAGAATGACGCCGATTTCGACAATTTACGCCGCTGGATCGACGGTCGCCTGGCCGGCGACTGGGGCGGCATTCTGGAATGGCATGTCGTTCTGGCCGACGACGACGCGGCCAACCGTATGGTTCTGGGCAGTCTCCTTGAAAAATCGGGTATTACAGTGACGGCCGTGGAAAACGGCCGCATGGCGCTCGACGTCGTCACCCACAAACATGTGGACCTGTTCCTGCTCGACATCAACATGCCGGAAATGGACGGGTTGCAAACCGCGCGGGCGATCCGCGCCCTGCCCAACGCCAATTCCGACCTGCCGTTGGTCGCGATCACCAGTGACGTATCGCCGAAACGGCTTGTCGAAATGCGCAATGCCGGATTTGATGTGTGCATGGAAAAGCCCGTCCGCCGAGACAATCTGTTCCGTGTTATCCTGGGGACCCTGTCACGCCGTATCGAGAGCCGGGGTTGCGAATCATGACGAACGCCTCAACGCCGATCGACCGCCAAATCCTTGCGGCGCTTGAAGCCGATACAAGCCGCGACCTGGTCCCGGAACTGATCCAGGTTTTCGTCAAGTCCGCCGACAACCGAATTTCCCAGATCGCCGCCCACATGGCGGCGGGCGATCTTGCCGGCATCGCCGCCGAAGCCCATGCCTTGAAAAGCAGCTCCGCGACGTTCGGCGCAGGCGAGGTTCGCAGGCTCTGTGCTGAATTGGAAGTTGCCGGCAAGAACGGCGACCCCACCGCGGCCGAGCGGCTGGTGCCACAATTGTCCCGCGCCCTGGATACGGCAAAGTCGGACCTTGCGGCCTATGTGAAGGATGTCTCCCGCTAACAGCCCCGACAGCCTCCCGCCCATGGGTCTATCTATTCCGCGGCGTCAAATCCTCCGCCTTCGGCTTTTTCCTCCGCCTCGCGCAGGCGCCGGTATACCGTCGATGGGCTCAACTCCAACAGCGCCGCCGCCCGCGACACGTTGCCGTCGCATTGGCTGATCGCCGCATTTATCAATTCCTGTTCAACCTGCCACAAGGGCCGGATAGCGATATCCCCTTGCTCAGCCCCCTTGCTTGCCGGTTGGGCGTCGGTCGGTTTCGACGGTGCCGGCGCGGATTTGGCCTGTGCGACGGGCCTGGTTTGCCCTGTCCCTCTCCCCAGTGGCGGCGGCAACATGTCGACCCCGACAGTCTCGCCGTCGTGCAGCACGACGACGTTGCGAATCACGTTCTGAAGTTGACGCACGTTGCCGGGCCAGGAAAACCCGGCGAGAACTGCCGCGGTCTCGTCATCGAAGACCTGGAACCCCTTGCCTTCCTCCGCCGCGAACTCGGTCAGGAATTTGCCCGCGATATCCAGAATATCGTCGCCCCGATCACGCAGCGGCGGCAGGTGGATGGGAATGACATGGAGGCGAAAATACAGATCTTCGCGGAAATTGCCCTTTTCGACCTCTTCCCAAGGATCCTTGTTGGTGGCGCAGACGAAGCGGACATCGACCTTTTCCACGGTCGAATTACCGACCTTCTGGAACCGGCCGGTCTGGATGAAGCGCAGCAGCTTGACCTGTAGCGACAGGTCCATCTCGCACACTTCGTCAAGGAACAGCGTGCCACCGTCGGCCAGGGTCGCCGCCCCATCCCGGTTGGCATGGGCCCCGGTGAAGGCCCCCTTCACATGACCGAAAATCTCGCTTTCCATCAGTTCCTGGGGAATGGCGCCGCAGTTCAAGGCGATGAACGGTTTGTTCGCGCGTGGGCTTTGGCCGTGCACGGCCTCGGCGCAAACTTCCTTGCCGGTGCCTGATTCCCCGGTGATGAACACGGTGGCCTTCGACGGCGCCGCCGCATCGACGATGCGGTAGACCGCCTGCATCGGCAATGACTTGCCGACGAACCCGCAATAGGTTTCCCGGTTGAAGTCCTGCTTCAGGGTTTGGACGATGCCCTTCAGTTCCTGACGCTCCAGCGCATTGCGCAGGGTGAAGATCAGACGCTCGGCGTTGAACGGCTTCATGAGAAAATCCGCCGCCCCCTCGCGCATGGCATCCACGGCCATGTTGATCGAGCCATGGGCGGTAATGACCACCACCGCCATGCGGGCATTTTCCTGGGCAAGTTTCTTAAGGATTTCCAGGCCGTTCATGTCGGGCAGTTGGACATCCAGGACCAGCGCGTCGAACGTACCATCGGCCAACGCCTTCAATGCCCCCTTGCCGGTCTCGGCATGGATGACCTCGTAGGGTTCCGATTTCAGGTATTCCTGATAGACCCGCGCCAGCGGCGGGTCGTCCTCGACCAGAAGCAGGCGTTGTGTCTTGGAACTGGCCATTGGAACGGAATCCTTATCGGTGACTGACTGTTCGCGTTCCGATTATAGGACCAATAATGGCACCGATGCCATAGGTCGCCACCGGTAACCCATTGCTATACAATAAACAATTAATTGGTTGCCGGTTTAGCGCGCAGCGCCAACACCATGTAGAGCGCCACGGCGGCGACAAACGCGCCCGACACCACGAAAGGCGCCACATAACTGCCGGTTCCGTCGATCAGGACTCCGAAGATCGGCGGCATCACCGTCACCCCACCGAACATGATGAACTGGGCGCCGCCGGTCGCGTCCCCCACGTTGGCGCGGGGCGCGATGTCCGCAACCTCCGATAGCCAGACCCCGTTCCAACCGTAACTGCAAAGTCCCAACGCCAAGGACAGGGCGCCGATGGTCCAGGTCGGCCAGGCGGGTGAAATGAATGCGGTCACGGCGAACAGGCCGCAGACCAGAATGCTGACACCGACCAGAACGGCCGTCGGCGAGAACACCTGCTTGGCCACGTAGCCCCAGGCCAGGCGCCCGCCGATGCCGCCGGCCTGCACCAGGGCGTAGAAAAACCCGGCGTCGATCAGGGACCAGTTCAGGCTATGGATCAGAAACAGGACGTAGAACGATCCCAGGCTGATCTGCGACCCCGCAAGGGCGAAGCCGACCAGGGACAGGGCGCGCAGGGCCGGATCGCCGAGCACCAGTTTCAGCGGCCCCCAGATCTTGATATTCGGTCGGCCGCCGTCGCGCCGCCGGTCGTGGTCGAAGGTCTCGCGCACGGGTTGGATCGCAAGCGCCACCAAAATCGCGGCCACGGCGAACACGGCAAAGGCCCAGCGCCAGCCGAACAGAACTGTCAACGCCGGCAGGGACATGCCGACGATGACCCCCGCCACGGGCACCCCCGTCTGCTTGACTGAAAAGATCAGGGGCTGCCTGTTGTCCGCGCCCAGGCCACGCAGGATTTTCGAGCTGGTCGGGTTCAGGGGGCCGTAGCACGTCCCCATCAGAAGCGCCGCCACGGGCGCCAGCCAGACCTGCGCGGGATACAGCATGAGGATTCCCAGGGCCGCGAACAGGCAGCTGACCTGTGACATGCGCAGCGCGCCGTAACGGTCCATGAAGCCCCCGGACATCAGTCCCGTGACCTGCCCCGTCAGATAGGCGATGGCGACATAGACCCCGACCAACGTAGGATCGACACCCATTTCCGGCGCGATCACCGGGGCCAACACGGGCACGCCGAACACCGCCGCCGTGCCCACGACCTGCACCGCCCAGGTCGATGCAAGCCCCCACACGAGTCGTTTGCCCGGCGGCATGCTTTCGCCCGCGACAGTATTTTCGCTCATGTGTTACCGTGCTTTCGGATTTAGACCAAGGGAGGATCCAGAATGCTCAGAGTGCTGGGACGCGCCACATCCGTCAACGTACAAAAAGTCATGTGGCTGATAGACGAGCTTGGCTTGGAGGCCGAACGCGTCGATGTCGGCGGAAAATACGGTGGCAACCAGGACCCGGCCTACCTTGCCAAAAACCCCATGGGCCTGATCCCCGTGCTTGAGGACGGCGACTACGTGATCTGGGAAAGCCAGGCCATCATGCGCTACATCCTGGAGGCCTACGGCGGCGATCCCTGGCTGCCGGCCGACATGAAGGTGCGCGGCCAGGCCCATCAATGGATGGACTGGTACCTGACCGTGATGCACCCGCCGATGACCGTGATCTATTTCCAGATGATCCGGGCGACCGCGGAAACCAAAAACGAAAAAGCCCTGGCCGAGGCCAAGGAAAAGGCCGGGCAGTTGTGGTCCGTGCTCGACAAACATCTGGCCGACCGGCCGTTTCTCACCGGCGACACCCTGAACATGGGCGACATCCCCTGTGGCTGTTCCGCCTACCGCTGGCACACATTGGTGCCCGAAGGCCCGGACTTGCCGAACTTGAAAGCCTGGTGGGACCGCCTCAATGTGCGTCCGGCCTACAAGAAAAACGTAATGCTTCCCTTCGAATAAGAACAAGGCCTTTCCGATACCATGACTGAGAAGACCCTTTACCTGGGGATGACCCGGGCCGATCTGGATTTCCAGTACAACAACCGTGAACGCGTGCCCAACCATGCGGAAATCTACGCGGGCTGGGCCCCGGCCTGTGTCAAGGTGACCCAGGATTTCGACTGCAAGCTCGACGTCGCCTATGGCGACCATGCGCGCGAGAAACTCGACATCTTCCTGCCGGACAGGACCGCCCACGGCGACGGCCCCCACCCCATCCGCCTGTTCTTCCACGGCGGGTTCTGGATGAGCCGCGACAAGGAAGACTCCCGCTTCGTCGTGCAGGGCCAGGTCGAGGCCGGCGCCGTCGTCATCTCGGCCGAATACGCGCTGATCCCATCCGTCGACATGACGGAACTGCTGCGCCAATGCCGGGCCGCCGTGGCCTGGGCCTGGAACAACGCGGACAGCTTCAACGGCGACCGTGACCGGCTGTTCGTGTCGGGCCATTCGGCGGGCGGGCACATCGCGGCCATGCTACAGGCCACCGACTGGACCGAATGGGGCCTGCCGGCGAACGCTATCAAGGGTGCCGCGGCGTTGTCGGGCATCTTCGACCTGACGCCCATGCGCCATTGCTACATCGACGACACGTTGCACCTCGGCGAAGACGACGTGCGCCGGTATTCACCGGAACACCTGCCGCCTCTTGGCGGCGGATCGACCCTGATCGCCGTCGGCGGCGCGGAGACGGCGGAATTTCTGCGCCAGTCGCAGGCCCTGGCCGCCGCCTGGGCGGGCAAGACGGCGGAGGTCGAGCTGCTCGAAGTGCCCGGCGCCAACCACTTCACGATCATGAATCATTACGCGGGACCGGACAGCGACCTGTGCCGCGCCATGGTCCGCCAAATGGGGCTGGGAGACGCATCATGACACATTCCGTCGACGTCTTCTGGTCCTACCGCAGCCCCTATTGCTACCTGACCCTGGACCGTTTCCGCGATTGGCAGGAAACTTACGATCTGACCGTGGAAATCCGCCCGGTCTATCCCATGGCCGTGCGTAATCCGGATTTCTTCGCCAAGGTGAACCGCAAGTACCGCACCTATCACACCCCGGATTACCACCGCGTCGGCGAATATCTGGGCATGCCCGTGCGCAAGCCCGTGCCCGACCCCATCGTCATGGACAACGAGAACTACATCATCGCCCCCGAACAGCCGCACATCGGCAAGCTGACCCGCGTCGGCGCCGCCGCGCAGAAACGCGGCAAGTGCTTCGCCTTCACCGATGCCATGATGCGGATCGTGTGGGACGGCCTGACCGACAATTGGAACAGCGACGGCCATTATACCGCCGCGCTGACCAAGGCCGGCCTGGACGCCGCCGAAATCCTGCGCGAGGAAACGGAGGACCGTGACGGGCTTGAGGCCGTCATCGCCGGCAACCAGGCCGCCTTCGACGCCGCCGACCATTGGGGCGTGCCCTGCATGGTATTCGACAACGAAACCTTCTACGGCCAGGACCGCATGGACATCCTGTTGTGGCGCATGAAGCAAAAGGGGCTAAAGGCCAAGCTCGGTTAATCCGGGAAAGTCCACCGGACGGGGGCCGTCGCCCTCCCAGGTGAATTTGCGCTCGGCTTCCTTGATGGCGACATCGTTGATCGAGGCCTGGCGCCAGGACATCAGACCGTTTTCGTCGAATTCCCAGTTCTCATTGCCGTAGGCGCGGAACCAGTTGCCGGCGGCATCGTGGTACTCGTACTGAAAGCGCACGGCAATGCGGTTGCCGTCGAAGGCCCAAAGTTCCTTGATGAGTTTATAGTCCAGCTCCCTTTCCCACTTGCGGGTCAGAAATTCGACAATCGCCTCGCGCCCCTCGAAGAAATCGGAGCGGTTACGCCAGCGGCTGTCCGGCGTATAGGCCAGGGAAACCCTGATGGGATCGCGCGTGTTCCAGGCATCCTCGGCCATGCGGGCCTTTTGGGCGGCCGTCTCGCGGGTGAATGGCGGCACGGGCGGGCGGGTATCGGACATGATCGGACTTCCTTTTTTCAGGTGTTGTGTCAGGACGAGGCGTTCGTGGGCAGGCCGGCGACGGCCAACTGGGATTCGAGTTCCCGGATGCGGTCGTGCAGCGGCTGCACGGCGCGGGCGATGTCCGCTTCGGTGAAGCGCGGCATGATGTGCTGCGGACAGTTGACGTCCCACGCCGCGATTTCGAACACCACCGCCCGTTCCGGCGTGCCGTCCGTATAATCGGCATCGGTCAGGTTCTGGATCAGCGCTGCATCGTCCTCGACCACGCGCGCGGAGCCCCAGATCTTGACCCGTCGGCGGTTGGCGTAATCCATCAGGAAGATAAATGCCTTGGGGTTGTCCTCCAGATTGCCCTGGGTGACGTACTGCCGGTTGCCGGCAAAGTCGGCGAAGGCGAGAGTTTTGCCGTCCAGCACCTTGAGGAATCCCGGCTTGCCGCCGCGGTGCTGGATATAGGGCTGACCGTCCGCATTGGCGGTCGCCAGATAAAAGGAATCGCGGGCCGCGATGAAGGCCGCCAAGTCATCCGTGACCCGGTCGCTCCAGCCGCCCTTGTCCTCCATCCGCGCGTATCCCTTGCGCGATCCCTTGCGTTCCTGGATGGCCTTCACCGTATCGGTGAAGGCGACGTCGCTGGTGGGCTTGTTCATCTTGGCCTCCGAAAAGGGCGCAGGACCGGCGGGAACACATGCCCCGCCGGCCCGGGTTCTCAGTTGACGTTGGTGTCGAGGAACCGCCGGATCAGGCGGGCGATCTTATCGCCGTCTTCTTCCAGGGCGAAGTGACCCGTGTCCAACAGATGGAAATCCACGTTCTTCAGGTCGCGCTTGTAGGGATGGGCGCCGGACGCCGGAAAGATCGGATCGTTCTTGCCCCACACGATCAGGGCCGGCGGCTGATGGCGGCGGAAATAGGCCTGCCATTCCGGATACTTGGGCGGGTTGGAGCCATAGTCATAGAACAACTGCATCTGAATATCCTTATTGCCCGGCCGGTCGAGGTAGTACTGATCGACGGTCCAGGCATCGGGACTGATGGCTTGCGGGTTGCGGGTCCCCTGGGTGTATTGCCACTTGGTCGCCTCCAATTTCAGGAACGCGGCGACAGGGCCTGCGGTGGTTTCGTTACGGTCCCGCCAATAGGCGCGCAGCGGATCCCAGAACGCCTCCAGCCCCTCTTCATAGGCGTTGCCGTTCTGGATGATCAGGCCTTGGACGCGCTTCGGGTGCTTGACCGCCAGGCGGTATCCGACGGGCGCGCCGTAATCCATCACGTAGAGACTATAGGCCGTGAGGCCGAGTTTTTCCGTGAACGCCTCGACCACGCGGGCGAGATTGTCGAAGGAATAGTCGAAGGCATCGGCGGCGGGCATGGCCGACTGACCGAACCCGGGATAGTCCGGCGCCACCACATGGTAGCGGTCGGCAAGGGCCGGAATGAGATTGCGGAACATGGACGACGACGACGGGAACCCGTGCAGCAGCAGCACGGTCGGCGCGGACTTGGGCCCGGCCTCCCGGTAGAAGATTTCAAGTCCGCCGACATCTGCCCTCTTGTGCACGACCTCAGGCAACGAACCGCGGGCGCTTTCCTGCCCGACGCCTTGAAGGACGAAGGGCCTGTCGGCCGCAGCCGCCGCCGCGACGACGCCAAGGGCGAGCACGAATCCCGCCGCCACGGCAACGATGAACAAGAACAGGGAATTCTGGGTGATGGGCATGAAAACCTCCTGCATGCCTTGGGTGATTATCTGTTGGCCACATTAATAGATAGATCAGTCTATATTGTCAATAATCCAAATCGCCCTTCTTGATCTCTTCCCCAAACCCCATTCAATCCATTGATATAATGTGATTATTATAAATTCTGGAAATGCCCTGTGGCCGTTTTCCAACGAAATCTTGCAAGAAAATCACAACCTCAGTACATATAATTAGACAATTCGTTCTACTTGATCGAGATAGGCATGGCATCGGCGAAACGCGACCACCTGATCGATACGGCGCTGCGCCTGTTCGCCCGCGACGGCTATCACGCCGTGGGCATCGACCGGGTGATCGCCGAAGCGGGGGTCGCGCGCATGACCCTCTACAACCATTTCAAGTCGAAGGACGAGTTGATCCTGGCGGTCCTGCACCGGCGCGACGAACGGTTCCGCAACTGGTTCATGCGCCTGACCGAACGCGCCGCCCCCGACGCCAAAGGCCGGATGCTCGCCACCTTCGATGCCTTGGACGAATGGTTCGCCTCGGACGATTTCACCGGCTGCATGTTCATCAATGCCGCCGCCGAATACGCCGATCCGGATGACCCCATTCACCGCGCGGCCCGCGAACACAAGAACCTGCTCGTGGATTATTTCCGCAATCTGGCGTCCAAGGCCGGAGCCGCCGATCCGGAGGCCCTGGCCGACGGACTTGTCCTCTTGTCCGAAGGGGCCATCGTCATGGCCCACGTGGCCGGCCGCAAGGATGCGGCGCGCAAGGCCAAGGCGGCGGCCGAGGCGCTGATCCGCGACGCAGGATTATAACGCGTCCCGGGCAACGAACAGATGCCCCGGCGGCGCGGGCACGGCTTCCGGGCCGTCTATTCGACCTATGACGAGTTGACCGCGCTGGTTCTCGACGCCCCCGCCGCCATCGCCGACTAGGCCCGGTGGCCGCTCAGTCCTTGATCGCGTTGGGCTCTGAATTGGGGATCGCCAGAACCATCAGGTTGGCGATCAGGATCGTCCCCGCCAGCAGGTAGAACACGGCGGTCAGGCCCCAGGTATCGGCGATCAGGCCGCACAGCGGCGGCAGCGCGAAGTTGAACGCCGACTGGGTGCCGAACAACAAGCTCATGGAACTGCCCGACAGATGCGGCGGCGTGATGTCCATCATCCAGCTGTGCATCACCGGGCGCGCGGCATACAGCGAGAAGCCCAGGATCGACACGCCGACGATCAGCATCATCTGGTTGTCCAACAGGGTGATGATCGCCAACACGATGGTCGTGCCCGTGAAGCCCGCCATGACCACGGGCCGCCGGCCCGAGCGGTCGGACCAGATACCGGCCAAGGGCGTCGCGATCAGGCCGCCGATCTGCATCGCCATGAGGGTCGCCCCCACCGCCGTCGGCGCCAGATGCATTTCGTCCGCGAGGTAGAGCGGCAGGAACATCAACAGCCCCATGAGCGTCACCGTGCGGAACCCGGACATGACGCAGAGCGCGACCACCCAGCGGTTTTTCAATAACAAACGCACGCCGGCCAGATAATCCTTGCCGGTCATCTTTTCCTTGCCCGGCGCGTCGTTGGTCGCCTTGTCGCGGGCGTTGAGGGTCAGCAGCAGCAAAAGGGCGATGACGAACACGGGGATCGAGGCGACGGTCGAGGCGTCGCGCCAGCCGAGCCAGACCAGAAGAAACCCGGCCGCCAAGGGGGCAATGGCGTCGCCGACGCTGGCCCCCAACGCATGCAGGGACAAGGCATAGCCCTTCTTGTCCGGATAGGCCGAGGACAAATACGAGATCGCCGGCGGATGCCACAGGTTGTTGGTCGCCCCGATGAAGGCCAGCAACACGAACACGGACCAGAACCCGCCGGCCCATTTCATGGCGGCCAGCGCCATGGCGCCGATGACGAGTGCGATAACCTGCAAGAACACGCGCCGGCCGACCAGGTCGACCGCCGCGCCTGAGCCGAAATTGGCGATGAAGCTGAACAGGTGGAACGAGGTCAGGATCAGCCCGGCTTCGGTATAGCTGATGCCCAGGTCCTGGCGCAGCCAGGGCACCATCAGGTAATAAACCGCGATAATCCAATGGGTTCCGCCGTGGCCCAGGCCGATCATCCAGGCCGGCCATTGCTGGCGCAGGGGGATTCCGGTCAGTCTTTCGATCGCAGCACCCATTGCCCGTCCTCCCTGATGAAACCGCATTGAATCCGGAGGCCGGCGGCGGTTAGTGATTGTATACAAAGGCGGCTCAATTTACCCTGTCGCCTCGCGCTTTAACAAGCTGGACCATGGCCCGCAAAGATCGGCTGCCTGGCCCGCCAATGAAAACAAAGAGGACTCAGAGGAACCACCCATGGACGGATTTACGATGGACGGCGTCACGGATCAGTTGGTCGTCGAGAAAAAGGACGGAGTCGGCTACATCCGGTTCGACAATCAGGCCAAGAAGAACGCCATGACCTTCGAAATGTGGCGCGACCTGCCGGCCGTGCTGGATGACTTCCTGGCCGACGACAACGTGCGCGTGGTCGTGGTGTCCGGCGAGGGCGGCGGCGCCTTCTGCGCCGGGGCCGATATTTCCCAGTTCGCCAAGAACCGGTCGTCCGAGGAAGGCGTGAAGATCTACAACGCCGCCACGGAAAAGGCGTCGGAGCGCCTGCGCGAATTCCCCAAGCCGACCATCGCCAAGATCGAAGGCCCCTGCGTCGGCGGCGGCGTCGGCCTGGCCACCTGCTGCGACATCCGCATCGCCGAGGAAGGCGCCATCTTCGCCGTGCCGGCGGCCAAGCTGGGCCTGGGCTACCGCGTGGACGGCCTGAAGCCCTTCGTCGATCTGATCGGCCCGTCCTACGCCAAGGAAATCTTCTACACCGCCCGCAAGTTCACGGCGGCGGAGATGAAGGAGATCGGCTTCGTCAACCGGATCGTGCCCAAGGCGGAACTGGACGCCTACGTCGCCGACTACACCCGGCGCATCGTCGAGAACGCGCCGCTGACCATCAAGGCGGTGAAGGTGGTCGTCGCCGAAAGCCTGAAGGACGACGGCCTGCGCGATCTCGACCTCTGCGCCAAGGTGGTCAAGGACTGCTTCGATTCCGCCGACTACAAGGAAGGCCGCACCGCCTTCATGGAAAAGCGCAAGCCCCAGTTCACCGGCAAGTAAGTTAGGTTCAGACAAGATTATGCGCATAGCCATCATGGCCGCCGGCGGTGTCGGCGGATACTTCGGCGCCCGCTTGGCGGCCGCCGGTCACGACGTCCACTTCCTGGCGCGCGGCGCCCATCTGAAAGCCATCCGCGAGGGCGGCCTGCGGGTCACCAGCGACAAGGGCGATATCCACCTGAAGGACGTTTCCGTCACAGACGATCCGGCCGAGATCGGCCCGGTCGACACAGTGATGTTCGCCGTCAAATTGTGGGATACGGAGGCCAGCGCCGACCAGTGCAAGCCGCTTCTGGGTCCCGACACCCTGGTCGTGCCGTTCCAGAACGGGGTGCGCAGCATCGGCGTTCTGAGCGAACGCCTGGGTGCGGCGCATGTTGCCGGCGGCGTCGCCCATATCGCCGCGGTCATCGGTGAGCCGGGCCTGATCAAGCACACCGGCACCATGGCACGCCTGACCATCGGCGAGCGCGACGGCACGGTCACCCCGCGCATCGAGGCGCTCAAGGCCGCGTTCGAGGACGGCGGCTTCGACCATGCCGTATCGCCCGACATCAATCGCGCGATCTGGGAGAAGTTCATCTTCCTGTCCTGCCTGAGCGGCCTGACGTCCCTGTGCCGCCAGCCGGCGGGCCCGATCCGGGAAAACCCGGACTCCCGCGCCCTGTTCGAGGCGGCGATCCATGAAACCGCCGCCGTCGGCCGCGCCGAGGGCGTGCCCCTGCCCGAGGGCACGGAAGCCAAGACCATCGGCTTCCTCGACGGCCTGCCCGCCGTCATGAAGGCCTCCATGTTCCACGACCTGGAAGCCGGGCGGCGGCTCGAGTTGCCCTGGCTGAGCGGCGAAGTGGTCCGCCTCGGCCGCAAGCACGGCATCCCGACGCCGGTCCATGCCGCCGTGCTGGGCGCCCTGACCTTCTACGCCGACGGTGCCTGAACACGACCAACGAACTCTGGGAGGAGAACCGCCATGTCCACCCTTGAAAATTCGGCCCTCTGGCCGTTCGCGAAATACGCCGCCGGCCTGTCCCCGGACGATCTGCCGGCGGACGCCCTGCACGCCGCCAAGCGCTGCCTGCTGGATTGGTTCGCCGCCGCCCTGCCCGGCACGGTGATCGAACCGGCGACCCTGCTGACGGCGGCGTTCAAGGACTGCATCGGGCGCGGCGGGGCCAGGCTCTATCCCTCCGGCGACACGACGGACGCCCGCACGGCGGCCTTCATCAATGGTGCCGCGTCCCACACCGTTGAATTCGACGACATCTACCGCAACGCCCTCTACCACCCGGGCGTGCCGGTGATCTCGGCGGCGCTCGCCATCGCCCAGGCACGGGGCGTCAGCGGCGCCCGGCTGCTGACCGGCATCGTCGCGGGCTACGAGGTGTCCAACCGCCTGGGCGCCGCCGCCAACCCGGCCCATTACGAGTTCTGGCACACCACCGGCACCATCGGCACCTTCGGGGCCGCCGCCGCCGCCGCCAACATCCTGGGCCTTTCGGCGGAACAGACCCTGCATGCCCTGGCCAATGCCGGGACCCTGGCGGCGGGTCTGCAACAGGCCTTCCGCGCCGACGCCATGGCCAAGCCCCTGCACGGATCCCATGCGGCGGAACGGGGCGTCACGGTGGCGCTTGCCGCCGAACAGGGCGTCACGGGTGCCCCCGACATCCTGGAAGGCCCGCGCGGTTTCGGCAACGCCATGTGCCTGAACGGCATGAACGAGACTCAGCCGGATTGGGCCCAGGCCGCATCGACCCTGGGACAGGACTACCTGATCAAACAGACCACGACGAAGAACCATTCCGCCTGCGGCCATGTTCATGCGGCGGTCGACAGTGTGCTGCTGCTGGCCCGCGAGCACGGCCTGAAACCCGCCGACGTGAAGGAAATCCGCGTCGGCAGTTACCAGAAGGCCGAGGAAATTTGCGGCAACACCAACCCGCAGACGGCGTTCGAGGCGAAATTCTCCCTGGTCTACTGCTGCGCCGCCGCGCTTTTGTGGGGCAGCGTGCGCATGGCGGCCTTCACGCCGGAGCGCTTGCAAGACACGGCGGTCCGCGACCTGATGACCCGCATCACCCTGACCACGGACCCGGAATGCCAGGGCAATTTCCCCGCCCTGCGCTCCGCCAAGGTCGAGATCGAAACCACCGACGGCCGCGTCGTCAGCCATTACGCGCCGACCCGCAAGGGCGATCCGGACGCACCGCTGAGCGATATGGAGCTTGAGGACAAATACCGCGATCTGGCCGGCGCCGTGCTGGGGCCGGACGGCGCCGAAAGCCTGCTCGCGGCCATCTGGTCGATCGACGACATGGGCAACGCCCGCGACCTGGTCGCCGCCCCCGCCCAGGCCGCGCAATAGCATGGCACGGGCCAACACGCCGCGCCTGGGCTTCATCGGCTTCGGCGAGGCCGGCCCCCTGATCGCCAAGGGTCTGCTGGCCGCCGGCCTGCCGGCGCCCATCACTGCCCGCGACATCCGCGAACGTCCGGCGGTCGATGGCGTGACCATGGCCGCCAGCATCGCCGACCTTGTCGCCGCGTCGGACATCATCCTGTCGACCGTGACGGCGACGGAAGCCTTGGAAGTCGCCCAGGAAGCCGCCCGCACCTTGACAGCAGGGCAGATCTACATGGACCTGAATTCGACCTCGCCCATGGTCAAGCAGGCCATCGCCGAGGTCGTCAATCCGACGGGAGCGCGCTTCGTCGAGGTCGCGGTCATGGACGGCGTGCCGGGCAAGAACGAGAAGGTGCCCATGCTGCTGGTCGGTGCCGCCGCACAGGACGTGATCGAAGCCTTCGCGCCCTACGGCGTCAACATGCGTGAATTCGGCACGGAATACGGCCGCGCGGCCGCGACCAAGATGTTCCGATCCGTCCTGGTCAAGGGCATGGAAGCCCTGTTGCAGGAATGCGTGCTGGGCGCCGAAACCTACGGCGTGGCCGACGAGGTCTTTGCATCGATGAACCGCAGCTACGCCGGCAAGAATTTCGACGACCTGGCGCATTTCCTGATCGGCCGCACGGCGATCCACGGGGCTCGCCGGGGCCATGAACTGGAAGAGGTCGCCGACACCCTGCGCGCCATCGGCTACGAGCCCTTCATGTGCGACGCCGGGGCCAAGCGCCTGAAATGGCTGTCCGAGTTCGGGTTCAAGGAAGACTACGGCGATGACGCGCCGGAGGATTACCGCGAGGTCTTCGCCGAGTTGCAGAAGCGGCGCGGGTCCACCGGCCCCTAGTCCCGCATGGACCCCATCAGCCTGATGATCGTGATCAGCATCGGCAACGTGGTGGCCTGGCTTGCCGCGATATACACCAAGAACGGAACCCGCGCCCTGTTGCGCAACGTCATCACCTGTTCGGCCGGCGCCATCATCGTCAGCTATCTGGCGTCACTTCTGATCCCCGACTTCCAGGCGGTCTGGCTGCTCCTCAGCGCCTTCGCGGGGGCCGTCGCGGCGCTGTTCATCCGGTGGCGGCCTTCCCCCGCGCCCTAGGCGACCGGGGCCGGCACGGGAATTCCGTATGTCTCCAGCAAGGGCCGCATGCGGTCCATGATCTCGGGATGCAGGGCGACGCCCTTGGCGCTCTGTTCCGCGAACGTCGCGGCGGCCCGGTCACCGGGCACCCGTACCGGCCTGGCCGGATCACACGGCACGGCGGCACGGCACAGATCGGCGAGCACGCCGGTTTCTTGCGTGAAAGCATCGGCCCCCGCGAACCCCCTGGGGTCGATCAGTTGCAGATAGACCGCGTTGCCTGCGGGCGGCTTGTCCGATGCCCGGCCAAGCCCGGCCAGGCCCGAGGTCAGGGCCTCGACCAGCAGCCCCAGGGCAAACCCCTTGTGCCCGGCCTCGTCGCCGCCGGCGGGCCGGATCGCCCCCGGCGGATCGGTCTTGAGGACCGCTGGATCGTCGCTAACGTTGCCGTCGGCGCCGACCAGGGCCGGGAACGGCAGCTTTTCGCCCAGGCGCTGGGCGCGCTCGATCGCACGGTTGGTCACGGCGGCGGCGCTGGTGTCGATCAGGATCGGATGATCCCGGCCCGGCATGCCGACGGCGAAGGGATTGGTGCCGATCACCGGCGACGCCCCACCGAAGGGAGCGACCGCCCGGGTGGTCGGGGCCGAGGCCGCGACGATGGCGAAATAGCCCTTGAGCGCCGCCCGCCGGGCATAGGTCGCGAGGCAGGAAATGTTCGCCGTGTTGCGGATCGCCATGCCGACCATGGGGCTGTCCTTGGCGCGGGCGACCGCCAGATCGAGGGCGCGGATCATCACCCACTGCCCCGGCAGACCCTTGCCGTCGAGCACCAGGGCGGATCCGTTGTCGATGACGATTTCCGGCTCGCCCCCTGTCGTGGTCTTGCCGCCCTCCATCGCCGCCAGGTAGGCGGGCACGAATTGCAGGCCGTGGGTGGAGTAGCCCAGCAGGTCGGCCTCGACCAGGATATCGGCCATGGCCTGGGCCACGGGAGCCGACGCCCCCGCCTTTTCGAACAGCGCCCGCGCGGCGGCGGTCAGGTCCTGGGCAGCGTAACGCGCCGTCATGACATCAAATCCCGGCCAGGGCGTCGGGGCTGGGCTCGATCTCACCCGCCTCGATGCGTTTGATGGCCGCGACGATGCCTTCGTTGGCGGGCACGGCGATGCCGTGGGCCTTGGCCTTCAGCGCGACGAAGCCGTTGAGGAAATCAATCTCCGTCGGCCGCCCCTTGACCATGTCCTGGGCCATGGAGGGACGTTGTTGGTCCGACCGCTTGGCCCGCCCGTCGAGCAGCGATTTGTCGCAGGCCGCCATGGCGTCCGCATCACCTTTGCCGGCGGCCAGCACCTGTTCCGGCGTCATACCCAGGAGCTTTTCGAGCGGATGGCCCTCGGCCATCGCCACCTCGACCGCTTCCGCGCCGATGCGGATGCCGAGCCGTCGGATATGATCGTCCGTATCGCAGGCGTTCGACGCCATGCCCGAGGCGGCGGAAATCGGATTGCGCATGCAGTTGACGATCAGCTTGGACCAGCGTTCGCCCATCAGTGTCGTCGTCACCTTGGAACTGTCGACGCTGGACAGGATTTCGGCGATCCGCTCGACCCTGGGCGTGACGCTGCCGTCCAGTTCACCCGCGCGGAACACGACGTGTTCCTTGCCGCCCAGCTTCACGTTGCGGCGCACGGCCCCCGGCTCCCACATGGAGACGGAGATCGAGGACGCGATGCAGCCGACGGTCCGTTCCGCGCCGACGACACCGGCGATGGTGCCTTCGTTGATGCCGTTCTGCAGGGACACCATAAAGCCGCCGTCCGCCAGATAGGGCAGCATGCGTTTGGCGGCGGCTTCCGTGTCGAAGGACTTCACGCAGATGAAGATCACGTCGAACGGGCCGATCTTTCCCGGCGGCGGCAGGTCGCGGTCGAGCACGGCATTGCAGACGACCGTGAAATTTTCAGGCTCCGTCAGGCCCGACAGCTTCAGCCCCGGGTCGCGCATAAGCGCGACATGCTCGGCCCAGGGATCGATGAGCGTGACGTCCCGCCCATCCCGGGTCATGTAGCCTCCCACGTAGGCGCCGACAGCACCCGCCCCGTAGACCGCGATGCGTTCCGTCCCCGCCATGGCCGCCCCCTATTCCTTGTCGAGGGCGGCGAGAACGGCCTTGCCGAAGCCTTCGGTGGAGTTCTTGCCGCCCAGGTCGGGCGTATGGCTGGCGGGATCGCCGAGCGCCAGTTCCACGGCCTTGAACATGGAGGCCGAGGCCTGCGCCAGATCGTTGCGCGAGGTCCGCCGTCCCAGTTCTTCCAGCAGCATGGCCGTGGACAGCATCAGCGCCGTCGGATTGGCGATGCCCTTGCCGGCGATGTCGGGGGCCGAACCGTGCTGCGCCTGGGCGAAGACATGGCCCTTGCCGGCGTTGATGGACCCGGCGAGGCCCAGGCTGCCCGACAGTTCGGAGCACAGGTCCGACAGGATATCCCCAAATGCATTCGTGGTGACGATGACGTCGAAATCCTGCGGCCGCTTGACCAGATGGGCCGTGGCGGCGTCGATGATCAGCTCCTCCACCTCGACGCTAGGATAGTCCTTGGCCACGTCCATGACGGTCTTGAGGAACAGGCCGTCGGTCATGCGCAGCACGTTGGCCTTGTGCACGGCGGTCACCTTCTTGCGCCGTTCCATGGCCATTTCGAAGGCTTGGCGCGCGATGCGCTCACAGCCCTGGCGGGTGATCTTGCGCACGGAAAGGGCCACGTCCTCGGTCGGCATGAATTCGCCCGATCCCATGAACATGTTGCGGTCGGCGTAGAGGCCTTCGGTGTTCTCGCGCACGATGACCAGATCCATCTGCTTGATGACGGACGGCACGCCCGGCCGGGTGCGCGCCGGGCGGATGTTGGCGAACAGGTCGAACACCTTGCGGAAGGACTTGGACGGGTTGACGCCGCCCTCGGCCTCGGACGGGTATTCGAAGGACGACACCGGCCCCAGGATCACGCCGTCGGCGGCGTCGCAGGCGTCATAGACGGCCTGGGGAATGGTCTTGCCCTCGGCCTTGAGCGCGCGCATGCCCGAGACCATGGGCACCAGTTCGATGTTGAGGCCGAAACGGTCGTCGAGTTTCTGCAACACCGGCAGGGTCGCGGCCATGATCTCCGGCCCGATGCCGTCGTTTTCCAGAACGATGAATTTCATGCGTGGTGTTTCCTTCGTGTTTTTTTATGCCCGACGTTTCACGCCTGGGGAAATTTGCGAAACCGGGTCGTGCCGTCGCGTTCCAGCTGGTTGACCAGATTGATTTCCCAGCTCAGGTACTGCTTCATGGCGCCCTCCTGGGCATCGTCCATGTCATAGGGGCGGTACCATACGTCGTTGGTTTCGTCGGCCATGTTGGTGAAGCCGGTCTGCATCTCCTTGCGTGCCGCCTTCCAGGCCTCCGTGCCGTCGACCAGCACGGCGACGTGCCGTCCCATGGCGCGCAGTTCGGATGCGGTCAGTTGCGCCAGCACGCCGTCGGGCGAGGTCAGGACGGTATAGCGGGCATCGGGGATCTTCTTGATGCTGTCCTTCATCCGTGCGCGTACGGCGAACCACGCCCCCGGGATATGGCCGTCGCGATAGGTCAGGCTGTCGGCCAGATCGATGACGACGCAGACCTTGTCGGCGATCATGCGTTCCAGCCCTTCCACCGTGACCGTTTCGGCGGCGGCAACGTCGAGGCCGTAGATCTTCGGCTTATGCGCGCCGCGCACCAAGGGCTGCCCGTCCAGGGCGTTTTCCAGCACGTAAACCTCGGGCCAGCCCATCTGGACCAGCCAGCTGGCCGTCATGGTCGCGCGCACGCCGTCGTCATCGACCAGCACGATGCGGGCCCCCAGGACGGCGACGTAGCGGTCCCAGGCCTGCACCAGTTGCCCGCCCGGCGCGTGGCGGCTGCCTTCCAGATGCCCGGCCGTGAATTCCTCCGGATTGCGCACATCAAGCACATAGGTCGTGCGCCCGCCCTCGGCCCGCCAGGCGGCAAGTTGGTCATGGTCGCAGGTCGGCACGCCGAACCGCTTGGCGACCCGCTCGCGCACGGCCTTGGCCTTGGCCTGGGCTTCCTCGGAAAGCTGCTCGGGAAACTTCCGGTCATTGCCGTATTCCAGCTGAAAACCCGCCAGGTGCCAGCCCATGGTGCCGTTTTCCAGGGCCACGACCTTGTTGGGAATGCCTGCGTTGATCAGCGATTGCGCACCGATGATCGAGCGCGTGCGCCCGGCGCAGTTGACCACCACGGTGGTATTGGGATCGGGCGCCAAATCGTGAACCCGATAGGCCAACTCCGCCCCCGGACAGTCGACGCCCATGGGGATGTTCATCTTGTGGTATTCGGACATGGGACGGGAATCGAGAACCACCATGTTCTCGCCCCGATCCATCATGGCCTTCACTTCCTCGGGCGGGATGCGCGGCGTGTCATAGGTATGTTCGACGAATTCGCCGAACGCCTTGGACGGCACGTTGACGCCGGAAAACACCTCGAACCCGGCCTGATCCCAGGCGTCGAGCCCGCCGGCCAGGATGCTCACATCCGTGTAGCCCCAGGCGATCAGGCGTTCCGCCCCCAACTTGACCAGATGGGCGTCGGCCTTGCCTTCGGAGCACAGCACGACGGGTGTGTCCTTCCTGGGCACGAAATCGTCGATGCGGGTTTCCAGATGGCTGAGCGGACAGTTGACGGCGAACAGCATGTGGCCGTCGCCGAACACGCCCCATTCGCGCAGGTCCAAAATGGCGACTTCCTCGCCGGACAAAATCCGGTCGCGAACGTCTTCGGCTTCCAGGGGAGTAGCTTCCGTCATGTTCACTTAACTCGCTTTCTTGAATTTCTTTTTCAGGTGCGGCATCAGGCCGCCGTCGGCGACGATCTGCATCAGGTGCGCGGGCACCGTGTCGCATTTGTAGGTTTCGCCCTTGGTCAGGTTACGGACCTCGCCCTTTTCCATGTCGACCTCCAACTGATCGTCCGTCGCGATCTTGTGCGTTTCGGCACAGACCAGGGCGGGCACCGCCAGGTTGAAACAGTTGCGATAGAAAATGCGGGCGAAGGATTTCGCCAGGATGACGCGAATGCCGCAGGACCGCATGTATTGCGGCGCCCATTCGCGGCTTGATCCGATGCCCAGATTTTCGTCGGCGACGAAGATGTCGCCTTCCTTGCAGTTGGACGCGAAGGTCGGATCGAGGTCCTGCAGGCACTGCACATATCCCTCTTCCGGCTTCGCGCTGGTCAGGGCCGAAATCGGCGCCAGCAGATCCGTGTCGATATTGGCCCCGAATTTCCAGGCCTTACCTTGCTGTATCATTTTGTCGGTCCCTTCGGTCAGAGCATGTCGCGGGGATCGGCGATCTGCCCGGCGACGGCCGAGGCCGCCACCGTATAGGGCGACGCCAGGTAGAGCTTCGACGACTTGGGACCGGCCCGGCCGACGAAGTTGCGGTTGGTCGAGGAAATGCCCACGGCATCCTCGGCCAGCCGCGCGTCGCCCAGCCCGATGCAACCGCCGCAGCCCGACGGCAGGATGATCGCACCCGCATCTTCGAGGATTTTCATGACGCCTTCGGCGGCGGCCAGTTCACGCATCTTGATGGTCGAAGGCGCGACCAGGAACCGCGTGCCCGCCGCGACCTTCTTGCCCTTCAGAACCTGAGCGGCCATGCGCAGGTCTTCCAGCTTGGCGCCCGTGCAGGCGCCCAGATAGGCCTGATCCAGCTTCACGTTCTTGTAGTTGCCGACGTCGTCGGCGTTTTCCGGGCTGGACGGTGCCGCGACCTGCGGCGCCAGGGCGTTGCCGTCGACGGTGATGCGCTTGGCATAGACGGCGTCGGCGTCGGACTGCCAGTCATCCGCGTTCACGCCGCTGACACCCCAGGCGGTGAGCAGTTCCATGGTCTTGGCGTCGGGGGCGATGATGCCCGTCTTGGCACCGATCTCGGCCGCCATGTTGGTCAGGGTCATGCGGTCCTGGGCGGACATGCTGGCGACCCCGTCGCCGCAGAATTCCACCACCTGATAACCGAAACCCATGATGCCGTGGTCGCCGCAGATTTTCAGGATCACGTCCTTGGCGGCGACGCCGGGGGCCAGCTTGCCGGTCACCTCCATGCGCACGTTTTCCGGCACACGGACCCAGATGTCGCCCGTGGCCATGACGCCGGTGATTTCCGTCGCCCCGACGCCGACCATGAAGGCGCCGAAGGCGCCGGCCGTGGTCGAATGGCTGTCGGCACCGACGCAGAACATGCCCGGGCGGACATAGCCTTCCTGCGGCAGAACGATGTGGCAGATGCCCTGGTTGCGGATGAAGTGCTTGACCTTGTGGCTTTCGCACCAGGCGTCGCAGATGTCCTGGACGTTCTTACTTTCAGGCGTATCCAGATTGACGTAGTGGTCGGAAATGACGACCAGCTTGTCCATGTCCCAGACGGGCACGCCCAGCTCATCCAGCTTTTTCCCGGACGTGCGCGGCCCCGACGAATCATGGACCATGGCCAAGTCGACATTGCAGGTCACAATATCGCCAGGCTTCACCGTTTCCTTGCCCGAGGCGCGGGCGAGGATCTTTTCACTTATCGTTTGGCCCAAGGTGGCATCCTCCCAATGGCATTATTATTAAAAGAAATGCCCCCCTTCTGCCTCTAGATTACCCCCGCTTTGCGCAGTTGGGCGAGACGATTCTTATCGTATCCCAGATCGGAGAGGATTTTTTCCGTGTCCTCCCCCAGCGGTGAGGCCGGTCGGGCCGGCGTCGGAGTTGCCGAGCGCACGGGCGTATCGATCATGCGGATCGGGCCGTGCCCCTCAAGTTCCAGTTCCTGGATGATGCCCTGTTCGGCGACGAAGGGGTTGTCCAGCGCCTGCGCCAGGTCATAGACCGGCGACGACGGCACGGCGCCGGAAAACGCCTCGAGCCATTCCTCGGTCGTGCGCTCGCTGAGCCGCTCATCCAGAAGTTCCTGCACCAGTTCCCGGTTGGCGAGGCGTTCCTTGAAACTGCGGAAACGTTCGTCCTTGGCCCAATCGGGCTCGCCGATGGCCTTGCACAGGGCCGGCCAGAATTTCTCCTTGTTGCACATGATGTAAATCCAGCCGTCCTGCGTCCGGTACAACTGACAAGGCACCAGCGACGCATGGCCCGAGCGCGCCGTGCGGCCCTGGACATGGCCCGAATTCAGATACCAGGTGGCGGTATAGACGTTCAGCATATGCGCCATGTGGAACAGCGACGTATCCAGGTCCTGGCCCTTGCCCGTGGCGCGCGCGCTGACAATCCCGGACGAGACGGCAAAGGCGAGCGCCAGGCCCGTCGCCAGATCGACCACGGACAGGCCCATGCGGGTCGGCGGGCTGCCCGGCTCGCCGGTGACGGAGAAATGCCCCGCCTCGGCCTGCATCAGGAAATCGAACCCAGGCCAGGCGGCGCGCGACCCCGTGCGGCCATAGGCCGACAGGTGCGCGCAGACGATCCTGGGATTGGCGTCTTTCAGGTGCGCGTAGGTGATGCCCAGCCGTTCGGCCACGTCGCCGCGCGAATTGCTGGCCACGGCGTCGGCGGTCTTCACCAGATCCAGGAACACGGCCATGCCCTCGGGCTGCTTCAGGTCGAGAGTCAGGCTTTTCTTGTTGCGGTTGAAGGAATGCCAGAACTGGCTTTCGCCGTTCTCGAAATAATGCGGTCCCAGGGCACGGGCGTAATCGCCCTCTCCCGGGGCTTCAATCTTGATGACCTCGGCCCCCTGGTCGGCCAGGAACTGGGTACCGAAGGGACCGGCGCCGTATTGTTCGACGGCGAGGATGCGCACCCCATCGAGCGGCAGGCCGCTCATCCCTGGGCCCGTTCCGTCAGCTGCCGGGCGATGATGATGCGCTGCAGCTCGTTGGTGCCTTCACCGATGCACAGCAAGGGCGCGTCGCGGAAATAACGTTCCACGTTGTATTCCTTGGAATAGCCGTAGGCGCCGTGGATACGCATGGCCTCGATGGCGTTTTCCAGGGCCGCCTCGGTCGCGAACAGCTTGGCCATGCCGGCCTCCATGTCGCAGCGCTGTCCCTTGTCGTAGGCGCGGGCGGCGCTGTCGACCAGCAGGCGCGCGGCCTCGACCCGGGTCGCCATGTCGGCCAATTTGATCTGGATCGACTGGTGTTCGGCGATGGGCTTGCCGAAGGTCTTGCGGTCCAGGGCATAGGCGACGGCGTCGTTCAACGCCGCCCGGGCAACGCCGACGCCGCGCGCGGCGACGTTGATGCGGCCCAACTCCAGCCCGCCCAAAATCTGCTGCAAGCCCCGGCCCTCGTCCGGGCCGATCAGGTTGGTCAGCGGCACGCGGGTGTTGTCGAACACGACCTCGCCCGTGTCGATGCCCTTGTAGCCGAGTTTGTGCAGCTTGGAGGTTTTATAGCCCGCGTCCTTCTCGACCAGGATCAGGCTCATGCCCTTGTGCCTGGGCTCGGTCTCGGGGTCGGTCTTGGCGAGAACGGCCAGGAAGTTCCCTTCGACGCAGTTGGTGATCCACATCTTGTTGCCGTTGAGGACGTATTCATTGCCGTCCTTCTTCGCCGTCGTGCGCACGGCCTGAAGGTCCGTGCCGCAGTCGGGCTCGGTCAGCGCGATGCCGCCCCGCATTTCGCCCGACGCCATCTTGGGTAGCCAGTAACGCTTCTGGTCCTCGGTGCCGAAACGTTCGACCGCCGCCGCGGCGATCAGGTGCGAATTGAAGATGCCCGACACGGACATCCAGCACGACGCCACCTTCTCGACGATCTTGGAATAGGTCGAAGCCGACAGGCCCAGGCCGCCGTATTCCTCGCCGATGGTCGCCCCCATCAGGCCAAGTTCGGCCAGCTTGTCGGCGATCTCGCGGGGGTATTCGTCCGCCGCCTCCAGCTTGTGGGCGTAAGGCCGCACGTCCTGTTCGATGAACTTGTCGACGGAGTCGAGGATAAGGCGTTCTTCCTCGCTCAAATCCTGGGGGGTCGCCGCGTCGGGGGCCATATTCCTCATTTCCTACTAGTAGTTCGCTTTGTCGTCGACCGCATGGCCACGTTTGGGGATCAGCATGGTGCGCTCGAAGCTCATGACGACCTTGCCGTCCTGCTTGGTCGCCGTGGTGCGGATGGTGACGATCCCCTGGGTCGGGCGCGACTTGCTTTCGCGGATCGCCAGGACCTCGCTTTCCGCATAAAGCGTGTCGCCGACGAATACCGGAGCCGGCATCTTGATGTCGGTCCAGCCCAAGTTGCCGATGGCTTTCTGGCTGACGTCGGACACGCTCATCCCCGCGACGATCGACAGGGTCAGGCAGGAATTGACCAGCGGCCGGCCGAACTCGCTTTTCGCCGCGTATTCCTTGTCGAAGTGCAGCGGGTGCTGGTTCATGGTCAAGAGGGTGAACCAGGTGTTGTCGCTTTCCGTGATGCTGCGCCCGGGGCGGTGTTCGTAGACGTCGCCGATCTTGAAGTCCTCAAGATAGCGGCCATAGGCCTCGCGGTATCGGTTGGGTCCGACCTGTTTTGCTTCGGCAACCATTGACTAGTTTTCTCCGTGGCTAAGGGCGAGGACCGAGCGCAGGCTGTTCGCCTCTTCGAGCGACAGCAACGCACCCGCGAATTTTTCCATCCCGGCTTCCGATAGATAGGGCGCGCAAAGGCCGTCGAACTTGGCGCGGAATTCCGCCTGGTTCATGAAGTTGGCGGGCTCGCCCTTGGGGATTTCGACGAAACGCTCATGGACCTCGCCGGACTTCATGCGGATCGTCGCCTTGCCCGCCATGTTGTCGGGGAAGGCCGCCTCGGCGTCCGGATCGACCACGGTACTGATACGTTTCGCCAGGGCCAGGGTGTCGGCGTCGGACAGATGAGTCTTGTAGTCGTCCCACACCATGTTGCCCGTGCGCAGCACCACGGCGGCGCAGAACGGCATGGAGAACTGGCCGTCGACGATGGATTTCGGGTTCTGCTTTTCCGCGTCCGAATTGCCGACGATCTTCCAGCCCGTTTCCGGCACGCCGATGGTGGCGCTGTCCACGTCGTCCGCCGTGATCCCGTATTCCCCGGCCAGCTGGCGGATGGCGTCCATCGCCGCATGGGTATAACGGCAGCTGGGATAGGGTTTCACGCCCAGCGCCATGGTTTCCCAATACTCGCCCAGGCCCGCCGCCGCCTTGTCCAGGTCGGCCTTGGGCGACAGGGAATGCAGGAAGCCCCATTTGCCTTCGATCGCTTCCTTCGGGCCCTTGAAGCCCTCCGCCGCCATGGTCGCGCAGGTCAGGCCGTTCTGCGCCGCCTGCCCGACGTGGGACCGCTTGGTCCAGGCGCCGTCGGCGAGGAATTGCATGGAGCCCGCCGCCTGAGAGAGGGCGATGCCGAGCGCACTTTCGATGCCGTCGGCGTCGAGGCCCAAAATCTTGCCCGCCGCCGCCGCCGCCGCCATGACGCCGGTGGTCGCCGTGGGGTGATAGCCGCGGTCGTAATGGGCTGTCGGCACCAGGGCCTTGGCCAAGCGGATCTGAATTTCATAGCCGACGACGCAGGCGGTGATGACGTCCTTGCCGGACGCATCGGTCATTTCCGCCGCCGCCAGCACCGCCGGCACGATGGGTGCGGAGGAATGCAGCGAGGCTTCCGCATGGGTATCGTCGAAATCGAGGGAATGGGCGAGCGAGCCGTTGACCAGCGCCGCCGCCATGGGGGTGTAGCCGCGCCCGTCGCCGAGCACCGAACAATTGCCCGCGACCTGGCCCAGGCGTTCGACCGCGCTGACCAAACTGGCCGTGCTTTCCGCATCGTGGCGCGCGCGGACCATGATGCCGGCGACGTCGAGGATCAGAAGCTTGGTGCGGGCCGCGATCCCGGCCGGCAGCTTGTCATAGGTCAGGCCGGCTGCGAATTCAGCCAATTGGCGGGTAATGCCCGTCATCGTCCGGTTTCCTCCATGCGTTTTCACCGCGCCAGTTGCCGGCGCGGATTCCATTTCGAAGGGCGACTACACCACAAGATTTGTGATAGGGCTAATAGCAATATATGCATTATTAATCTGGATAAGAGATCAATCGTCATGCTGCCCATGACCCTGAAACAATTGGAGATTTTCGTCGCCGTGGCGGAGCAGAACGGCTTTCGCCGGGCGTCGGAACGCCTCAACCTGAGCCAATCGGCCGTGACCGCCCATATCAAGCTGCTGGAATCCCATCTGGGCGTGCCCCTGTTCCACCGCACGACGCGGACGGTGCGCATGACGGAGGCCGGAGAAAACCTGTATCGCCGTGCGGGCCGCGTCCTCGAAGGGCTGGAAGACATCGTCCGCATCTTCCATGACGAGGCCGCCATGGGCCGGGGCCGCGTGCTGCTGACCTCGGCTCCCAGTTTCGCCGCGACACGCCTGCCCGCCATCCTCGCCAGGTTCCAAGGCCGCAATCCCAACATCACGGTCCATGTGCGCGAAGCCTACGCCACGGACATGCTGGACATCCTGCGCCGGGGCGACGCCGACTTCGCCATCGGGCCCGTGGAAAAGGTGCCCCGGGAATTCGAATTCCGCCAATTCCTGGCCGACGGCTACTGTGCCGTCGTCACGGCGGACCATCCTTTGGCGGGGAAAAAAGACATTCCCCTGACCGCCCTCGCGGATGAAACGATCCTGGCCCTGCCCTTGCCGTCGCGCACCCGCATCCAGGTCGAAAGCGCGTTTCAGTCCGTCGGCATGACCTTGACGCCGCATTTCGAGATGCTGCACCACCAGACCCTGATTTCCATGGCGGAACAGGGCCTGGGCGTCGCGATTTTGCCGGAAACCGCCGTGCCGCTCGCCAAGGACGGCGCCTACTGGGCCGCCCGCATCAAGCACCCGCAGCTGACCCGGCGCATCGGCATCATCACCCTGCGCGGCCAGACCCTGGCGCCGGGGGCACGGGAACTCGTCAACTTGATCGCCGGAGGAAAAGCGAAGCCTTAAGGCCGGACCGTCAGCAGACCGCTTTAATGGCAAGCGCGACGTAAACAACGGCAAAGGCGATTGGCACTCCGGATTCCACCCAGGCAAGGGACCTGTAGATTTTCGGATTCTTTCCGTAGTCCAGAGCATCCCACTCGGCACGCCAGAAAGGCGAAGCAACCAAACGCCGTTCGATGGCGCCAATCACCTTATATTTCGCTGAGTTCAGCGACCGATAATAGCCGAGCAAGACATACCAAACGGCGCACATGGATACTGCGAGAGAAAAGAACGCGATCAGAACAAACTGGTCGCCGATTTCTTTGTAAAGCGCCCCCAATGCGCCCAAGACAGCGGTATGGAATGCCAAGAAAAACGTGTTTGCGCCGCTGCGGCGGTCGCTGATCCGCCAGGCCCCTTCGTGACAGACCTTGTAGATTTCTACGATTTGCGATTTGTCGGTCGGCTGCGGTGCGCCCGCGTCGTTCCACAGCCTCCGTTCAATATCGTCGAGTTCGTTGTTTTCCAACTTGCCAGCCTTACTGTCTACGTGTCATCTGCCTGGGCATTCTGCTTTTCGCTGGCGCGCGCAACCATGACCGCGAGTTCCTTGCGCCAGTCGGGAGCGTTTTCGTCCATCGTCTGCGTCGCATTGACTGTCTTGGCGTACTCGCGACTTGCGACCGTCAGGAATTTTCGAGAATTTGCGATGAAGCGATCCAGAATTTCGAGAACCCGTTCGTAGTTCTGTGCGTCGATTGCCTCGTTGAGAGATTGCCGCGAATTAAAGTACTCAGGCCACATGCCGAGCATCTCTTCTCGCTCCTGCTCACTTTCGAACTCAAAACTGGCCAGCGCGTTGAGCGCGACATCCAGCTTGTCCAACTTTGCGCAAAGTTCCATGTGATCAAGTTCGTTTTGTAGGCTTTTTGCCTTCCCATACGCATCGGTAAGATCGACCCGGGACAGCGCACTCCAAATCCGGTTCATTGCCGGCTCAACGATTGACCAGCGGAACCGACGCGAATAATTCAACATCATCACGATGTTCAAAAGCTTATCGAACTGCGCGTTGTTGAATTGGAATATATCCGTCCGGGAAATCGCCGTCGGGTCTTCGATGAAGATGAGATAGAACCCCACCGGGATGCCGTTGCGCCTATCGATCCGCGAAATCACAGGCCAGAAGTTCTTATTGTTGAGTTTCAGGGGCGTTAGAACCCGGGTGTACGTTCCAACCAACTTGTCATCCTGGGCGATGTTCATGATATCAAGAGGCAGGGTCTTCAGGTTTTCGCGCGTTTCAAGTTGCTCGATGAAATGACGCCATGTGAGCCTGTATCTCCCCTGAATACCCAACATGGGCAGCAAGGTTTCCGACACATGGACCTGGGCCGGCTCAAAATTCAGGACCAATTCCTCCTTCCCGCCACCCACGGGACGGACTACCTGCATCTGGTCTTCATAGCTCTGGACATTGCTGATTTCGATCGGTGAGATGATAAGCCGCAATTGGTAGAATTCCGGCTCAATAATCGTTGGTATGAACTGCACGATATCGTCGGTGATGAGGTTGCACAGACCGGCTGGATCGTCCTCACCCGGCATATAGTTCACATGATGATATTGGGACTGATAGAGCAGCTTGCGCAGGAATTCAGAAACGGTGTTCTTGTTCATTACTTTCGGTTCGATACCGGAAAGCATGAAAGGACTTTCGGTCACGCCTTCACTGCGGAACCAGATTACCTTGCTGGCGCCATAATCACGTGACCCCCTGAACAACCCGATTTCGTAGCCAATGGCGGTCAGGTTCTGGGCCGGATCCGTATGTAGAAGGATCAGCAGATCAGACGACCGGACCTCGTCGTGAATCCACCGCATGTATTCCGGATTGGCCTTGTCGGTGAAGATATGAACGCTGATCCGGCGGCCGCTTGCCCGCTCGATCTGCTTCTTGAACTCCTTAGCCAGCTTTTCATCCGCTTCGCGAAAGCAAATGAAGATAGAGAACTCGGTGGCAATCACATCACCGGGCGGCGCCTCGAAATCGTTCACTCATCCCCCAATCCCGCCCCGAACGCCCACCCTGTTCTCCAGGCATGCGTCTCAACGGCGGCACTCAAAACACTCCCTGTTTATATTATGATAAACAAATATAATTTTGATTGAAACGCTTATCAGACAGGCGCTAGAGCCCATCATCTTGATACGGAAGCGGTGCTGATAGACGAGGCGACTTGCCGTCCCCAAGTCGGCAGGTCACATTAACCTAGGCCGAACGCCCTGGCCCATTTGAGCGACGCCTTGGTCGCGCCCGGCTTGGTCTTGTCGTGGGGCGCGTATTCGCAGCCGAGCCAGCCTGTGAAGCCCAGGCGGTCGCACAGATCGAACACGAAGGGATAATTGATTTCGCCTTCGTCCGGCGGGGTGCGGCCCGGGTTTCCCGCGATCTGCACATGCAGGATGGACGGCAGGTGCGCCTCGAAGGTGCGCGCCAGGTCGCCTTCCATGATCTGGGCGTTGTGGAAATCGTACTGGATGCCGATGTTGGCCGATCCGGCCGCCTTGACGCTGTCGACGACGTGCTGGGCTTCCTTGGTCGTCTGCACCAGGTACCCCGGACGCGCGACCGTGTTGATCGGCTCGATCAGCGCCGTCAGCCCGGCGTCCGCCAGCACCGGGCAGGCCCATTTCAGGTTGTCGATGAACACATCGAAGCCGGCGCGCCGGTCCCAATCGCCCGATTGCCATCCCGCCAAGATATGCAGATAGGTCGTGCCCAGCGCCTTGGCGTAGCCGACGGCCTTGCCGATGGTGTCCTGGAATTCGCCCTTGCGCCCCGTCAGCCCGGCAATGCCGTATTCGCCGTCGTGTTTGCCGGGGGGTGAATTGAACATCAGGAACTCGATCCCCGCGGTCTTGCAGGCATCCGATAACGCATTCGCGTCGTGGCCGTAGAGCAGCGGGCATTCGACGGCGGTGAAGCCCAGGTCGCGGACCAGTTGGAAACGCTCCAGCATGGGTACTTCCTGGGCCATCCAACCGATGTTGGCGGCGAAACGGGGCATAGGGCCCTCCCCGGCCTGGACGCGCCCGGGCGCGCCGGTTTCAGATTCTAGAGCGCGTCGTTGTCCTGTTCGCCGGTGCGGATGCGCACGGCGCTTTCCAGGTCGTAGACGAAGACCTTGCCGTCGCCGATCTTGCCGGTGTTGGCGGCCCCCTTGATGGCCTCGACCACCTCGGCCGCCTTGTCGTCGGCGACGGCGATTTCGATCTTTACCTTGGGCAGGAAGTGGACCTGATATTCCGCGCCACGGTAGATTTCCGTCTGCCCGCGCTGGCGGCCGTATCCCTTCACTTCCGATACGGTCATCCCTTCGACGCCGGCGGCGCCCAGCGCCTCGCGGACGGCGTCCAGCTTGTGCGGTTTGATCACCGCCATGACGAACTTCATGTTGCCTCTCCTAATGTCTTAGCGTTTGCCGTTGTTCCCGGCTTGCGGGCGGAGCACCGCTGCTCCGCCCTTTATAGCACGTCAGTCGAGCCTGTACGCGGTCTCACCGTGGTTGGTGATGTCCAGGCCTTCCAGTTCATCGTCCTCACGCACGCGGATTCCGCCGGTCAGCCCGGCCGTGATCTTGACCAGAATGAAGGTCGCAACCGCCGACCATGCCACGGTGGCGGCCAAGCCCAACGCCTGCACGCCGAGCGCGTCGACCATGGTCTTGCCTTCGGGCAGGCCGAGGCCGCCGAACATGGGCGCGCAGAGGAACGCGACCAGGATGGTGCCGAGCGAGCCGCCGACGCCGTGGACGGCGAACACGTCGAGCGAGTCGTCCAGTTTCCAGGCCGTCTTCACGATCTGCACCATCTTGAAGCAGACCAGCCCCGCCGCGACGCCGATGATCAGCGCCCCGATGGGACCGACGAAGCCCGAGGCCGGGGTGATGGTGGCGAGCCCGGCGATGGTGCCGGTGACAAGGCCGACCAGGGACGGCTTACCGTACTTTTTCCATTCGATCAGCATCCACACCAGCGACGCCGTGGCGGCGGCGATATGGGTGACGGTCAACGCCATCCCGGCCGCCCCGTTGGCCGCCAACGCCGAACCGCCGTTGAAGCCGAACCAGCCGACCCACAGCATGCACGCACCCATGGCGACCATGCCCGGGTTGTGCGGCGGCGACACCTCGTTCGGGAATCCGTGCCTGGCACCCAGCGCCTTGACAATGACCAGCGACGAGATCCCCGCCGTGGCATGCACCACCAGACCGCCCGCGAAATCCATGACGCCCATCTGGGCGAGCCAGCCGCCGCCCCACACCCAATGGGTCACCGGCGCATAGACGACGATCAGCCACAGGGCGGACAGGATCAACACGGCGGAGAACTTGATTCGTTCCACATAGGCGCCGACCATGAGCGCCGGGGTGATGATCGCGAAGGTCATCTGGAACGCGAAGAACACGTTCTCGGGGATGGTGCCGGACAAGGCCTCCGTGCCGACGCCGGCCAGGAACATGCGGGACAACCCACCGACCAACTGGTTGGCCCCGGCGCCGTCCGTGAACGACAGGCTGTAGCCGATGATCAGCCACAGCACGCTCATCAAACAGGCGATGGCGACGCAGTGCATGAGCACGCTCAGCACGTTGCGCGACCGCACCAGCCCGCCATAGAACAACGCCAGCCCCGGCAGGGTCATGAACAGAACCAGGGCGGTCGCCGTGATGATCCAGGCCGTGTCGCCGGAATTGAGCTGATCGGCGGCAAAAGCCGCGTCAGGCGTGAAAATTGTCAGAAGAACGGCCACGAGCGCGAATACCGGCGCGGCCTGCCGGTGCAAGAACTTGGACATGACACTCCCCATCGTTGGGTTAGGGTTTGCTTCGATGCAATTTTTTACGCGCCTAACCGGGCCGGTGTGACGGACCTGACGGGGCGGGTTGATCCCTCCTCGCGCCGGTCCCCGGCCTCTCGTTCTTAAAACCTTGGTGGCCCCGATAATGCCCGACGTCTTTGGCGATGCAAGGCCTAATTCCGGCCTTGGGCGCCTCCCCCGCATGCAGGCAATTCAGAAGCGGTGCGGCTTTCCGCGGAACGCGGGTCAGCGGGCCTTGAAAGCCGGTTTCTCCTTGGCCAGGAAAGCCCGCACGCCTTCCTTGTAGTCCTCGGAATCGCACAGCACATAGCTTGACTTC
Source organism: Thalassospiraceae bacterium LMO-SO8 (assembly GCA_031655335.1). Lineage (NCBI taxonomy): Bacteria > Pseudomonadati > Pseudomonadota > Alphaproteobacteria > Rhodospirillales > Thalassospiraceae > Thalassospiraceae bacterium LMO-SO8. Next base: position 3,075,262 of record CP134226.1, on the reverse strand, counting down.
AGCTCTTCCGGGCTGATCTGCGCGGGCCGCAGCAGGCGGCGCAGGATCTTTTTCGATCCGCGTGCGGCCAAGGGTGCCCCCTGGGCGACGCGCCAGGCAACGGTTTCCGCCTCGTCGTCCAGTTGGTCCGCCGGCACGACCCGCGTCAGCAGGCCCTTGGCATAGGCCTCGTCCGTCTCCAGAATCCGGCCTTCCAGCAGCAGTTCCATGATAACCGCCGCCGGCACGACGGCCAGCGCCGCCGCCATTTCCGGATAGGCGAAGGCATGGCCCAGACGGTTGATGGGAATGCCGAAGCGCGCCCCCTCGGCGGCCAGACGCATGTCGCAGCAACAGGCGATCTCGAACCCGCCGCCGGTACAGGCCCCTCGGATCACCGCTATGGTCGGGTGCTTCAGGTTTGAGAATGCATGCAGCGCATCGGCGACGATCTTGCCGTAGGTTTCAGCCTGATCGGCGCTCATGCGCGTTTCCGGGAATTCGGAGATATCCGCCCCGGCGGCGAAATGATCGCCCATGCCGGTGACCAGCACGCAGCGCAGGTCGTCGTCCGCTTCGAGTTCCGCCGTGACCTCGCCCAACCGCCGCCAGGCGGCCAGGTTCATCGCGTTTCGCTTGTCCGGATTGTTGATGATCAGGGTCGCGATGGCGCCCTTGCGTTCCAGGCGGATGATGTCGTCGTTCATGGCGTGGTCTTCTTCTTTAGTCTTTTAGTCTTCGGCGTTGAGAACCCGGACCGGCGAACCGGCCATCCAGGCTTTGATGCATTCGACGGCTTCCGGATACATCACTTCGTAATTTTCCCGGATCACATAGCCTGTGTGGCCGGTCAGCACGGTGTTGTCGAGCTTGCGCAGTTCGTGGTCGGCGGGCAGCGGCTCGACATCATAAACGTCGATTCCGGCCCCCTTGATCGCATTGGCCTTGAGGGCGGCGATCAGCGCCGCCTCGTCGATGATCGGCCCGCGTGAGGTGTTGACGATGTAGGCCGAGGGCTTCATCAGCGCCAGTTCCGCCGCGCCGACCAGACCCGTGGTCCGTTCCGACAACAGGACATGGATGGTCACCACGTCGGATTGCTTGAACAGGTCTTCCTTGGAAACGCGCGTCGCATTGCATTCGGCGGCGCGTTCGTCCGTCAGGTTTTCCGACCAGGCGACGACCTTCATGCCGAGTGCGTTGCCGAGCGCGGCCGACTGCGCGCCCAGCTTGCCCAGGCCGATGACGCCCAGCGTCTTGCCGCGCAGGCCGACGGGAAAGCTCTCCTGCCAGCCGCCGGCCTTCATGCAGCGGTCTTCCTTGGGGATTTCCTTGGTCACGGCGAAGATCAGGGCCCAGGTCTGTTCGAACGCCGGATAGGGCAGGATCGCCGTGCCGCACACGGTGATGCCCATGGCCCGCGCCTTTTTCATGTCCCAGGCCAGGTTGCGCATGCCCGTGGTCACCATCATCTTCAGGTCCGGCAGCTTTTCCAGCTGCGACGCCGGAAAGCGGGTGCGCTCGCGCATGCCGACCACGACGTCGAAATCGGCCAGGGCCTTGGCCACGCGGTCTTCATCGGTCTGTAGGAATTCATTGAAGGACGTGACCTCCACGTCCGGGCCCAGGCTGTCCCAATCGGCAAGCTCCAGGGCCACGTTCTGGTAGTCATCCAGGATGGCGATGCGGGTCATGTTCCGTTTCCCTTCGTTTCTTGGTGTCCGGCCATGCCGGATTCGTTAGGGCCAGGATATGGCCCGAGCGGGGGCCGGGCGGCAAGTCTTTAAAATCACATGGTCCTACGTCAGGTTCACATAAGCTCTGGCAATTATGTTACGTTTGATGCACATATTGCGCCCGGCAGCGGCGCTAAATGACCAAAAATCAGACCTTTAAGGTCAAGTCCGAGAAACACCCATGCGGAACGACACTGGATTTTCCTTTTCCGACATCGTCGCCAAGGCAAACGATGCGGTCATCGTCGCCAAGGCCGCCAATAGCAGATCGGCAAAGCCGAAGATCGTTTACGTGAACGCAGCCTTCTGCCGCCTGTCCGGCTATTCGGAAAAGGAAGCCATGGGCAAGGCGCCGGGATTCATGGATGGTCCCGACACGGCCCCGGAAACCCGGGCGAAGATTGCCGACGCCATCAAGCACGGCCGCCACATGCGCACCCGCCTGCTGCAATACGCCAAGGACGGCACGACTTATTGGGTCGACGTCAACATCATGCCGCTGTTCGGCAGCGACGGAGAGGTCACCCATACCGCCGCGATCCAGCGCGACGTGACGGCCGACGTTCTGCGCGAACAGGAACTGCTGTCCCTTGCGACCACCGACGACCTGACCGGCGCCAGCAACCGCCGCCATTTCATGGAGCGGGCGGAGCTTGAAGTCCATCGCCTTCGCCGCCACCGGGTGCCGTTTTCGGTCGCGCTCCTGGACCTTGATCACTTCAAGAAAGTCAATGACACGCACGGCCATCAGGCCGGCGACGACGTGCTGAAGGAAGCCGTCCGGCGCTGGCAGCAGGGCCGCCGTCCGTTCGACACCCTCGGCCGCCTGGGCGGCGAGGAATTCGCCATCCTGCTGCCCGGCGCCGATGCCGAGGCCGCCATGACCGTGGCCGAACGCCTGCGCGCGGTCATCGCCGACGCGCCGTTCGACACCATCGACGGCCCCATCGACGTCACCGTTTCCATCGGGGTCGCGGAAGCGGAAGATGCCGATCAGACCATCGAAGGCACGCTGGGCCGCGCCGACGCCGCGCTCTATCATTCCAAACATGCCGGGCGGAACCGGGCGACCAAGGCGTCGCCGATACCGACGGCCAAACGCAAGGCCGCAGCCAAGAAGGGCTGATCCGCCCTCCCCCTCGGTTTTCACGATTGAGGAAACGGTCAGGCGGCGCGCTCGTCTCTCAGACGCATGGGCATGCGGGGGCCCATGTTGTAACGCTCGGCGAACCGGGGATCGAGCTTGCGCCCATCCCGCATGTTGAACCAGATGCGCAGCAGGTTTCGTTTGCGCGTGCCGTCGGGCCAATCCTCGAACGCGGCGCGGGAATGCAGGGTCACGTAATTGTTGAGGATCTGAATGTCGCCCGTCTCGAACGTCATGTCGTAGCGGAACCGATCGCTGACACAGAGATCTTGAATGTAGTCGAGTGCATCGCGGGCAAGGTCGGAAATCGGTTCGCCGATGAAGTTCTGGCCTTCGATGATCGCCTTGCGCAAGTAACGGCAGCTCAGCCGTCCGTCGCACCAGCTGTAGACCGGGACCTTGTTGCGGGTCACGGGATGGGTTTCACCGGCTTCGCCTTCGCCGCGCAGATTGAAATGAAAGCCTTCGTACAGCACCGGCAGGTATTCCGGACGGGTCGCCAGGATTTCATTGTAGACCGCCATGCTTGACGCGATCTGGCTTTCCCCCCCGGACATCGAGGGCTGTAGGCAAAGCAGGCTGACCAGGTCCAGGCCGTCGCAATGGAAGTACAGCTTCTGCCGCGTCTTGTAGCCGCGGATCAGGGGGTCGTTGTAATCCAACCCCTTGTCCGTGACCTCGCCGATCACGTCGCCGTCCGGGTTGTGGTGCATGGGCACGCCCATCAGAACCGTGAGTGCCCAGTACATGGCCTCGATCCGGGGGCGGTCGTAGCGCGCGACGTCCAACCCCTTGAGCAGCACGCAACCGCGCCCGTGTTCCAATTCCTCGACCGCCCAATCGGCCAGCGCGGTCAGCACCGGAGCATCGATATCCTCGCGCCCGAACTGAAGCGCCCCCCGGCCCTTGGCCGCAAGGTCGGCCGTCACTTGCTCCAAGGCGGCGAGTTCCTCGGCGTTCAGGCGGCGGGTCCAACCCGCATCGGCCGCAAGTTCGGCGGCGGTCCAGGCGGATTTTTCGGTCACAGGGATCAGGGGCGTTTCGGTCATGGTCGTTCTTATTTCGTATCTAAGGGCGGGCCGGTCAAGTTCGCGGCGGGATCGGTGCTGGCCGGGATCATGGAAATTCGATGATCGAACCGACATGCACCGTTGCGTCAGCGGCAAAATAACCGTTAATTGGGCTCCAATGACAGTGCGAAATTGTATACAGTTTGCGCTCACGGACCACATATCTCGGAGGACATCCCCATGACTTGGCTTGAAGGCAACGGACGCGACAAACGGCCCGCGGGCGAACGGCTGCGCGAACTTTTGGATCGCGACGAAATTCTGCGCGTGCCCGGCGCGCATAACGCCTTCGCCGGCATGATCGCCAAGCAGGCGGGGTTTGAAACACTTTATATCTCGGGCGGCGCCGTCACGGCGTCCCTCGGCCTTCCCGACCTGGGCATCATGACCCTGGACGAAATGTGCAACGTCGTGCGCAGCGTGTCGCGCACCACGGACCTGCCGCTGATCGTCGACGGCGACACGGGCTACGGCGGTGTGCTGAACGCCATGCGCGTGGTCAAGGAACTGGAACTGTCCGGCGCCGGCGCCGTGCATATCGAGGACCAACTGCTGCCCAAGAAATGCGGTCACCTGAACGACAAGCGCCTGGTCGAACCCGAGGAAGCCGCCGCCAAGATCGCCGCCGCCAAGGCCGCGTCGTCGCATCTGGTCATCATCGCGCGCACCGACGCCGCCGGGGTCGAAGGCCTAGACGCCGCCATCAAGCGCGCCAACCTGTACCGCGAGGCCGGTGCCGACGTGACTTTCCCCGACGGCCTGCCGTCGGCCGAGGATCATGTGGAATTCGCCAAGAAGGTTCCGGGCAAGAAAATGGCCAACATGACCGAATACGGCCGCACGCCGTTCTTCACGGGTCAGCAGTTCGAGGACATGGGCTTCGACATCGTGATCTGGCCGGCGACCTCGATCCGCGCCGCCGCCAAGCTGTTCCAGGACCTGTACGGCCATATGCGCGATCACGACGGCACCGAAGGCTTCATGGACAAGGTGATGAGCCGCGCCGAACAGTACGACACCCTCGCCTATTACGATTACGAGGCGCTGGACGCCTCGGTCGCGCGGACGGTTGTGCCCGAATACGGCAAGTAACCGGACGCGCGGGCGGCCCGCCGTCCTTTAAGTTTTTTTCATCCCTGACCGCCCGCAACGCGACAGCGTTGCAGGCGGTTTAACGATGCCTTCCCGTCATTGCCTTATCCGCGTCAGGGAACCGGCGGCCTGCCGCGCCCCGAGATCACGTGCGCGATCAACGCCAGCACGAACAGCACGATGAAGACGAAGAAAAGCAGTCGCGCGATATCGACCGCGGCGGCGGCGATCCCGCCGAAACCGTACGCTCCAGCGGTGTCGCGCGGCCTTTTTTATCCTTGTTTCGCCCCAGGATTCCCCTGCGAAAAGCCCCCCACGTCGCAGTTCGCCACGCCGAAGACGTCTAACAGCCCATCGCCTCGGCAACGCCGATCAGATCCTTGGCGACGATCTCCCAGTCGCTTTCCGCCGTCTGATCGGCCTCCTGGTCGGGGCCGTATTCCTTCCTGGGCAGGAAGGCCGTTTTCATGCCGTGGCCGCGCGCGGCCTCAAGGTCATAGTTGTGACAGGCCGTCAGCATGCAGTTCTCCGGCGTCGCCTTCATGCCCATCAGTTCGATGGCCGTCAGATAAGCGCGCGGGTGCGGCTTATAGACCTGGGCATTTTCCGCCGTCAGAATCGCGTCGAACGGCAGGCCGCCGTGCTTGGCGATGGCCGTCAGCCAGGCGAAGGACCCGTTGGACAAGGTCACCAGGGTGTATTTTTTGGCCAGACGGGTCAGGCCCTCGACCGCGTCGGGCCAGGGGTCGATCTTCAGCCACAGATGCAGAATGTCCCGTTTCTGCGCCTCCGTGAGCCCGTCCAGGCCGAAATCGCCGATCACCTGGTTCATGCGCTCCAGATACATCTCATCGAGATTGAAATAGGGCCGTTCCCCCGAGATCACCGCATCCATGGCCGGACGGTATCCAGCCTTCCAGGCGGCGAGGAAGCCCGGCCAGTCAGCGTCGATCCCCTCGCGCTTGCCGTAATCGGCCAGCAGGCGCAGCAGGCTGGTGCGCCAATCGACGACCGTGCCGAAGACATCGAAAAAGATCACCTTCACGTCGGGGGCGGCCATGGCGGTTTCCTCGTTTTCCTGGGTTTGTGGCGGGCAACGGTTCGGTTAATCTCGCCACAGACGCCCCGCAACCGCAAGCCGCTTTGGATTCCAATCATGCCCCAAGACGTCACCGTCCGCGCACCGACGCGGGAAGATTTCGACGCCTGGTCCCGTCTTTGGGACGGCTACAACGCGTTTTATGAACGCAAGGGTCCGACCGCCGTGCCCGACGAGATCACCCGCCTGACGTGGGACCGCTTCTTCGACGCCTACGAGCCCATGCACTGTCTGGTCGCCGAGCACGACGGCAGGCTGGTCGGTCTGGTCCACTACCTCTACCATCGCAACACGGTCATGCGCGGGCCGGCCTGCTACTTGCAGGACCTGTTCACGGACAGTGATCTGCGCGGCAAGGGCGTCGGCCGGGCCTTGATCGAAGCCGTGTATGAGCGCGCCCGCGCCGCCGGGGCGCCCCGCGTCTACTGGCAGACCCACGAAACCAATACGACCGCCATGAAGCTGTATGACAAGGTCGCAACCAAATCCGGCTTTGTCGTATACCGACACGAGCTTTAGACAATCAGAAACTCCGGGAGAAGCCCCATGATCACCTCGCCGAATGAAACCGTCCTTGTCGACGTCCGGGACGGCGTCTGCCGCGTCACCTTCAACCGGCCACAGGCCCTGAACGCCATCACCATCGACGTGATGAAGGCCTTGAAAGAGATCACCGACCAGTTGCGCGAAAGCAAGGACGTGCGCGTCGTGATCATGCGAGGCCAAGGCGACCACTTCATGGCCGGGGGCGACGTGAAGGCCTTCAAGACCATGCTGGACGAGGAGCCTGACCGCGACAAGACGGCCGAACAGTTCGACGCCCGCCTGTCGCGCGTCCATGCGACCATCGAAAACATGCGCGCCATGCGGCAGCCGATCATCGCCTCGGTCCGGGGGGCGGCCGCGGGTGCGGGGGTCAGCCTGATGCTGGCCTGCGACCTGGCGCTTGTCGCCGACGACGCGTTCTTCACCCTGGCCTACTGCCACATCGGGACCAGCCCCGACGGTGGCTCGACCTACGCCCTGCCGCGCACCGTGGGCTTGAAGAAGGCCATGGAGATCGCGCTGCTGGGCGACCGGTTCACGGCCCAGGACGCGCTCGACTGGGGCATGGTCAACCGGATCGTTCCGGCGGCCGATCTGGAAGGCGAGACGGACAAGCTCGCCGCCCGGCTGGCCCGCGCCGCCGGTCACGCCAACGCGGAGGCCAAGGCGCTGCTCAACGCCTCGTTCCACAGCAGCCTGCACGACCAGCTCGACGCGGAAAAAGCCGCCTTCATCCGCAACACGCGGACCACCGACTTCTACGAAGGTGTCACCGCCTTCACGGAAAAGCGCAAGCCGGGCTTTACCGGCAAGTAGCCATCCGGCCGCGCCCATCCATCGCAACACTACGCATAACTGGAAACGTCACATGATTATCGATTGCCACGGCCACTACACCACCGCCCCCGCCCAGCACGAAGCCTGGCGCAAGGAACAGATCGACGCCAAGGGCGACCTGTCGAAGATGAGCGCCAAGGAGCCCGTCATTTCCGACGACGAGCTGCGCGATAGCGTGGCCAACACGCAGCTGCGCCTGCAACAGGAACGCGGCACGGACCTGACGATCTTCTCCCCCCGCGCCGGCGGCATGGGCCACCACATCGGCAACGAGCAAATGAGCATGCAGTGGTCGCGCATCTGCAACGATCAGATCAAGCGCATCTGCGACATGTTCCCCAACAACTTCGCCCCCGTGGGCCAGTTGCCGCAATCGCCGGGATGTTCGCCGTCCAATTCGATCCCGGAACTGGAACGCCTCGTCAATGACATGGGCTTCATCGGCGTCAACCTGAACCCGGACCCGTCGGGCGGCCATTGGACGGATCCGCCCCTGACCGATCCCTGGTGGTTCGAGCTGTACGCCAAGCTGGAGGAACTTCAGGTTCCGGCGATGATCCACGTCAGCCAATCGTGCAACCCCAACTTCCACTTCACGGGCGCCCACTACATCAACGCCGACACGGCCGCCTTCATGCAGCTTCTGCAATCGGACCTGTTCGAACGGTTCCCGGGCCTGAAGTTGATCATCCCCCACGGCGGGGGCGCCGTGCCCTATCACTGGGGCCGGTACCGGGGCATCGCCATGGGCATGAACCGGCCCGAGCCCAAGGACATGATGGGCGAGAACCTGTACTTCGACACCTGCGTCTATCACCAGCCGGGCATCAACCTGATGGCCGAGGTCGTGCCCGTGGACAACATCCTGTTCGCATCCGAACTGCACGGCGCCGTGCGCTGCAAGGACCCGGACACCGGCGAATGGTTCGACGACACGCGCCGCTACATCGACGCGACCGCCAACCTCACGGCGGAGGAAAAGGAAAAAGTGTTCTATAAGAACGCGCTCAAGGTGTTCTCGCGGCTCAAGCTGCCGACCGCCTGACCCGCCCGCCGAACAAGAAACCATACGGAGAGATATCCATGACCGTCGGATTCCGCATCAAGAAGACCTGGGAGCGCATTTCGCCCGACCTGGTCGATGCCTTCAAACCCCTGCCCGTCGCCAACGTCGGCGACTGCATGTCGCGCATGTTCGCGGGCGGCAATGCGTTGCGCCCCATGCACAAGGACGGCGTGCTGGCCGGCCCCGCCTTCACGGTGCTGACCCGGCCGGGCGACAACCTGATGCTGCACAAGGCGATCGACACCGCAGCCCCCGGCGACGTCATCGTGGTCGACGGCGGCGGTGACCTGACCAATTCCCTGTTCGGCGAAATGATGCTGATGCAGGCGATCAAGCGCGGCGTCGCGGGCCTGGTTCTCAACGGCGCCGTGCGCGACCGGGACGCCTTCCTGGACCACAACCTGCCGGTCTTCGCGGTCGGCGTGTCCCACCGCGGCCCCTACAAGGACGGCCCCGGCGAAATCGGCTTTCCCATCAGCCTTTACGGCATGCGGATCAATCCGGGCGACCTGATCCTGGGCGATTGCGACGGCGTGCTCTGCGTGCCCAAGGAAGAGGCCGAGACGGTTCTCGCCGCCTCGCGGCAGAAGAAGGCCGCCGAGGACAAGCAGATGGCCGCCATCGCCGACGGCACCATCGACCGCAACTGGGTCGACAAGGCCCTCAAAGACAAGGGCTGCGAATTCGTCGACTGAACCCCGGCCATATCCCGCCCGAACCGTTCTTCGTTGCGAGACAAACCCTGACGCCCGCCATTAAGATGGCCGGCAATGGAGGGCGCCTGCGCCTTCCCGCAACGCAACCCGACCTTTAGGGAGAGACTTCAAGAATGTCCAAGGGAACACTGGCGGGAAAGACCGCCGTCATCACCGGATCGTCACGCAACATCGGCAAGGCCACGGCCCTGGCGCTTGCCGCCGACGGCGCCAACATCGTCGTCAACGGCGTCCAGGATCAGGCCGCCGCCGACGCGGTGGTCAAGGAAATCGAGGCCATGGGCGGCAAGGCCGTCGCCAAGCTGGCCGACGTGGCGACCAAGGCCGGCGCCGACGCCCTGGTGCAGGCCGGCGTCGACGCCTTCGGCGGGGTCGACATCATGGTCGTCAACGCCTCGACCCGCGGCCAGAAGGCGTTTCTGGAAATGGATCACGCGGATTTCCGCCGCGTCGTCGACACCACCATCGACAGCGCCTTTCACCTTTGTCAGGCGGCGATCCCGCACATGGTGAAAGCCGGATGGGGCCGGGTCATCACCCTGGGCGGCGTCAGCTGGTACATCGGCATGCCCAACCGCATCCACAACCTGACCGGCAAGTCGGCCATCGTCGGCTTCACCCACGGCATCGCCTCGGAATTCGCGACCCAGGGCATCACGGCCAACTGTGTGTCGCCGGGGGCGACGGAAACCGTGCGCCCGGCCTCGGCCGGGGCCGGTAATCCGCGCAATGCCATGAACATCCCCATGGGCCGTCAGGGCGATGTGAAGGAAATGGCGGCGACCGTGCGCTTCCTGTGCCAGCCCGACGCGGCCTACATCACCGGACAGACCATTCACGTCAACGGCGGCTTGTTCTACGGCAGCTGACGCCCAAGGACAGCGGCGGGACGTTCAGCGGTTCTGGATGTCCCGCCACTGGTCCAGCGTGCGCCGGGCCTGATCGACGATGGGATAATCGATGAAGTAGCCGTCCATCTGGATGGAAGCGAGCCCCCGTGCCTCGGCTTCCTCGAAGGCGGCGACGACCTTCTCGGCGAAAGAGACCTGATCCGGGGTCGGCGTGAATACGCCGTTCACGGGGCCGATCTGGTCCGGATGGATGCAGAGCTTGCCCTGGTAGCCCATGTCGCGGACTTTTTCCGCCGAACGGACCAAGCCGTCCGTATCCTTGATATGGATCCATACGGAATCGACGGGCGACTCCAACCCCTCGGCACGGGAGGCCAGGGCGATTTCGGCCCGGGCGTGGTCGATTTCCGTTTCCGCCAGGGTCCAGCGCATGGACATATCCTTGGTGTAATCGCCCGCGCCGAAGCTGAGTCGGCGCACGCGGGTCGCCGCCGCCGCGATGGCGCGCACGTTGGCGACGCCCTTTCCGGTCTCGATAATCGGCAGCAGGTCGATGGCGCCGACCTCCATGCCCTTGTCCCGTTCGATGTTCGCCAAAATCCAATCGACGGCGATAACCTGGGCAGCGTCCTCGACCTTGGGCAGGATCAGTCCCGTCAGCCAAGGCCCGGTCACGGCCAGGATGTCGTTAAAGCAGAATTCCGTATCCCAGGCGTTGACCCGCACGTATCCACGCTTTCCGGGGTTCTGTTTCAGCGTCTCGACGACCAGGGCACGGGTCGCCGGTTTCTCGGCGACGGCGACGGCGTCTTCCAGATCCAGAATGACGGCGTCGCAATCGAGGGTGAACGCCTTTTCGGCCCGGCGTGCGTGGTTGCCGGGAGCAAACAAGTAGGTACGGTGAACGGCCATGAGTGAGATGTTCCGTGGTGGTGGATGGAAAAGGATGGAGGAGAGGCCGCCGGTCAGGATTGCGGCCTGTCGGCCAAGTCCGGCTGATCTTGTTTTATGTCGTCAGCTTCGTAACAACTGTGGGGGTTCTGGTCGAAACCCCGGTGATGGCGGAAATGTAGCCCTGAATGTCCGCCGCCGTGCCCGACGCCGAAGCGTCGTCGTCGCCGGCCAGGGCGGACAGCGGCGCTGTCACCAGCAGCAGGCTCAACAACAAAGCAGCGAAACGGGACATGGCACCCTCCTTGCGGATTGCCCGGGGATGATACGCTTCCGGGGCGATTCTGTCACCACGCCGGTGGCGTCCAGGTGGTGTCCTGGTCGAGCGGAAACACCGGACGGCACAGTTGCCCCCAGGTGAAATTGGTGAACACGGGCGACGTCAGGCCCGGGCAATCGACCTCGTAGACGTTTTCCGGCGGAAAGAATTCGTCGAACCCGGCGCGGAAATGGCCACGTGATTTGACGATGACCGTGCGCACTTGGGCGATGTCGACACCGAACATTTCCAGCATGGCAGGGTCGGCGCATTGCTTGCGGTGCGTGGCCACGGCGACACGGATGCCGCCGATCTCCAGCAAGGCCGCCGGACCTACGGAAAGGGACCGGCCGCGCAGGATACCGCGGCGCCCGACGAAGGCGCCGTCGGTCAGTTTCAGGACCTTGGCTTTGACTTCAAAGGCCTGTTCGAAATCCGTCCGGGGCGCCCGGTTGAAGCGGGCCGTGATCTCCGCCCCCTCGCCCGCCGCGTGGGCGTCGGCCGCCACCCCCCCGTCGATGACGACCCCCATGACCACGCCTTCGGCCCCGGCCTCGACCAGGCCCTTCAGCAGGTAGATCGTGCTGCCCGTGCCGCCGCCGCCGGGGTTGTCGGCGACATCGGCCAGAATTTGGGCCGGCCGTTTGGCGTCCCGGCCGTTCGCCACCGCCATGGCCACGGCATCCGCCAGCGGTGTCAGGGATTTTTGATAACGTTCATGATCGGCCCAAAGCCGGCGCGCGAGGTCGCCCGCGAGTTTGCGCGCGGGCGCGATATCGTTCCGCGCCGTGACGATCACCGACATGCCGCATTTGGGGCTGTCCGAATAGATGAACCCGGCGGCGACGGAAACGTTGAGGATCGCGCCGTTCGATTTAGCCTGGGCTTCCTGCCCGGCGTTGATGATGTCGGCATAGGGGCCGGTCGCCGTCAACAACACCACCGAGGGGGCGGCGATCGGCACCTTCACGAAGGCGGTCTGCGGGCGCATGCCCTGGAACATTTCATCCATGGTCCGGGCGGCCTCCGCCGCGCGCTCACGCTGGTCGACGTGCGGGTTGGTCAGATAGGCGATCAGCACGTCCGCATGGTCGGCCATGGCCTGGGACACGTTGGTGTGCAGGTCGAGGGTCGCAATCACCGGCACTTCCGGCCCGACGATGTTCCGCACGCGGCCATACAGCAGCCCGTCCGGGTCGGTTTCATGTTCCGCCCGCATGGCACCGTGGCTGACGATATAAACCCCGTCGAGGGGACCTGCCGCCTTCAGACGTGTCTCGACCTCGGCAACGAACCAGTCAAAGAACCCCCTCTCCACCGGGCCGCCCGGCTCAGCGTCGCCGACCAGGATCGGCACCATTTCCCAGGCGTCGGGATGCAGTTTCTCCATCTGTTGGCAGAAGGCATTGACCTCCAAGGGCAGGCGCGGATTGGGGGCCGCCAACTCGGCCAGGATATCCGCGCCGGCAATCAGGCAACGCCGTTCGTAATCGGCTCGCGTGGTCACCGGAGCAAAGGCGTTGCTTTCAAGAAGGAAACCGAGGATGGCGATACGTTTGGTCATGGTCTGTGGTCCTTATGCGGCGGCCCCAATGGAAAGGGCGGCCGAAGCCGCCCTTTCCGTTAACGTAGGTACGTTCCTACCCCTTAGCGCGAACGCATTTTCGGGTCCAGAACATCGCGTACGGAATCCCCGAACAGGTTGAATCCGAACACGCTGAGGGAAATCGCGATACCGGGATAGACGGCAACCCAGGGCGCACCCTCGAAGAACTCGGACGCGTTGCTGAGCATCAGGCCCCAAGCCGGGGTCGGATCCTGCACGCCCAGCCCCAGGAACGACAGGGAGGCTTCCAGCAAGATCGCCTGACCGAGGAACGTGGTCAGCATGATCAGGTAGGGCGCCATGACGTTCGGCACCATGTGCCGCAGGATGATACGAGCATCACTGAAGCCCAGCGCACGGGCCGCATCCACATAGGGAATTTCGCGGATGGCCAAGGCATTGGACCGCACCACGCGCGCGCATTGCGGCACGAATGGCAGGATGATCGCGATCATCACGTTCTCGATCCCCGGCCCGAGAGTGGCGACGACCGCCAGGGCCAGAATGATCAGCGGGAACGCCATGAACACGTCCAGAATACGCTGAAGGATCAGATCGAACAGGCCGCCGAAATAGGCACTGGCAACCCCAAGGACAAGCCCGCCCGTCGCACCCACGATGGCGCAAACAAAGCCGACCAGAAGAGCCGTACGCGACCCGTAGATGAGCCGGGTCAGGATGTCGCGGCCGAATTCATCCGTGCCGAGCAGGTATTCGGCGCTCGGCGCCGCCAGCATGGCGTCGAAATGTTCCTGGAGGGGATCATTCGGCGCGACGACTTCGGCCAGGATCGCAGCAGCGATCATCACGAAGACAATCGCCAGACCGAACACGCCGAGGGGTTGCTTGCGGCACAGTTCAAGCATCACCTGCGACCACGGCTTTTTCGGCGCGACTTCCTCGAACTGGGCTTCGGTTTGTATTTCAGAAACGGTAACCATCGTTATATCCCGTCACGAGTAGCGAATGCGCGGGTCGAGCCACGCATAGGCCAAGTCGGTAATAAGGTTGGTGATGACGAACACGATGACGACGAGCATCACCAGGTTCTGGGTCATCGTGAAGTCATGGTGTTCGACGCCGTCGACCATCAGGTTGCCCAGACCGTTCAGGTTGAACACCTGTTCGGTCACGACCAACCCGCCCATCAGGAACGCGAACTCGAGCGCCAGAATGGTAACCACCGGCAACAACGCGTTTTTCAGCGCGTGGCGGTTGATGACGATCTTTTCCACCATCCCTTTGGCCCGTGCGGTGCGGACGTAGTCCTCGCGCAGAACCTCAAGCATGGCTGAACGCGTCATGCGGGCGGCGACGGCGGAATAACGGTAGCCGGTCGCAACGGCGGGCCACATCAACTGGGACAGATTGTGTGCAGGGTCTTCCCAGATCGACTTGAACATGATTGGAGGCATCCAAGGTTCGCCGAACCAGGCCTGGCTGAACACAAGAAGCCCGAGAATAATCATCAGGCCGAGCCAGAATGAGGGAATGGCGATACCGGCGATGGCAAATCCGCGCACGAAGTAATCGATGAGCGTGTTCTGCTTCACGGCCGAGATGATGCCCAGCGGAATGGCGATAATCGTGGCGACGATGGTCGCCATGACAGCCAACTGCAGGGACAATTCGAAGCGGATGGCGATTTCATGGGTAACCGGCTGGCCCGTCCACATGGAGGTGCCAAGATCAAAGATGAAATAGCCCCAGACGAAATCGAAGAACTGAACGATCTGCGGTTTGTCCAGCCCCAGGCCTTCGCGGCAGATGTCGATCTGCTCCTGGGCCACCGTGGCGCCGGTGCCAAGCAGGCGCACCTCACAGATGTCGCCGGGCGCCAAGCGCAGCAAAAAGAAAACCAGAACCGCGGCCCCGAGCAGGGTCGGAATCATCGCGATCAGACGCTTAAGGATATACTTACCCATGTCTTCCTCTATCGGGGTTGATCGCCCGCCGCCGATCCGGCGGCGGGCGATCCCCGGTTTTTGTTAAGGCTGCGTCAGGCGCAACTCTACTTGTCGAGCCAGACCTGATCGAGGCTCTGGTTCAGGTAGTGCGACGGCGCGATCTTCCAGCCCTTCACATAGGAACGGTGCGGGTTGATCTTGTACCACCACAGGGTGACACCCATGTGCGCCTGGTCGGACAGAGCCCGCTTTTCCATGACGCGCATCAGCTCACGCTGTTTGGCTTCTTCCGGCGCCTGCAGCATCTGCTCGTAGACTTCTTCGAGCTGCTGGTCCTGGCCCTTCATGTTGGCGTAGTTGTTGCCGGCAGACCCGATGAACTTGGAAACGTCGACAAGCGGGTTAACGACCGACTGACAGTTGAAGTCCAGCGACACGTCGAAGTTCTTCGTGTTGCGGAGTTCATTGTAGAAGGTCTTGGTCGGCTCGACCCGCTGGGTCACTTCCAGACCGATCTGACGCCACTGGCCGATCAGCCAGGTGCCGACGATCTTGTACGGCTGGTCGGTGCCGCGGTTCATCAGCTCGAACTTGAGGTCCGACTTGCCGGCTTCGGCAAGCAGCTTCTTGGCCTTTTCACGAGCGGCCTTCAGGTCCGTGCCGTAGCCGTTCAGGGGAACCAGTTCAGCCTTGGTGGCCGACAGGGGGTGCCCCGGGAAGCCGATGCCGCCGACGGTCTTGACGATGGCGATACGGCTCAGGTGCTGGGAGCCGCCCCACCGATCAACGGCGAGGGTCAGAGCCTGACGGACGCGCGGGTCCTGCATGATCGGACGACCATGGTTCGGCGTGTAAAGAAGCACGCAGTTCCAGTCGCTTTCCTGGACCGTGATGTCCTTGCCCAGCGCCGCGACCAGATCGTCGCGCTGTTTCGGCGGGAAACCACGGAATTCGATGGCCGCACGGTCGCCACGGATGGCCTGAACGCGGATGGCCATTTTGCGCGAGATCAGCGCCCGGAACCCATCCAGGTAGGGCTTGCCCTTCATGTGGAAATCGTCGAACCGCACGCCATCGACGTGCGAACCCGCGACGGCTTCCTTGAACTTGAAGGCGCCGGTGCCGTTCACGTTCTTTTCATGCCAGTCGTAGCCGTGTTCCTTGAGGTCCTTGGCGGAATAGATCGGGCTCATGGGGTTGGCCAGAACCGGCAAGAACGAGCCGGTCGCGAATTTCAGCTTGAAGACGACGGTTTCATCGTCCGGCGCGGTAACGCTGTCGAGCATCTTGAAGAAGGCCTTGCGCACCGACGCGACACCTTCCGGCGGGAAGGCGATCTTATTGTAGGTGGCAACCACGTCGTGGGCGGTCATGACCTGACCGTCGTGGAACTTGACGCCCTTCTTGATCTTGAAGGTGTAGGTTTTGCCGCCATCGGTCGGCTTCGGCACTTCGCCGACACAAATGTCGCACTGGAAGTCCGTCGGCGACTGCGGGTTTTCCGGGTTGACCCGAATCAGCAGGCTGTAGAACGGCCGGATCGGGTGAACCGCCGCGAAGGTCGATTCCTTGTGCAGATCGTAGGACGGTGCTTCGGCAGCGACGATGTAAGAGAGGGTCCCCCCCTTCTTAGGCGTCTCTGCCTTTGCCGGTCCGGTCGCACCCATGGCGAGCCCAGTGCCCACCGCGAGCGCCAACGCGAAACGTGCGTATTTACTCATGTGAAGTCTCCTTACCCATTTATGGTTCGAGGAATGTTCGATCACTCCCCACTCTTTTGTGTCCTCCCTGAAAAGGGGGAGATCACACCTCCGTGCAGGCCACCCAATGGCCAGGTCGCACTTCTCTGAAGTCTGGAATATTTTGGCTACACGAGTCCACAGCTAAAGGACAGCGGGGGTGAAAAACGCAGCCCGACGGAGGGTTAATCGGGCTGGGGATTTCTCCCTTGATGATCGTGTGCGCGCGGGTCTTTTCCAGGTCCGGATCGGGGATCGGCACCGCAGCCAGTAGCGCCTGCGAATAGGGATGCAGGGGATGGTCGAACAGTTCGTCGCAGTCGGCCAGTTCCACCATATGGCCCAGGTACATGACAGCGACCCGGTGGCAGATGTGACGAACAACGGAGAGGTCATGGCTGATGAACAGATAGGTCAGCTTGAACTCGTCGCGCAGCTCTTCCAAAAGGTTGATCACCTGCGCCTGAATCGACACGTCGAGCGCCGAAACGGCTTCGTCGCAGATGATGAATTCCGGCTCCATCGCAAGCGCACGGGCGATGCCCACGCGCTGACGCTGACCGCCCGACATTTCGTGGGGATAACGGTCGGCGAAATCCGGATGCAGGCCGCAACGTCCCAGAAGATAGCCGATGCGCTCGCGGCGCTTGGCCTCATCGGGAATGATGCCGTGAACCTTCAGCGGCTCGCCGATGATCTCGCCGATCTTCATGCGCGGGTTCAACGAACTGTACGGATCCTGGAAAATCACCTGGATCTTCTTACGGACGTCGATCAGGTCTTTGTTGTTGAGCTGACAGATATCCTTGCCGTCGTAGATGATTTCGCCGGCCGTCGGATCCTCGAGACGCAGAATGCAACGCCCCGTGGTCGTCTTGCCGCAGCCGGATTCACCGACGAGACCCAGGGTCTCGCCCTTGCGGATGTAGAAGTCGACGCCGTCGACCGCCTTCACGTCGGCCACCTTGCGCGGAACGATGATGCCTTCCGTGATCGGGAAGTGCATCTTCAGGTTCTTCACCGTAATCAGGACCTCATCGGAAACCTGACCGCGGAACTGAGAGCCGTAATCCGCGCCGGCCTGTGTCTGGGCTTCATTCATAGTTCGATCTCCGCCAAACTTTCTTTAGACCGGAAACATGCGCTGAAGTGCTTGTCACCCATTTCCTCAAGCGGCGGGTACGATTCCTTGCACTTGTCGATGGCGAACTTGCAGCGCGGCCGGAACGAACAACCGCCGTCCAGGCGGGTGAGATCCGGCGGCTGCCCATCGACGGGATCAAGCTTGGCCTGGCGCGGACGGTCCATGCGCGGCACGGACTTGAGCAGCGCAAGGGTGTAGGGATGACGCGGGCGATGATAGATGTCCGACGCATTGCCCGTTTCGACGATGCGCCCCGCATACATGACGTTGACCCGGTCCGCATAGCGCGCAACCACACCCAGGTTATGGGTGATGATGATCATCGCCACGTTCATTTCGCGGGTCAGGTTCTTCATCAGTTCCAGAATCTGCGCCTGAATGGTCACGTCGAGAGCCGTCGTCGGCTCATCGGCGATGATCAACTTCGGCTCACACGCCAGCGACATGGCGATCATGACGCGTTGACGCATGCCGCCCGACAGATGGTGCGGATACTGCTCGATACGACGGCGCGGTTCGTTGATGCCGACCAGTTCCAGAAGCTTGACCGCGCGTTCCTTGGCTTCCGCCTCGGACATCTTCAAATGCGCCATCATGGGCTCGGTCAACTGCAAGCCGATCGACAGAACCGGGTTCAGCGACGTCATCGGCTCTTGGAAGATCATGGAAATGTCGCGGCCGCGGATTTCCCGAATCTCGTCCTCGGTGCAGAACGCCAGGTTCTTACCTTGGAAACGGATTTCACCACCGACGATTTCGCCGGGCGGCTTCGGGATCAAACGCAGAATGCTGAGCGCGGTAACGGACTTGCCCGAACCGGACTCACCCACAACGGCGACGGTTTCACCGGCGTTGACGTCGTATGACACGCCGTCAACAGCTTTAACGGTTCCCCCAGACGTAAAGAAATGCGTCTGGAGATTATCAATCTCGAGGAGTGCCCCCACAGAATGTTTCCTTCCCACTGTTTTTGATGCGGGAGTTTCTTATTTTTCTCCCTGGGTTAGGGGGGAAACCTAGAAGCCCCCCATGCCGTTGTCAACGGGTTCACAACTCAATTTTGGCTTTTCACACGAAGATTTCCCAAGGCTGTTTTTTGACCGAACCAAAAAATTTGCCTTGCCCCGCAACCGTTCTGGTATATGCCCCCTCATCAGGAATGTATACAAAGTGACACTTTCAACACCCGAGGGAGACCATCCAAAATGGCCAATTCAACGAAAATGCATGACATGGGCATGAAATACCGGCGCGAGGTGCTGGGCGATGCCTATGTGGATAAATCCATGGGCGGCGCCGATGATTTCAATCGCGGCTTCCAGGAATTCGTGACCGAATACTGCTGGGGCGGCAGCTGGGGCCGAGGAATCCTGTCCAAGCGCGACCGCTCGATTCTCAACCTCGGCATGCTGGCCGCCCTGAACCGCCCGCATGAATTCAAGCTGCATTTCCGGGGCGCCATCACCAACGGCCTGAGCGTTGCCGATCTTCGTGAAATCTGCACCCAGGTCGCCGTCTATTGCGGCATTCCCGCCGGCATCGAGGCCTTCCGCCTGGCCCGCGAGGTGTTCAACGAACAGGGCATCGACATCTCCAAGATCGACGTCAAAACCGACCTGGAGGATTGACGCATGGCTGAACAACGCACCTACGGTTTCATCGGCCTGGGCCAAATGGGCGGCCCCATGGCCGACAACATCGCCAAGGCCGGCCTGCCGGTCCACGTCTACGACGCCGCCGGCACCAAGGACCGGGCCCATGAAAAGGCCGTCGCCCATGACAGCCTGGCCGGCGTTCTGGCCAACGCGGACACGGTATTCCTGTCCCTGCCCGACGGCCCCATCTGCACGTCGGTCGCCAAGGAAATCGTCCAGGTCAACGACCGCAAGACCTCGGTCGTGATCGACCTGTCGACCATCGGCTTGGCCGCCGCCCAGGACATCGACAAGATCTTCACCGACGCCGAGATCACCTATATCGACGCGCCCGTGTCGGGCGGCCGCAAGGGTGCGATCGCCGGCACCATCGCGATCATGGGCTCGGGCCCGAAGGACGTGTTCGACGCCCATTTGGATGTGTTCAAGGCCTTCGCCAAGAACCCCTTCCATGTCGGCGAGAAGCCCGGCCAGGGCCAGGTCGTGAAGATGCTCAACAACTTTCTGTCGGCCACGGCGACGACGGCGACCACCGAAGCGGTCCTGTTCGGCCTGTCCCAGGGGGTCGAGATGAAGGCGATTCTCGACGTGGTCAACGTGTCCACGGGCATGAACACGGCCAGCCTCGACAAGTTCCCCAATCAGATCATGACGGAGAACTTCAACGCCGGCTTCTTCACCAAGCTGCTGGCCAAGGACGTCCGTCTGTTCCGGGAAAACTCGGACAAGGCCGGCACGCCCAACGCCATCGCCACGCTGGTCTCGAAAATTTTCGACGGCTGCGAGAAGGACATGCCGGGCTCCGACTTCACCGTCGTCTACAAGTACATCCGCGACGGCGGCGAGAAGAAGATCGGCTGACGCCCTTCCCGACTTCACGGCAAAAGCAGAAAGGCCGGCCCTTCGGGGCCGGCCTTTTGTCGTTTCAGGTCATTTCCGCAGGGACCGTCAGTACCCCTCGTCCAGCAGCGGGAAGGCCGAGAACTGGTGCGGCGGATAGGCCGGGTATTCCTTGTGCACGTACTCAGGCCCCAGTTCGTCCCAGCCGGTGACCCCGGACAGCATGAGGGCGATCTGCACCTCGCGTTCCAGGATGTCCAGCATGCGCACCAGGGCGTCCTCGCCGCCGGCGGCCAGCGCCAGGGCCTGCAAGCGGCCGAGGCCGACCATGTCCGCCCCCAAGGCCATTGCCTTGACCACGTCCGTGCCGCGCGTGAAGCCGCCGTCGACCCAGACCTTGGCCTTGCCGGCCACGGCGTCCACACACTCCGGCAGCACGTCGAGCGAGCCGCGCCCGTGATCGAGTTGCCGCCCGCCGTGGTTGGACACATAGACCACGTCGACACCGTGTTCGACCGCCAGCCTGGAATCCTCGGCCGTGGCGATGCCCTTCAGGATGAACGGGATCTTGCAGATCTTCTTGATGCGGTCGACGTCGGACCAGTCGAACTTGGCCTGATGGGTTTCGCCCACGGCGGCTTGACGACCGGCGGTGACGAAGCGTTTGGACAGGTCGCGCTCACGCCGCGAATAGGCGTCCAGGTCGATGGTCACGGCGAAGGCCTTGTAGCCCAGGTCCTGGGCCTGGCGGACCTTGTCGTCGACCCAGTCGTGGTCGCCGCGCACATACAGCTGAAACACGCGGCAGGCATCCGGCGCCGCCTTGGCGACCTCGTCCATGCCGGGCTCGCATACGCTCGACAGCATATGCGCGCAGCCGAACCGTCCCGCGGCCTTGGCCGCCGTGGCGCCGCCGCCGGCCGCGATCTGCTGCAACGACCCGATGGGCGCCAGGCACACCGGCAGCTTGAGCCGCATGCCGAACACGTCCTTGCCCGCGTCCATTTTCGACACGTCGCGCATCACGCGCGGGCGCAGGGCGTAGGTTTCGATGGCCATGCGGTTGCGCTTGACCGTGGTTTCGGTCTCGGCCCCGCCGAACACGTAGTCGAAGATGTTCTTGTTCAGGTTCTTTTTCGCTGCCTTGGCGAATTCATGCATCACCTGGAATTTTTCGATGACGGCGTCCGGCAGTTCTTTCGATTGGTCAGTCATGCAGTTTCTTCTCCGACACGATGACGCCGTCCTTGTCGGCGTACAGATATTCTCCGGGGCGGATCACGATGCCGCCGAAATTCAGGTCCACGTCGCGCAGGCCGATGCCGTCGACGCGCGGACGCATGGGCGTCGCGGCGATGGCCTTGACCCCCAGGTCCAGGTCGACGAACTCGTGCTGGTCGCGGATACAGCCGTTGTAGACGAGACCTTCCCAGCCGTACTGCTCCGCCTCGGCGGCGATGTTGCCGCCGGTCAGCGCGCGGCGGCGGGACGCCCGGCCGTCGACCACCAGCACCCGGCCCTTGCCGCCCTCGGCCAGAATTTCGCGGATGCCCTTGTTGTCCTCGAAGGTGGAAAAGGTCGTGATTTGGCCGTGAAAATGGCTGCGCTTGGCGAAATCGATGAACGTCAACTGACAGACGCGGACGTCCGGGTGGTCGTCGCACAGGTCCGCCGTATAAAGCGGCTTGTCGCTCATGTTTGGGAGTCCTCCGGGTGGAATGATGTTCTTGTTGCTTGTGTTATGGCGCGCATATTGGGAAATTGTACACAATCTGTCACCCACTAATGGGCGGCGCCCAACGAAATTCTCAACCGACATCCCAAGGGAGGATCCCCCGACATGGCCTCGAAATTCGCCATCATCGTCACCATCAAATGCAAACCCGGCAAGGGCAAGGACTTCATGCCGATCATCATGGAGAACGCCGTCGCCGCCATGCGGGACGAACCCAACTGCCACGAATTCCGCGTCATGACCGCCAAGGACGACCCGGACACCTTCTTCTTCTATGAAGTCTACACCAACGAGGCGGCGCTGGATTCCCACCGCCAGGAACCCCATTACCTGAAATTCCGCGACGCCGGCGCCGACCTGATCGCCGACCGCCACATCGAAATGACGACCGTCCACATCTAGAACGCTCCTGCGCGGGGGCGCTGCGGTTGACCCGGATCAATGCCGCCTTGCTTTTGTCCGGCTAGATTTCTCATGCATTGCGCGGACGGTGACGTCCGCGAGCTATGAGGCGGGAGGCCGGACACTTATGAAAAAGACCGTTACCTGGATCGTCGTCGCCGACCATCAACAGGCGCGCGCCTATGCCCACGACGGGCCGGGGCGCGGCATTCGCGCCGCCGACGGTTTCGTTTTTGACACCCATCTCGACCGCAGCCACGACATCATGACCGACCGCCCCGGCCGCAAGCCGGGGACCGGCGGCAGCCAACGATCCGTCGGCGCGCGCAGCGACCCTCACCGTGAGGCTGGCCGGCAATTCATGCAGAATGTCGCCAACGCGATCGCGGACGCGTCGCACGCCAAGGCGTTCAGCCGCCTGATCGTGGTCGCGCCGCCACGGGCGCTGGGCGAATTGCGCACGGCCCTGCCGGACAACGTGCGCGCCAAGGTCATCGCGGAAATCAACGAGGATCTGACGAAAGCGTCGCAGGCGGATTTGGCCGACCGTCTCGGGGACGTGCTGGCCGTATGATGCGCGATCAAGCGTACTTGCGCCGCCGCGGCCCGGTCTTCACCAGAATATAGATCACCACGGTGCCGGCGGCGACGCAGCCCGCCGTGACCAGCCAGCCGCTGGTGAACCCCCCGAAGTGGTCGACGGCATAGCCGAACACCGCCGGGGCCAGGGTCGCGCAGCCGTGCGTCCACAGCATGTTGTAGCCGACGGCGGAACCGGCCAGGTGCGGATCGACCATTTCCACCTGGATCGCCTGCGCCACCGGCGCGAAGGATGCGATGGTCAGGCCCAGGCAGAGTGCGAGACCGAACCCCATCACCATGCCCCAGGATTCCGTCACCAGGGGCATCATCGCCAGGAACCCGATGGCCGCCGTGCAGATCACCATCATGGTGACGATGCGCCGGCCGCCGAAGGCCTTGTCGGAAACGGCGCCCCAACCCATGCGGCCGACGGCGCTCGACGCCTGGGCCACGGCCATGGCCGTGGACACCGTCTGCTGTCCCATGCGCGCGGCTTCCGCCAGGAACAGGGTCAGAAAGCCGAAGAAATTGGTCTGCCCCATGTTGATGACGCCGCCGCCGATGGCGAAGGCGTTGACCCGCCCGTCCTTGACCACGGCGGCGATGTTCTTGCCGGCCCCGGCGCCCCGGGTCGACACCGGCACCAGGGTCAGGCAGGCCAGGCCGTTCGCGGCGATGATCCCGGCCACGCCCAGCATCAAAACCTGCCAGTCCGTCGTCGCGGCGAGAAACCCGCAGGCGGCGCCGACCAGCCCGCCGATCGGCACGCCGACCTGCTTGATGCCCATGGCCGCGCCCCGGCGATGGGCTGGAAACCATTCGAACACGCCCTTCGCGGTCGAGGGGTTCAGCATCGAATAACCGACCCCCATGAAGGCGGCGGCGATCATGCAGACGTCGAAGGTTGCCGCCTGGCTGATGAGGACCGCCGCCAGCGCCATGATCGCGTGGCCGATGACGAGGGCCCAGCCCACGCCCAGGCGGTCGGTGACGCCGCCCGCCGGCACGGACCAGACCGCCTGTCCCCCGTAATAGCAGGACACGAAAATCCCGAACTGAGTCGCCGACAACCCGAAGGCGGCCGAGATCACCGGCGCCATGGACAGGATCGCGACGCTGTTGGACGTGCCCACCGCATGCGCGCCGACCAGAATGGGCAGGCGCGTCTTCCAGGGGTTCTTGCCGCTCGTATCGGGCGGCGGCGGCGGCGGCGCGCCGGTCAGGTCTGTGGTGTCGGGCATGGGCGGGCGGGAATTCCCAGGGTCAGACGGCGGGGGGACGGGTGCAAAGCAGGTCGTAAGGATAAGGCTCCTTGATGTGTCCTGCCTGGACGAAAACGTCCTGGGCCACGGCAAGGGAAGGCTCCGTGATCTCGACCCGTGGCGCCCAGTTGCCGAGCCCCTGATAGGCGGCGATGCATTCGGCCAGGACCGAGGCATGGGTTTCGGGGAAGAATTCCGCGACCTTGCCGGCGATCTCGTCGGCCGAAACCTGGTTGATCCAGGCCCGCGTCTTTGTGTAGGCGCGTGTGAAGGCCTTGGCCGCGTCCGTCGCCAGCCATTCCGGCATGGCCGCAAGGGACGAGAACGCACAAGGCCCGATGGGCCGGCCGACCTCGGCCACCACATAGCCCGCGCCGTCGTATTCCATGTTCTGCGGCGCCGGTCCCTGCAAGTGAACGTAGGCGCCTGTGCCGGCGCGGAAGGCCTTTTCCATGTCGGCCCCGCCGCCCGCGTCGATGACGTTCAGCTTGTCGAAATCGATGCCCGCCTTCATGCAGGCATATTTGAACATGGCCATGGGTTGCAGCCCGTGATCGACCAGCACGTCCGCGCCCTCAAGCCGCGCCCATTGGAATTCGGGATCGGCGTGGCGGCCGGCGATGAAGAAGCCGTCCAGTTCATTGATCTGGGCGAAATGGCGGGCCGCCGGCCGGTCGCCCCGGGCCAGTTGGATCAGACTGACACCGACCGCCGACTGGGCGACGTCGACCGTGCCGTCGGCCAAATTCTGCAACGCCGCGTCGTTGTTCGCCGCCTTGGACCAGTCGTATTCCAACCCCTCGTCCGTCAGGAAGCCCCCGGCCATGGTCGCGATCAGCGGCGTGTAGAACGCCGAAAAGCGCGAGAACTGGATGTTGATCTTGGTCATCTGGGCGTTCCTTTTGCTGGGTGATCAGGGCAGCGGCGCGCCGTCCATGTCGGCGTGGTCCAAACCCAGATGGCGCAGGATCGTCGGCGCCAGATCGACCGTGCTGGTCGGATCGCCGCTTTCCGTGCCGCCTGCATAGAGCGGCCCCCGCGCCATGGCGAAGGGGCTTTGTTCATAGGCACCCAGGCCGCCGTGCTGGCCGCAGCCCTGGTTGTTGGAAATCTTCAGCGTGCCCTGGAAGGCGACGGAGCCGCCCTTGACCCCGAATTCGTTCGCCGCGTCGGTCGTATTGCCGGTCACGGCGATGCGCGGCACGCCCTCGCCCACGGGCATGCCCAGCTTCGCCAGATCCGCGCCGTGGACGACGCCGCCGACCGCCGGATGGCCCATCAGGAAATTGACGATGGCCCCTTCCCGGTCCATGGCCTCGGGCGCCAGATAGATCGTCACGGAGGTACCCTGAGGGGCGATGGCGACCTCGCGGCTGTCCGGTCCGTCCTTCAGGCCCGCCGCGACCAGCACCTCGTCCAGGTCGACGATCTCGGTCGTCGTCTCGTGACCGTGGTCGGAGCCCACCAGAAGCAGGATGTTTTCCCCCGTCGGATCCATCTCCTCGATGCGGTCGGCGATGCGTCCGGCATTGGCGTCGGCGGCGGCGATGACCGCCAGATGTTCGGGCGATCCCAGTTTCACCGCGTGCTGGGTATGGTCCGGTTCGCACTGCCAGATCAGGGCGTATTCCGGCCCGCCGGGGACCAGTACCTCGTCGAGGAAACGGTCGGTCAGGACCGTGTCGCCGGCCGCCGTATGCTCGATCCCCAACGGATCCAGCACCGCGCGGCCGGGGCCTTGCGAGAACGAACGATGATAAATGTAACCGTGGCCGTCCGGGTCGTGGAACATGGCCGCCCCCGGCGACACGTTGGAATAGACCACCGCCCGGCCGCCGGCGCCGGTCACCCGTTCGGCCAGGGTCGGCATGGTCAGGGTCCGCCCCCGCGCCTTTTCCAGACGGTCGCGGAACCCGGGGGGGCCGACGCTCAAGACCTCGAACCGGCCGTCCTCTTCCAGGGCCATGGCGTTGCCTTCCAGGCCGTGACGGGCCGGATAGCAGCCGGTGGCGAGGGACGCCGCGTTGGTCCGCGTGGTCGAGGGAAAGACGCTGCGGTGATTGGCGAAGCTGCGGAACCGTTCCTTCAGCCGCCACAGGTTGGGGGTCCAGTCGGGGGTGATCATGTCGGCCCGCAGGCCGTCGCAGATCACGACAACCGCGCGTTTTGTTGTGGTCATGTGGGTGTGTCTTTCCTGCTTGGTCCGTATTCGTCAGCGCGCCGCCGTCACCATGATCTCGACCTTCCAGTCGGGCGAGGCCAGGGCCGCCTGCACGCAGGCCCGCACGGGCGTCGCCTTGGGATCGACCCAGGCGTCCCATACCTCGTTCATTTCGGCGAAACAGGCCATGTCGCTGAGCCAGATCTGCGCCTGCAATATCCGCGATTTATTGGTGCCCATTTCGGCCAGATAGGCATCGATGTTGCCCAGGATTTCGCGGGTCTGCTCGGCGACGCTGGCCCCCCGGGCCGCCCCCGTGGCGACCTGCCCCGCCAGATAGACCGTGTCGGCGGTGGCCGCGATCTGGCTCATGCGCGCACTGGCGTGGCGGCGTTCAATTTGATTCTGTTGAAGTGTCATGGGGTGGTGCCTCCCTGCACATGCTGTCCCAATCGGCCGTGTTCGGCGTTGTTATGCCGCCAAGGATACGCCGATCCCGTTACCGTTCAAAGCAAGCTTAGCTAAAGGCAGACTTAGCGGGGCTTGAGCCGCAGCAGCGCGTCGACGGCGACGACGCCCTGCCCCTCACCCCGGATCATCAGCGGATTGATCTCGGCCTCCAACACCGGCGTGTCGAGAACCGCCAGGTTGGACAGCGCCGCCACGGCCTTGGCCAGGGCCTTCAAATCGCCCGCCGGCTTGCCGCGAAATCCCCGGATCGGCGCCAGGCCCTTGACCTCTCGGATCATGGCCATGGCCTCGGCCTCGTCCACGGGTGCGGTGCGCACGGCGGCATCGTCATAGACCTCGGCCATCACGCCGCCGGGGCCGACCAGCACGATGGGCCCGGCTTCCTGGTCCAGGCGGTATCCGGCGATGACCTCGCCCATCACGCCCTGGGCCATGGACTGCACCAGAATGCCCTCGGCCTCGGGGGCGGCTTTCAAAAGCTGTTCCGCCGCGTCCCACACGCCCTCGGGCGTGTCGATGCCGAGGCGCACCAGGCCGCGTTCGGTCTTGTGCTGAATGTCACGGGCCAGGACCTTGACCGCGACCGGGAACGGCACGGCGATGGGTTCGCCCGGCGACTTGATCACCTGGGCGGGCGCGATGGGCAGGCCCAGGGCCTCGAACACCAGGGACGCCTCGCGCTCGTTCAACAGGGCTGATGGGGCGCGCGCCGCCAGGGCGTCGGCCTTTTCCTTGGCGTAGGCATCGACCTCGGGCAACGGGCGCGGGGCCGCGCGGTTGAGGAACGCCATGACCGCGTCGGCGCAGGCTTCGGGCGTGCGGAAATTGGCGATCCCGGCGTCCTGCAACAGGGCCAGCGACTTGTCCGCCTGGGGCGCGATGAAGGCGGCGACGGGTTTGGACGCCCCCGCCGCATGTTCGACGATGGGGGCCACGGCCAATTCCGGCTTGAACTGGCCCGAGGAGCCGACGACCGCGACCACGGCGTCGATCTCGTCCGCCGCCAGAAGCTGTTCGAGGGCCGCGCCGTAAACCCCTTCCCGCGTGCCCGCCATGGTCAGGTCGACCAGCGGCCCGCGTCCGATTTCCAGGCCGTGGGCGCGCAGCGCTTCGCGCACGCTGTCGGGTGCCGGCACCAGGGTCGCCCCCAGCAGGCCCAGACGGTCGGCGACCGAGGCCGCCCCGCCGCCCGTGGTGGTCACGACGGCGACGCGCTTGCCCTTGGCGGGCGGGTGGCCCAGGAACAGGGGCGGCGCCTCCAACAGGCCTTCGAGCATTTCGACCCGGGCGATGGCGTGGGCCTTGAAATAGGCGTCCGCCGCCTTGGCCGGGCCGGCGATGGCGCCCGAGTGGCTGAGCGCCAGTTCGCGCCCCGCGTCGGAGCGGCCAAGCTTGTAGGCGATCACCGGCTTGCCGGCTGCAAACGCGCGGCGCGCGGCGGCGGCGAGGACCGCGCCGTCACGCACGGCCTCAATGAACAGAAGGATGGCCTTGGTTTTCGGATCGTCGACCAGCAGGTCGACCAGTTCGCCCACGCCCAGATCGCTTTCGTTGCCGACGCCGATCATGCGGGCGAAGCCGATGCCGCGCGCGGCACCGCGCGACAACAGCGTGCCCAGGATGGTGCCGCTCTGGGAAATGAGGGACAGACCGCCCGGCTTGATCCCTTCCATTTCCAAGACGGCGTTGACCGACAGGGTCAGCGCGGACGCCGGATGAATGACGCCCATGGAATTGGGGCCGATCAGCCGCACGCCCGCCTTGCGCGCCGTGGCGACCAGGCGTTCCTGCATCCTGCGGCCGTCGTCGCCGGTTTCGGCGAAGCCGTCGGAATAGATCGTCGCGACCGGCACGCCCTTGGCGCCGCAATCGCGGATGGCGTCCTCGACATGCTTGGCCGG
This sequence comes from Thalassospiraceae bacterium LMO-SO8, assembly GCA_031655335.1. Taxonomy (NCBI): domain Bacteria; kingdom Pseudomonadati; phylum Pseudomonadota; class Alphaproteobacteria; order Rhodospirillales; family Thalassospiraceae; species Thalassospiraceae bacterium LMO-SO8. The sequence goes on along the minus strand of CP134226.1, from coordinate 3,046,508 downwards.
AACCATGACGAAGGCATGGTCGACCGGGCCCGGGACGTCAGCCACGGACTTGAACGCGGGCACGCCCTGAACCTCGTCGCGGCCCGGATTGATGGGATAGACGTCGCCGGTGAAACCGTGGGCTTTCAGGAACCGCTGCGGGCGGCCGGAATTCTTGGTCGGGTCCGCCGAGGCGCCGATCAGGGCCACGGCGCGCGGCGTGAACAATGCCCGGACCAGGGTTGCGTGATCGGCCATGTTATTTGGCCCGGGGCGGGCGCTGCGAGAAGCGGGTGTCGAACACCCCTTCGGCGATGCGGTTCTTGAGGATCTCGATGGAGCCGCCGGCGATCATCCAGCCCCGCGTGCGGCGGAAGCAGTATTCGACGATGCTGTCCTGGCTGTATCCCATGCCGCCCATGACTTGAAGCGCCTCCGACGACACCCAATGCCCGGCCTCGTTGCAGAAGGCCTTGGCGATGGCCGTTTCCTGGGCCGAGGGGAAGCCGTTGTCGGCGTTCACCGCCGCGCGGTAGAGCAGCAATTGCCCGGCGTCGAGCTTGATCTGCATTTCCGCGAACTTCCATTGCAGGCCCTGGAACTCGGCCAAGGGCCGGTCGAACTGCTTGCGCGTCAGGGCATGCTCCCGCGCCGTCTCGAAGGCGAGCCGCCCGAGGGCGAGCGAGCGCGCCGTGTTGCCGATGCGCTCCACGTTGAAGCCCGCGATCTGTTTCTTGAACCCGCCTTCGCGCAGCAGGATGTTTTCCGGCGGCACGTAAAGGTCGGTGAAGAACAGGGGCGCCCAATCGTCGCCGCCCAGGAACGGCGTCGGCTTGCCGAATTCCAGGCCCGGCGCGTCGCGCGGGATCAGCACCGATCCGATGCCGCCCACGCCCGGCCCGAAACGCACGTAGACCAGAAACACGTCGGCCTCCGGCGAATGGCTGGTGAAGCATTTCTGGCCGTTGATGCGAAGCCCCTCGCCGTCCGGCGTCGCCGTGGTGCGCAGGTCGGTCACGGCGGACCCGGCGTCGGGCTCTGTCATGCCGACGGCGATCAGGGTTTCCCCCGCCAGCAGCGGCTTCAGATAGCGTTCCTTCTGGTCCGGCGTGCCGTAGGCCGCCAGCACCCGGATCGCGCCGAAGCTGCCCGCCTGGATCACGTCGGCGGAGCGCGGGCAGTGCATGGCCACTTCCTGAATGGCGATGACCGCGTCCATCAAGCTGCCGCCCTGGCCGCCGTCCTCTTCCGCGATGGTGATGCCCAACAGGCCGTTTTCGGCCATGAGCTTGGCGACGTCACGCGGGTATTCCCCCGCATGCGCGCGTTCAAGGGCGCCCTCGGCCAGATGATCCCGGGCAAAGGCGCCGACCGCGTCCTGGAACAGACGCTGTTCTTCGGTGAGTTCGAAATTCATGGCGGATTGTATACAATTCTGGTTTCAGGATTGGAAGCGTAGGTTTAACACCGACGGCACAATTCCCCGAGACAGCGGCGCAATTCCTCAGGTCAAAAACAATGTCCGATCATAGCCAGAATTGGCGTAGCTCTCTCGGAGGCAAACCTGAAACAGGGGACTGTTCCCAGAATTCGCGCTAACAACTTAGGAACTGGCTTTAGTGAACAAAAAGATGGCCACCATCAATGTGCCAGAGACAGAGCCTAAGACGAAAAATGCAAATGATTTTCCCATTGCCCCACCATGCAACGAGACATATTTGTCGATTTCTCGCTCGGTCTCCCTGCTGGGAAGCACATCGTTCTGAATATTCTCGATGTTCAAACGCATTCCATAATATAGCGACCAACCCGCTAAAATCAGCCCACCAACGAAAAACACCAGCGGTATCGCTACAGCTGGCGTGTCTACATTGCTCGTGCCGATGAATGCTAGAACAGTTGCCGCACCACCCGCGTTCATCAAACTCAAGAAGCGGTTGAGAGCGTCTTCGTACTGATGAACCTTGTCACGGTATATAGCTTTGTATTCGGACATGCGCCCATAATATATGTCGAGAGACAGTTTTTGCATTAAAATTGCCGGAGGTCTTCCCACTACTGGCTGCTCTCGTGAGGAAGCCAACCTCGACCAACCAATCAGCGCCTTGGGTCAAACCGGACATCCCGCCCAAACATCACCCCTTAAAACTCAACTTCGCCGGCGAAATCAAAACCCCGAACTTCTCGCACCAGATCACCACATGGCCGTAAGACTTCAGGTCCAGGCCGTCGGGGATGTTGAAGTTCTGGCTGCCCTTGAAGGCGCGGAGCCTCCCTAAGTCCACGAACATGGTCTTGTCGACCTCCGTGTCCGGCGTCACGGCGTCGAGGGGCACCAGGTAGACGTGGTACTTGGGCCCGGGGCCGACCTCGAAATCCGGTTCCAGCCGCACGGCGCGGTCGTAGACCGTGACCCCGCCCCGGCCATAGTGGATGGGGTCTGACGGATTGGCGTGGATGAAGTTGCCGGTGGCGACGGGATTGGCGGCGGCGTCGGCGGGGGCGGCTTCCTGGGCCACGATGTCGGCCAGGAAGATGTAGGGATAGGCGAAGATGCCGAGGGCGGTCCCGGCGAACAGGCCCAAAAACCCGCCGGTCATGAAGATGATGAAGGCTTTTTTCATGGCGCGGCTCCTCTCCTTCGCCGGTGCGGATCAGCCATTGTCCACGCTGCGGTCCTCGATGCCAAGCACTCCCGACGGGCCGACATCGACCAGGCGGAAGGGATGCGGCGCCGAGCAGAAGGCCGGCGGCACGGAATAATGCACGCCCGTGTCCGACACGACATGGCTGCCCGGGTGGAAATGGCCGGACAGCACCGCGCGCACGCAGCCCGAGGCGTTGATGCGATCCCGGTACCAATCGGCGTCCGTGTAGTGGTAGCGCCACCGGGCGAAGGTCGGCGGGTCGATCATGTAATGCTGCACGTGGATCTGCGGCGGGCCGTCGGCGATGGCGCGTTCGAACAGCGCCCGGCCCCCGGCATCGCGTATCGGCGCCCGGTCGCCGTTCAGGTCATCGCGGAAGCAGACGAAGCGCAGGCCCGCCACGTCGCGCAGCGGGGTCTGGTCGGCGAAGGCGGTGTCGAACAATTCCGGCACGTCGTGGTTGCCCGGAACGGCGACGAAGGGCCGCCCGAGGTTTTCCAGCAGGTCGCGGAACAGGCGGTAATCGGCGACCGAGGCCGCCGCCGTTTCCGCCCGCCCGTCCGGGTCCGTGTTCGTGCCGTCGATGTATTCGTCCGGGATATCCAGCAGGTCACCCGAGACCACCACGACATCGGCGCCCAGGGCGTCGATCCGCCCGGCGAGGCGGCCGAGCACGGCGGGCATCTCGCGGGACAGGCGTTCCGGCCGCTTCGCCGTGCCCGCCAGGGCGTGGCGCAGGTGCAGGTCCGTCAGGTGGAGGATACGCGTGCGGTCCTTCATGGCGCGGACCGGGAGGCCTCAGCCCGCGGCGACGAAGGCGTCGTAGCGTTCGCCGATTTCCTCGATCGCCGCGTTGTACAGGATTTCCCCCGCCTCGATGGTCGCCTTCCTGGGGTCCGAGCCGATGCGCCCGTCGGGGAAGCGGCGGCGGTAATCGTCGCAGTCGAAGATCGGGCCGTCGCCGGCGCGGCCGGGGGTCATCGAAGCACCCTGCACGCGGGCGGCGTCCTTCTGGAACCCGTAATAGGTCAGGCTGACCTCGCCGCAGGTCGCATGCGCGCCGTCGTCGTCGCCGAAGGTTTCGGCCGAGATCTTCATGACGCTGTCGCAGTCGAACCAGTTGACCAGGGTGCAGCGCACGGGCGGGCGGTTGTCGCCGGCCCGGCCCAGGCTGTGTTCGGCATAGATTTCCGAGAACGCGGCGTTCAGGGTCGCGATGTTGCCGCCGTGGCCGTTGAGGAAAAAGAACCGTTCGAACCCGTGCTTGGCCAGCGAGTTCACGATGTCCTGGACCATGGCGATCATGGTCGAGGGCCGCAGCGTGACCGAGCCCGCGAAGCCCAGGTGGTGCTGCGCCATACCGATCGACAGCGTGGGCGCCACCATCACCTCGCGGCCTTCGGCGGCGCGCCGTTCCGACAGGCCGAAGGCGAGGATTTCCGGGCACAGCGCGTCCGTGCCGATGAAGCCCGTGGGGCCGTGCTGTTCCGTCGAGCCGACGGGGATGATCACACCCTTGGAAGCGCCGAGATAGGTTTCGACCTCGGGCCAAGTGGCGAGTTGCAGGCGCATGATCCGGCCCGCTCTTACGCGGCGTTCTGAAGTTGCAGGCGCATCCACACGTCCTTCAGCGCCGCGACCAGGTCGTCCATCACCTTGTCGTCGTGGAACGGCGATGGCGTGATGCGCAGGCGCTCCGTCCCCACCGGCACGGTCGGATAGTTGATGGGCTGGATATAGACGCCGTAGTCGTCCAGCAACATGTCCGTCGCCTGCTTGCAGCGCAGGGCGTCGCCGACCATCAGCGGCACGATATGGGTAACCGACGGCATGACCGGCAGGCCGGCCTCGACCAATAGGTCCTTCAGGCGCTGGGCCCGTTCCTGATGGCGCACGCGCAGGTCGTTGGTCGCCCGCACATGGCGGATCGAGGTGATGGCCCCGGCCACCAAGGGCGGCGGCAGGGTGGTGGTGAAGATGAAGCCGGGGGCGGCGCAGCGCACGGCGTCGACCATAGCTTCGGAACCGGCGATATAGCCGCCCATCAGACCGAAGGCCTTGGCCAGGGTGCCTTCGATCACCGTGATGCGGTCGGCGACGCCCTCGCGTTCGGAAATGCCGCCGCCGTTTTCGCCATACAGGCCCACGGCATGGACCTCGTCCAGATAGGTCATGGCGCCGTATTTGTCGGCGAGGTCGCAAATTTCCTTCATGGGGGCGATGTCGCCGTCCATGGAATAGACGCTTTCGAAGGCGATCAGCTTGGGCGCGGCCTTGGGCAGGGTTTGCAGAATTTCTTCCAGATGCGCCATGTCGTTGTGGCGGTAGATCTTCTTGGCGCAGCCCGAATGGCGGATGCCGGCGATCATCGACGCGTGGTTCAGTTCGTCCGACAGGATGATGCAGTCGGGCATCAGCTGCGCGATGGTCGAAATGGCGGCGTCGTTGGACACGTAGCCGGAGGTGAACAGCAGAGCCGCCTCCTTGCCGTGCAGGTCGGCCAGTTCCTTTTCCAGCTCGGCGTGCAGGTAGGTCGTGCCCGCGATGTTGCGGGTGCCGCCGGAGCCGACGCCCATGCGTGCCCCTGCTTCGGCAAGAGCGGCCAGCACGTCCTTGTTCTGGGCCTGGCCGAGATAGTCGTTGGAACACCAGACGACGACGTCCGAGGTCGAACCGTCGGGATGATGGCGGGTCGCGTGGGGGAAGTTCCCGGAATGCCGCTCCAGATGGGCGAACACGCGGTAGCGGCCCTCACCCTTCACCTTGTCGACGGCGTCCTGGAATACCTTTTCATAGTTCATCGCGTGTTCTCCTGCGCACCGCCTTCCCGGCGGGCGATTGCAATCCCGCCCGGAATGTCCCCGAATTCGCGCATTTTTAGGCGGATGCGGGGCAACCGTCCTTGACCGATGTCAATATTGTAAGACGCAGGATCGGCAAAGGGAATTCCCGATCACGCAGGTTTTTTTTCAAACACGGGCCCTATTCGCCCCCAGCGGCAGGCCCCGGGCCGCCGCACATTCACAAGCCGATCAAGAAAACGTGCGTTTTCCGGCGCTTGTCCCTCGGCTAAAGGTGGGGGCTTGTTAGACCCGCCGGAGCCCTTCCCCCATGACGTCCTATCTGATTGCCGCCATCGCCGCGGTCGCCGTCGCCAGTTTCCTGCTGTCGCCCAAGGTGCGCACCGCCGAGGGCTTCTTCCGCGGCGCCAATGACGACGGCGGCGCGCCGGGCCTGCTGACCCTGACCCTGTCCCAGGTCACGACCTGGATTTTCGCGCGCTCGCTGATGAACGCGGCGATCCTGGGGTTCTACTATGGCATCGCGGGCGCCCTGGCCTATGCGGCCTATTACCTGAGCTTTCTGACCGGCGGCGTGATCGTCGACCGCATCCGCTTCCGCCACGGGGCGGGCAGCGTGCAGGACTTCCTCGCCGATCATTACGGAACCATGGGCCGCTGGACCTACAACCTGGTGGTCGGCGTGCGGCTGTTGAGCGAGGTGTTCGCCAACCTTTTGGTCATCGGCATCATCTTCGGCGCGGCGGGGACCACCGGCTACACGCTCGCCATCGTCGGCATCGCCGTGCTGACCCTGGGCTATTCCATGATGGGCGGCCTGCGCGCGGCGCTGCGCACGGACGTGATGCAGACGGCCCTGCTCTACCTCGGGCTGGCGGTTTTGCTGGCCCTGACCGTGACCCGGCCCGAATTCGACATGGCGGCGGTGATCGGCTCCAGCCCCGACGCGGGCGGGCCCGGCTGGGTCCTGCTGGCGGTCGCCCTGCTGCAGATCTGGAGCTATCCCCTCCACGATCCGGTGATGATGGACCGCGGTTTCCTGGCCGACCGGGCGACGACGCGCAGAAGCTTCCTGCATGCGGCCTGGATTTCGATCCTCGGTATCCTGATCTTCGGCGTCATCGGGGTCTACGCGGGCCTCAACAAGGGCGAGGGCGAGGCCATGGTCGCCGCCCTGACCCGGCTGTTGGGCGAACCGGCCATGCTGGTGTTCAACCTGGCGCTGGTGGTCTCGGCGGTTTCGACCCTCGATTCAACCTTCGCCAGCGCGTCCAAGCTGGTCGCCGCCGACATGCGGGTGATGGCGCCGTCCCTGCGCAACGGGCGGCTGGCCATGGCCGGGTTTCTGCTGGGCGGGCTGGGATTCCTGTTCCTCGGCAACAAGGACCTGTTCGCCGCCGTCGCCGTGTCGGGCACGGCGTCCATGTTCCTGGCCCCCGTGGTGCTGTTCAACGTCATGGGCGGCCTGCGCATCCAGGCCTGGGCCTACGGTTTCGCCTTCGCGCTGGCGATCGCCGGGGGGGCGCTTTACATGCTGGAAGCCGGCGGCCACGTGGCGCTGATCGAGCCCCTGTTCGGGCTCGGCCACAAATACGCCAAGCTGCTGGTGATCTGCGGCGCGGTCCTGGCCGGGGGCTGCGGGGCCTTCGCCCTGTCGCTGGCGGTCGCGGGCCGGCGGCGGGCGGCGACCTGATCCCCCTTTAAAATTTCCAGACAGGACACGCGTTTTGGGATAATAGAGGCGCCATGAGCACCTCCCCCTCGAAAGCCGTGGGCAAATCCGCCGCCAAACCGCGCCGGAAAGCGCCCGCAATGGCCGCCCCCAAGGTCGGCCTGGTCAGCCTCGGTTGTCCCAAGGCGCTGGTCGATTCCGAACGCATCATGACGCGCCTGCGCGCCGAAGGCTACGACCTGGTCGACAGCTACGACGGCGCCGATCTGGTCATCGTCAATACCTGCGCCTTCCTGGAAACGGCCCGCGACGAATCCCTGGAAGCCATCGGCGAGGCCATGGCGGAAAACGGCAAGGTCGTGGTCACCGGCTGCCTCGGCGTGCACGAGAACCTGATCCGCGAAATCCATCCGGGCGTGCTCGCCGTGACCGGCCCGCATCAGTATGAATCGGTGATGACCGCCGTCCACCAGGCGCTGCCGCCGACCCATGACCCTTACGTGGACCTGCTGCCGCCCCAGGGCATCAAGCTGACGCCGCGCCATTACGCCTATCTGAAGATTTCCGAGGGCTGCAACAACAAGTGCACCTTCTGCATCATCCCCAGCCTGCGCGGCCCGCTCGCCAGCCGTCCCATCGGTGACGTGCTGAAGGAAGCCGAAGGTTTGGCCGAGGCCGGGGTCAAGGAGATCCTGGTGATCTCCCAGGACACCAGCGCCTACGGCATCGACGCCAAGTTTCCCCGCGAGGAATGGCGCGGAAAGGAATACCGCACCCGCTTTCTCGATCTCTGCAAGGGCCTGTCGGAACTGGGTCTTTGGACCCGGCTTCACTACGTCTATCCCTATCCGCACGTCGACGAGGTCATCCCCATGATGGCCGAGGGCAAGATCCTGCCCTATCTGGACATCCCGTTTCAGCATGCCAGCCCGAACGTGCTTAAGGCCATGCGACGTCCCGCCCATCAGGAACGCACGCTGGAGCGGATCAAGGGTTGGCGCCGCGACTGCCCGGATCTGGTTCTGCGCTCGACCTTCATCGTCGGCTTCCCCGGCGAGACCGAGGACGATTTCGACTTCCTGCTCGACTGGCTGCAGGAGGCCGAACTCGACCGCGTCGGCTGCTTCAAATACGAGAACGTCGCGGGGGCCCGGGCGCAGGCGCTCGGCGATCATCTGGACGAGGACGAAAAACAGGACCGCTGGGAACGCCTGATGGAGGTCCAGCAGGACATCAGCGCCAGGCGACTTGCGCGGCTGGTCGGCCGCGACCTGGACGTGCTGATCGACGAGGCCGGCGACGCGGGTGGCCCGGCCGTCGGGCGCTGTTATGCGGATGCGCCGGAAATCGACGGCGCCGTGCGTGTATCCGGCGGGAAAAACCTGCGTCCGGGCGACATGGTCCGGGTCCGGATCACGGGCGCCGACGAATATGACCTGACCGGCGACGTGACGTCCCGGGGCTGACCCCGCCGCGGACTACCCGTTCGACGCCCGGCGGTGACGCGGGGCGTTGGGATCGTGGGTATTGCGGGTGTCCATGCGATCCAGGATTTCACGCATCAGGCCGACGCATTCCTTAAGTTCCTTGATATCCTGGCGCATGGTGCGGATCGCCGTTTCCTGGTCTTCGGCGTTCTGCGACATGATCTGGCGCAGGGTCGTCATCCGCTGGTCCTGCTGCTGCAAGGCCACGGCCAGTTTGACTTCGTTATCCGCGAGTTTCTGATTGACCAGGGCCTGAAGGCGCTTGGCCACCTCGGCCGAGGTCAGCAAGGCGACGACGCCGATAATGACCGCGATCCCGGCAGCTATCGTCGCCAAATCGGCGAAAGACGAGGCTTCACCCATTCCATCACCCCGAACATTTATCTTCCACGCCTGATTTAGTAACGGCGGGATAGATCGTTACGGCCATTCTGGCCCCAAACCCGGCCTTTCAGGAGCCGGGGATGCATTCACGCAACCCCATGCCGGGACAAGGCACCGGATTAGCGTCTACACATATTAGTCCGCGAAAGGCGATGCTGAAACAAAACTTTCTTTAGGCTTCACTTTCGCCGTAAATCCGCGCTCCTCGTCCGTCGGGATGACCCGGCGCACGTTGCGCACATCGTCGAGGGCGTTGCTGAAGGCGTTCAGACGTTGGCGCAGCTCGTCCGCACCCGCAGACGTGGCCTTGAACCGCTCCTCCATCTCGCTCAGGGCGTCCCCCAGGACGCGGCGCTGGCGTTTCAGTTCGTGGTCCTGCTTGTCGAGACTCTTGAGAAGTTCCAGCTCGGACTGTTCGAACCGGGCGTCGATCAACGTCGTCACCCTGCGCGACATTTCCGCGGAAACCATCAACGCGATGACCCCGAATACGATACCGGCGGCGCCCAGGATAATGCCCAAATAGGCCGTCATGCCGCTCATGTTTCTCACCCTTTCAATATGCAGGCCGCCCGTGGTTGTTGTAGGGTCTTCGCCGACATATGCATGATTCACCGGTCTGAATTTTATCCGGCTTTCGGCCTTGGTGCTGTGACCGGCCTCACTTGGTTAAATTAATTTAATTATTTGAATGGGTTAACATGAGAGCCGCCGTCATTCCCGTCACCCCGTTGCAGCAGAACTGTTCCCTGGTGTGGTGCGAAACTACCCTGAAGGCGGCCTTTGTCGATCCGGGCGGCGAGATCGATCGCCTGAAGGCCGCTGTGGACGAAGCAGGCGTGACACTGGAGAAGATTCTGGTCACCCATGGCCATCTCGACCATGCGGGCGCCGTCGCCGATCTGGCCGATGAATTCGGTCTGCCCATCGAAGGCCCGCACCCGGAAGACAAGTTCTGGATCGACCAATTGCCGACCCAGGGCCGGGAATACGGGTTCGGCGATTTGCGGGCCTTCACGCCCGACCGCTGGCTGCACCAGGGCGACACCTGCACCGTCGGCGATCAGACCTTCGACGTGCTGCATTGCCCGGGGCACACGCCGGGCCATGTCGTGTTCTTTCATGCGGGCGAGCGCGTCGCCTTTGTCGGGGACGTGCTGTTCCAGGGTTCCATCGGGCGTTCCGACTTTCCGCGCGGCGATTTCGACACCCTGATCAAGTCCATCCGCGAGAATCTGTTCCCGCTTGGCGACGACGTCACCTTCGTGCCCGGCCACGGGCCGCTGTCGACCTTCGGGCACGAGCGGGAAAGCAATCCTTACGTCGCCGACCGCCTGTTCGCGCGGAACACCGGCTGATATCGGACGGGCCTGCGGCAATGAAACATATCCTGCTGCTGGCCGACGCCGACGAACTGCCGGGCCTGACCCGGATTTTCTGGGACGCGGCCCCGGATGCGCGGGTTCAGGGCGTCAGCACCCGCGACGAATTGGAGCAGGCGACGGCGGCCCCCGCCGATGATCTGCGCCTGATCGCCTTCTGCACGGACGTGATCGTGCCCGAGACGGTTCTGGGCCGCCTGACCGGCCCGGCCTACAACGTCCACCCCGGTCCGCCCTGGGTGCGCGGCATCTATCCTTCCGTGTTCGCGCTATATGACGGGCTGGACCGCTTCGGGGCGACCCTGCATGAACTGACCATGAAGATCGACGCCGGCCCCATCGTCGCCGTCGACGACGCCGTCATCACGCCCGCCATGGACCGCCTGGCGCTGGAAACCCTGGCCCGCGACCTGGTCACCGGATTGCTCACGCGCATGGCCCCGGACCTTCTGATGATCGACGGCCCTCTGCCCCATCTCGATGCCCAATGGTCGGGACCGGCCTGGTCGAGGAAGGATTTCGACGCCCTCTGCCACCTACCCGGCGATATCGACGAGGCCGAGTTCCGCCGCCGCCTGCGGGCGGTCGGCGAAGGCCCCAACCATGCGCTTTATTTCGAAACCTTCGGGCGCCGATTCTCCCTGGCCCCGCCGGCCCGGACCGGCCCCGTGGTCAAGGGCGGCCGGCCCGTTGAATCCTGACCTTTCCCCTCAACCCTGCCGGTATCCCATTCAATTGTTGAGCCTTTTTCCGGGTTAAGGGTTTCCCTCCCGGGCCTCCGCTTGTACCCTTGGGGGGATTCTTCAATCGGTCCGCTCTGAGTACGCGTGGCTTGTCCACCGTCGTCTCGAAGTCTCGTTGCTTGGTGACGTTCTGTTGAAGCCGATGACAACGAAAGGAAGCGAACAGATGAAGCAGGCAGCGACCGGGGATACCCTGCGTGTCCACTACACGGGAACCCTGGATGACGGCACGACCTTCGACACCTCGAAAGACCGCGCCCCCATGGAAGTCACCCTGGGCGGCGGCCAGATCCTCCCGGGGGTCGAGGCCGCCCTGGCCGGCATGGCCGAAGGCGATACGAAAAAAGTCACCCTGGAACCCGACGACGCCTTCGGCGACCACAACCCGGACCTGGTCCAAACCGTGGCGCGCGGGACCATTCCGGCGGAAATCCCCCTGGAAGTCGGCGCCGTCCTGGAAGCGACAAACGAGACGGGCAATCCGATGCATCTGGTCGTCCTCGAATTCAACGACGAGGACGTGACGCTGGACGCCAACCACCCTCTGGCAGGCAAGGCGCTGACGTTCGAACTGACCCTGGTCGAATTCGCCTAATCCAGATCTGCCGCCTTCGGGAGCCCCCGCGTCAGTCCGCCCGTGGCGGGCCGGCGCGCAGGCGCCCAGGCAGCAGGGCCGCGACGGCGATGAAGGCGACGCCAAGGGCAAGACCGACCCATTCGCCGGATATACCGTCCAGCATGGCCGGGTAACTGGTGCCGGAAAGCGGCCCCAGGGTCGCCTTGCCGCCCAGCACATGGTCCAGCGCGCCGGTCGATTTGACCCAGGCGTAGGTCGCCATGTAGGCGGCCGCGCCGACCAGCCCGCCAAGCACGAACACGACGCCGTCCCAGCGCCCCGTGGCGGCGGCGGCAAGACCGGTGCCCGGGCAGTACCCGGACAGGGCGAAGCCGAGCCCCAGCAGCAGACCGCCGATGAACACGCCCCAATAGGCATCCTTGACGTCGAGATGTCCGGGATCGACGATCCCCAGCATCAGCCCTGCGTAAAGCAGGACCGAGGCCGCGCCGATGGCGAGAAAGATGGTCTTCGCCAGGTGCAGGTTGGACAGCCGCAGCATGCCGATGATGACATTCGGGTTGGTCGCGCCGATACGGTCCAGCACGAAGCCGAAGGCGCCGCCGATGACGATGGCGAGAATCAGGGTGGTCATGGCTCAACCCTCCTTGCGGTAGATCAGGATCGCCGCCGGCACGGCGGCCAGGAACACACCGGCCGTGAAGATGTAGGCCGACATGGCGGTCTGCATCATGCCGCTCATCATATGACCGGAGGTGCACCCGCCGGCCAGCCGCGCGCCGTAAAGCACGATGAACCCGGCGGCGAAGGCCGCGATCTGCCGTTTCCACGCCACGTCGCCGAAGTTAGCGCGCCACACGGCCGGTGCGGCGCGTTCCTCGCGGGACACACCGCCCCGCAGCAAGGCCGACACCGCCGCCCCACCCATCAGGGCGAGCACGAACACAAAGCTGTAGTTCCAGGGATTGGCCACGTTCTTGGCGTACTTGCCGCCCGACTTGTTCAAATAGGCGTTGGGGCTGGCGTAACCGCTTTTGGCATCCTTGGACGTCACCACCGCGCTGTCGTCGACGGCATCCCACAAGATGCCGTCGAAGATCACGAACTGGGTCGATACGCCGACCGGCTTGACCAGCAAGACCGCGGCGAAGAACACGGCACCCAACAGAATGCCGCCGGTTTTCCAGGATAGAATCATCCCGCCGTCCTCCATTTATCGGGAAAAGGCCTTGGCCTTATTGGGCCTTCGTCACGGGACAGGTCGATATCCCGAACAGGGAATAGGCCGGACAGGTCGAGAACAACCCCGTCGCCAAGGGCACGACGCCGATCAGCGTCCACATGCGCCAGGGTTCTTCCGGGAACAGGAAGAACAAGGCCAAAAGGGCAACACCCACGACGACCCGCAACAGACGGTCGATGCCGCCGACATTTTTCTTGAACATGAACGGAACTCCTTCTCGTTCGAATGGCATGAAATCAAGCCTACGCCCCACCCGGAGCGCCGCATTGACCCTAGTCAATCAGAACGCAGGGAATTCGTCGGTGACATGGTCACAAAGGCTGGAGCATGCGGTCGTGGTCAGGAAATCAGCGCCGCCAACCCCGCGCGGTCGGCAACCCGGATCGTGCCCCGGTCCAGCGACACGAACCCCTTTCTGGCCAGCGCCTCGAGACGCCGCGACACCACCTCGCGCACGGAGCCGATTGCCGTCGCCAGTTCCTGATGGGTCGTGCGGACCACGCCGTCGTGATCGGCACGCTCCAGCAAAGCCGCGGCCAGGCGTTCCTCGATCCGGATGAACGCAACCCGTTCCAGGACCTGCATGACCGATTGCAGGCGTTTGGCGAAGGATTGAAAGACGAAGGTGCGAAAGGCTTCCGACCTTCCCAGCAGACCAAGGAACAGGGATTTGGGGATCATCACCGCCTCGACATCCGTCTCGGCGACCGCTTCGGCGGAATAGTCGTTCTCGCCCAGCAGGCCCAGGGTGCTCTGCACGCAGGATTCACCGGGCGTGATGCTGTACAGCAGAATTTCACGCCCCGTCGCGCCGGTCAGATAGACATCGACCCGGCCGCCGATCAGCACCCCGAAACAGGTCACCTCGTCACCGGGCCGGAACAGCACCTGTCCCTTGGGGATGGTGATCGGGCGGACCGCCTCGAGCTGTCGGCGCGTTTCCGGATCCAGATCGTCCAGCCCCGGCGCACGGTCAATCCAATGGGATGCGGCGGTCATGCGCCCTGCCCCGCCGACAAAACGGGTGGCGCGGGCGGTTCGGGTGGCTCGGCGGGCGGCGCGGCTTCACTTTCAATGCCGCCCGCGGCGGCCCGCCGAATGGCGGCGATGCGCTTGCAGGCCCGGTCGATCAGATGGGCCATTTCCTTGAAGTCGTGCAGGGTGTCCAAGGCGATCTCCGCTTGACCGGCGCTCAGATCGCCGCGTGATGCGGCGGTGAGAAACGTGCTCTTCAGGCGATTATAGACCGGAAGTGTCCCATCTTCGGACGGAGACGAGCCCGATCCATCGACAAAAAGGCGTTCGGCGGCATCGATCTGCGCCGCGACGAGGGTGGCATAACCGATGATCTGGCTTTTCACGTCCTCGGGCAGGCCGGCGATCTCGGCCCGGCGGCCGGCCACCGCCAAGCCCATGTCGGCGATGCCGGACAGATGCATCAGGGCGCGGATCGGATGCGGCAGCGCTTCGGCCACGGCCTGGGCGTTCTTGGCGGCGCTCAGCTTCTGCACATAGGTGACGATGGCGTCGTTCAGGCCGTCGATGATCCCGCGCCGCCGCCACAGGCGGTCTGCCGACGCCGTGGGGTCAAGCAATGCCGCCCGCGCGATCACGAACGCAACCGCCGCGACGCGCCTCAGTTCCAGCACGATGGCGTCCAGCGCCAACATCGGAAGCTCAAGCCCCGTGTTGTCCAGGTGACGGGGCCGGGCCTCGTCTTCCTCGGCCGTGACGAAGCGAGCCGCCAGCCAGGCTTCCAGACGCGACGCCAAAGGCCACATCAGCACGACACCCAGCACATTGAAAACGGTATGGAACAGGGCCAAGGCCGCCGTCGAGCCCGCACCGGCCGTCAGGGTCTTTTCCGTCGCCTCGACGATCAACAACAGCACCGGCAGCAACAACAGCGCCACGGCCCCCGTCAGGACGTTAAACACGACATGGCTGACGGCCACGCGCTTGGCGTTGGATGTGGCCCCCAGCACCGCCAGGGCCGCCGTGGTGGTCGTGCCGACATTGGCGCCGATGACCAGCGACGCCCCCGCCTCCACCGTCAGGATCCCGCCGGCCGCCGCCGTCAGAGCGATGGCGATCACGGCGCTGGACGACTGGACGAGGGTCGTCATGACGATCCCGATCGCCACGAACATGACGTCGTTGAGGATGCCGCCGCTCACGAAGGCGCCCAGGTCGACGGCCTGTCCCAGGCCGGCAAAGGTCGCCTTCAGGGTCGAAATGCCCAGGAAGAACACGCCGAACCCGGCCAGCGCGTCGCCAAAGGCGCCGCGCCGGGTCGAGCCCCCGGTCAGGGACAGCAGCATGCCGATGCCGAGCAACGGCAGGGCGAAGGCCTCGATCTTGATGTCGAACCCAACCAGGGCGACGACCCAGCCGGTCATGGTGGTGCCGACGTTGGACCCGAAGATCACCCACATGGCCTGCCCCAGGGTCAGCACGCCCGCGTTGACGAAGCCGATGGAAGCCACGGTGACGGCGCTTGAGGATTGCACGATGCCGGTGATCAGCACGCCCGACCAAAGGGCGCGCGCCCGGGTCCGCGTCCAGCGCGTCAGCACGTCGCGCAACATGCCGCCCGCGGCGAGTTTCAGGCCGTCGGTCATCAGGCGCATGCCGAGCAGGAAAAGGCCGATACCCCCGATGGCACCGCCGATGAGAACCAGATTCATGGACCCGCACACGATCAACATTGAAGGAGTTTCGAGGATAGCGCCCTTCGGCCGGACATCAAGCCGGGTTCGCCGTGTCCTTGTCCGTCCTCAGTCCGTTCACCGGTCGGTCGCCGGGCAGGTCGTAGGGCCGCAGGTACAGGAAGGCGGCGATGCCCAAGGGCATGATGATCGCCAGATGTCCGAACGCCAGAACCCAGCCCGTGACACCGGCCCCGCCCGCGAGGTCGAGCACGATGCCGAACACCAACGGCCCAAGAAAGCCGCCGATGTAGCCGATCGTCGAATGCACGGCGAGCGTCGCCCCCCGGCGGCCCGGCTCGGCGCTGCCGGAAGTGCCGGCCGTGAGCGCCGAGGAGTCCGCATAGACCGCGACGTTGTACATAAGGCAGAGCGCGACCGCGAGGCCGTAGCCCACCGCCGCCGCCCAGCCGATGCCCAGCGCGAAGATCATCGCCACCGCCATCACGGCCAGGACCACCCGTTGGCGGCCGAGGCGAATGCACATCTCGTTGCCGCCGACGCTCGACCAGGTGCCGAGCACGCCCATGGCGAAGGCGATGGAGGTCGGCGCGAGCAACCCCTCGCCGCCGCCCCAGGCCGCCGCCGTGAAGGTCAGGAAGGTCACCCCCCAGGAACGCAGGGTGAACAATTCCCAGCAATGGGCGCCGTAGCCGATGGCATAGGCGAGCGCCGAACGGTTGCGCAGCACCGGGCGGAAATCGAACAAGGCCGGGCGGTCAAGCACCGGCGCGCCCGGGACGGCGGCCGGTTTCGCGGGCTGGCCGGGCACGGCGAAAGCCATGATCAGAAACGCGCCCATGGTGCAGATGCCGGCCCCGCCGAACACCCAGGGCCAGGGGGCGAAGCTGACGATGGTGCCCGCGAACAGAAACGACAGGGCCCCGCTGAACCCGACACCCGCGGCATGCCAGGACACGCCGCGGGTCTGGGCCTTGCCCTCCAGCCGGTCGGACAACACCTTGAGCCCAGGCATGTAGCAGCCGGCCCAGGCCATGCCGGCGAGGGCGCGCAGAAACAGCGCCGACCAGAACCCGTCAGCCAGAAAAGCGTAACCCAGATGGGTCAGGGTCGTCAGGGTGACGCAGACCAGATAGAGGCGCTTGGGATCAATGCGGTCGGTCAGGCTGACCAGGATCGGCACGGCGCAGACATAGGACGCAGCCCACATGCCGGTCAGCCATCCGGCCTCCGTATTGGTCAGGTTCCATTCGGCGATGAAGATGGGCAGCAGCGCCGGCACCGTATAGGCGCCGATCTGCGCCAGAAGCTGCGCCATGAAGACGGCAAAGATAAGCCGGGTCGCCGACATCACGTGGTCCTTGGTCTTTGCGTCGGATTGCCGGAGGTCCGGCCGAGTTGGAATTGTAACTGGTAGAATGTCTCCGTCACCGCGTCAAAGCGGTTTCTCGCCATGACGCCGGCGGCTAGACTCCACCGCCATGCGCTTTTTCACCTCCGACCGTTTTGTCATTCCCCTTCCCGACGGCCACAGCTTTCCGGGGCGGAAGTACATCCTGCTGCGCGAACACCTGGTGCGCGAGGGCATCCTGGCGACGGACAGCATCCTCCCCTCGCCCATGGCCGAGGCGGACGACATCGCCCGCGCCCATGACGCCGATTACATAACGGCGGTGCGCGACGGCCGCCTGGACGCCCAGGCCCAGCGCCGCATCGGCCTGCCGTGGAGCCGCAATCTGGTCGACCGGGTGACGGCAACCATGGGCGGTGCCGTGGCGGCGGCGGAAGCGGCGCTGGAATTCGGCCTGTCAGGCCAGCTTGCCGGCGGCACCCATCACGCCCATCGGGATTTCGGCGCGGGATACTGCATTTTCAACGATTTCGCGATCGCCGCGCTGAAGGTCCTGGCCGAAGGCTGGGCCCGGCGCGTTGCCATCATCGACCTGGACGTCCACCAGGGCGACGGCAACGCCGCCATCCTGACCGGCCATCCGGACGTCTTCGTGTTTTCCATGCAGGGAGAAAAGAACTTCCCGCACCATCGGGTCGCCTCGGACCTGGACGTCGACCTGCCGGACGGCACAGAGGACGCGGCCTACCTCAAGGCCCTGGCTGAGCACCTGCCCGCCGTGTTCGACTTCCGCCCGGACCTGGTGCTCTATCAGGCCGGGGTCGATCCCTTGGCCGAGGACCGATTGGGCCGCCTCGCCCTGACCCTGAACGGATTGGCCAAACGCGACCGCCTGGTGCTCACGGAATGCCGAAGCCGGGGAATCCCCGTTGCTCTAGGCCTCGGCGGCGGCTATGCCAACCCCATAGAATTGTCGGTACACGCCTACGCCAACACCTATGCCGTGGCAAAAGACGTCTATCGGTTCTAAAGGGGACGGCCTACTTCCCGTCCCGCTTGGCGATGCAGGCGCGGACGGAGCTCGACCGGCAGGACTGGATGCAGCCCTGGCGCTTGCTGGAACTGGCGGACGGCCCCGCGAGACAGCCCCGCGTGCAGTCCTGGAGAAGCTCCTGGAAGTGGCCGCCCGAATGGTCGCGGCACCAGTTGTAGTCCCCGTCGAAGCCGTCCGTGATACCCTCGCTGAGGCCGTTGGCGATCCGCGTGAAGAAGCCCTCGCGCTTGGCCGGGGCTTCCGGCGCCGGCGCGGACGCCGCGCCGGGAGCGGCGGCGGCCTGCGGGGTGGCCGGCTGGTCCGGCGCGCCGCCGAAGCCGCCAAACAAGCGGGACAGGAACCCTTCCCGTTCGGTTTTTTCCGGGGCCGCCGGCACCGGGGCGCTTTTGGGCGCGGCGGCTGTCGAGCGGGCGGCGGGCGTCGCGGGTGCTGGATCCTGCCCCATCAGTTTGACGGGTGCCTGCGCCGGCTGGGCGCGCGTCACCGTCTTGGATGCCGGTCCCTGGGCCCGCTGGGTCAGGCAGGCCTCCACGGCCTCGCCCTTGCAGGTCTGGTAACAACCCCGCTTCTGGGACACCTTCTTGTTGCTGATGCGCGTGCAGTTGGCGTCGACGCAGGCCTCGAACGCCCGGTCGTAGACCTTGGGCATGGTGTTGAAGCACCAGTCGAAGTCGCCCAGGTCATAGGCCGCCGCCCGCGGCGTGCCGAAATGCAGGCAGGCCGTGAACGCGAAAAACGCCAAGAGTATCCGCAAGGTCGTCCGTCCTTCTGAAAGTGTCGTCACGGCTTGTCGCCGCCGATCGCCGCGATGCCCCCGGCCTCGCCCCAGCGGGGGGCCGTGTCCAGATGCACTCCTGCCTGATCCAACAGGCGCATGCAGGTCTGATCGACCAGATCGCTGATCGCCTGCGGTTTCTGATAGAACGCCGGCACGGGCGGGAAGATGACCGCGCCCAGGGTCGCCAGCTTGGTCAGGGTTTCCAGGTGCCCGGCGTGCAGCGGCGTTTCGCGCACGGCCAGCACCAATGTCCGCCGTTCCTTCAGCATCACGTCGGCGGCGCGGGTGATCAGGTCGCCCGTATTGCCGTAGGCGATGTTGGACGCCGTCTTCACGGAACAGGGGGCGACGATCATGGCGTCGAGGCGGAACGAGCCCGAGGACACGGGAGCCCCCACGTTGCCCGCCAGATGCACGACATCGGCCAGGGCCTCGACCTCGGCCGCGTCGCGGTCAAGCTCGGCGGAAATGGTCAGTCGCCCGGCCTTGGAGATCACCAGATGGCTTTCGACATCCGGCGTTTCCACCAGCATTTCCAGCAGGCGCCGGCCATAGACGGCGCCCGAGGCGCCGGTGATGGCGATAAGGATGCGTTTTCGGTCATTCGACATGAGGGCAATTTGGGGTTCGCCGCCGCATTTGTCCATCGTTTGCGCAAATCCCGATTGACCGCCGGGCCCGGCGCGTTACTTTGTGCGCAGACCGGATTGTATACAGTTTCACCCCCCAGCCGAGGCAGAGACCACCATGACCAACACCACCAGCGCCAACAAGATCTGGGGCCGCTCGGCCTTTCTCGAACTGTTGAAGCAGGAAGGCGTCAGCCACATGTTCGGCAATCCGGGCACCACGGAACTGCCGATCATGCATGCGTTGGCCGAGCATCCGGACCTGACCTATGTCCTGGGCTTGCAGGAGGCGCTCGTCGTCGCCATGGCCGACGGCTATTCCCGCGCGTCCGGCAAGCTGGTCGCCTGCAACGTCCATGTCGCGCCGGGCCTGGGCAACGCCATGGGCTCCCTCTACAACGCGAAATTCACCAACACGCCGATGATTCTGACCGCCGGGCAGCAGGAACAGGGCCATGGCCTCACCGAGCCCGTGCTGTACGGCGATCTGGTCTCCATGGCGCGGCCGCTGGTGAAATGGGCGGTCGAGGTGACGCGCCTGGAAGACCTTCCCCGCATCATCCACCGCGCCGCCAAGGTCGCCATGACCCCGCCGATGGGGCCCGTGTTCCTGTCCCTGCCGGGCGACATCCTGAACGACGAGGCGGGCCTGGACCTGGGCGCGGCGACCCGCATCGATACCCGCGTGCGCCCGTCGGACGACGTTCTGGAAGCCCTCGCCAAGCGCATCCTGGCGGCGGAAAACCCGGTGGTCGTGGTCGGCGACGAAATGGTCAAGAGCGACGCGCTGGCAGAAGGCGGCGCGTTCGCGACGGCCCTGGGCGCTCCCGTGTTTCAGTCCTCTGCGCCCTACGGCGCCCAGTTCCTCAATGAACATCCCTGCTTCATGGGCGCCCTGGAGCGCGTCCAGAAACAGGCCCGCGCGGCGCTAGAGCCCTATGACCTGATGATCGCCCTCGGCGCCGATCCCCTGACCATGTCGGTCTACAGCCCCATCGACCCGCTGCCCGACGGCATGAAGATCGTGCAGATCGGCCTCGACGAATGGGACATCGCCAAGAACTATCCGGTCGAGATCGCGGCCCTGGGCGACCTGAAGACCACCCTGCCCGCGCTGGCCGCCATGCTGGCCAAGGTCGGCGGCGATGCCCAGGCGGCCCGCGCCAAGGCGTCCATCGACGCCCTTGCCGCGACCAACTGGTCGGCCCGGCGCGCGCGCCTGATCACGGAACTGTCGGACGGCGACGGGCCCACGCCCATCGACCCCCGCCACATGGCCAAGATGATCACCGACGTCCTGCCCGACAACGCCATCATCGTGAACGAGGGCCTGACCTCGGCCCGGCTGCTGGATCAACTGTTTCCGTTCCGCGACCGCTTCGCCTATCATGGCCTGGCGTCCGGCGGCATCGGCTGGGGCCTGCCCGCCGCCGTCGGCGTGCAGATCGCCCAGCCCGACCGCCCCGTGGTCGCCGTGATCGGCGACGGCAGCGCCATGTATTCGATCCAGGCCCTGTGGACGGCGGCCGCCATGAAGCTGCCGCTGACCTACGTGATCGCCAACAACGGCGGCTACCGCATCATCAAGCAGCGCCTGAAATCCTTCCACGGATCGGAAAACTACATCGCCATGGACTTCGTCGACCCGCCCATCGATTTCGTCGCCGTGGCGCAGGGCATGGGCCTGACGGCGGAACGCATCACCGACCCGGCCCGCGTGCGCCCGGCCCTGACCGAGGCCATCGCCAACCCGGGCCCGAACCTGCTGGAAATCGTCGTCGACGGAACGGTCTGACCCGCCCCCGGTCAGTGAAACGTCAAACCGCCGGTCGGGCTGATGGTCGATCCGGTGAGAAACGCCGAATCCTCCGACGCCAGGAAGGTGGCGACGCCGCCGATGTCCTCGGGATTGGCGATTCCTAACGGCGCCCGCTGCTGAATGCGGGCGTATTGCGCCCGGTGCAGGTCGGTCATTTCGATCTTGCCCTCGAAGCCGTCCCAGGACGGCGAGTCCCCGATCAGGGTCACGGCGATGCAGTTGACCCGCACCTTGTGGCGGGCCATCTCCTTGCCGATCACCTTGGTCGCCATCACCAACCCGCCGGCATAAAGCGCCACGGTGGTCTGACCCGCCGTCGGCACCCGCCCACCTTCCGACGTGACGAACATGCAACTGCCGCTTTCGCGCGCGATCATATGGGGCAGGACCGCGTGCAGCGGCAGCAGCTTCGCCGCCGTCGCGCGGGACACCACCTCGGTCACGGCGGCGACGTCGATCTCGTTGAAGATGCCGCGAACGTTCGGGTCGTTGGTGTCCTGCGACGGTACACCGGAGGCACTGGCGACCAGCACGTCGATTTGGCCGTGCGCCCGCACCGTGTGGGCCGCCAGGGCGTCCATATCGGCCTTCGACTGCACATCGGCGGCAACGAAGTCGGCCGATCCACCGTCCTTCCGCAGGGCATCGACAACCATCCGGCCTTTTTCTTCCGACCGACCTGTGACGACGACCGTCGCCCCCTCGGCCGCGAAACGCCGTGCGACGCCCAGGCCGATGCCGCCGGTCGATCCGGTGATGATCGCCACTTTTCCTCGGAGCTTTCCCATCTGTTCCTCGTCTGCTGTGCGTATGCCGGGCGCGCTCAATCCGTGCGGCGGGGCCAGCCCGGCTGCTTCAGGTCGTCCGTATGCTGGCCCAGGGTCGGCGCGGGATGCTTCACCCGGCCCGGCGTGGCGCTCAGCTTCGGCACAATGCCCGGCGTCTTCATGGGTTTGCCCTGGGAGGTCACCGTATCCAGGATCATCTCGCGCGCCTGGTACTGGGGATCCTCGACGATGTCGGCGATGGTATAGGTCTTGCCGACGGGGACGGAGACGGCGTCAAGCCGCGCGATAACCTCGTCGCAGGTCATGGTCGCGGCCCATTCCTGGATCGCCGCATCGATCCGCTCCACATGCCGCGAGCGGCCGTCGTTATGCTTCAGTTCCGGGTCGTCCGCCAGGTCCTGGCGGCCCATCTCGGTCATCAGGCGCTGGAAGATGCTGTCGCCGTTGCCGGCGATCAGAACGTATTGGTCATCCTTGCAGAGATAGGCGTTGGTCGGCACGATGCCCGGCAGGGCGCTGCCCGTGCGCTCGCGCACGACTCCGGCGGAGGTGTATTCCGTCAGGGTGCTTTCCATCACGTTGAACACGGATTCGTAGAGGGCGACGTCGACCACCTGGCCCTCGCCGCCGTTCACGTTGACATGATGCAGAGCGAACATCAGGCCCATCACCCCGTGCATGGAGGCCAGGGTGTCGCCGATGGAAATGCCGACCCGCACCGGCACGCGGCCCGGTTCGCCGGTGATGTAGCGCAGCCCGCCCATGGACTCGCCCAGCACGCCGAAGCCGGGCTTGTCCTTGTAGGGCCCCGTCTGGCCGAAGCCGGAAATCCGCAGCATGACCAGCTTGGGATTGATGGCGTGAAGCTGGTCCCAGCCCAGGCCCCATTTCTCCAGGGTGCCCGGCTTGAAGTTCTCGATCACCACGTCGGCTTCCTTAGCCAGCGCTAGAACCACGTCACGGTCTTCCGGGGATTTCAGGTCAAGACAGACCGAACGCTTGTTGCGCGACTGGATCTCCCACCACAGCGAGGTGCCGTCCTGCACGATGCGCCATTTGCGCAGGCCGTCGCCGGCCCCGGCCGCCTCGACCTTGATCACGTCGGCGCCGAAATCGGCCAACGTCTTGGCCGCGAAGGGCCCGGCCACGAACTGGCCCAGTTCAATCACTTTCAATCCTTGAAGAGCTTCCATGTCCCGCATTCCGTTTATTGATGATCTTCACGGCATGACCGTTGCGCATACCGGAACGGCAGCATCGACAAGGGGGCGCGGAAAAGCAACCCGGACTGCACGGGGACGGAATGAAGCGGCCTAGGCAGCGACCCAACCGGCCAGCGGTTCGGCCAGGTTCTCCCAAGGCAGATAGCCCGCCGTGACCAACGTCGCCTTTTGATCCTCGACCGCCAACAATGTCGGAAACCCGGTGATGCCGGAGCTTTGCGCGAACCAGAAATCGCCCTGGGTTTCCTCGCGCGTGTCGGGCGAGGTCAGCAGGGCGAGGAATTCGTCGCGCTCGAACCCGAACTCACCCGCGATGTCGGCCAACTCGCCCTCCTTCGCCGTGTCGCGGTTGTCGACATAGAAGGCATGGTGCAGATGGGCCAGGAACGGCAGCGCCTTGGCTTCGTCCAGCTTGCGCGCCGTGACGACGGCGCGGCAGGCCGGTTCCGTGTCGTAGACGAAATTGTCCTGATCGAAGAAGGCGAAGTCGAAGGGCTGGCCCGTGGCGTCCTGCACATGATGCCAGTGGTCGCGGATGTAGTCCTTGTCCTTGCCGCGCATGGGGTGGACCGTGCCGGGGCGCAGGCCGCCGACCATGACCCGCACGGGGGCGTCGGCGCCGAAGGTTTCCGCGACCTTGCCGATGACCGGAGAAAAGCCCCAGCACCAGGAACACATGGGGTCGGCGACGTAGAGGAAATGCTTGCTCATCATCCCGAAGTCTAACGCCCACCGCGGCCCGCGCCAATCGGACGATCGGCCGGGCCCGGCTCACTTCGCCGCGAGCACCGCCTTCATCAGGCCGGGAAAACGCTTGTCCAGTTCCTTGCGGCGCAGGGAGTTCATATGCACGGTGCCGTCGTTGCGCGTCCACACCAGGCCTGCCTCGCGCAGCACCCGGAAGTGATGGGACATGCTTGATTTCGGGCGGCCGCCGTCAAGCGCGTTGCAGCTCGCCTCGCCCTCATCCGCCAAGCGGCGGACGATGTCCATGCGTACCGGGTCGCTGAGAGCATGCAGCAGATGCTCCAACGAGACGGCATCGATGTCCGGATGTTTGAACGGTCGCATGGCCGATTGTGTATCACATAAATTTTGATATTGCTATTGTTCGAAATATATCGAACTATAGAACTAACGGCGATACAGCCACCCCCGCTCATTTACGGAGTTTACCATGTCGACCCTGTTCGATCCCTTTACCCTGAAAGACGTCACCCTGCGCAACCGCATCGCGGCATCGCCCATGTGCCAATATTCCGCCGACGACGGCATGCCCAACGACTGGCACCGCGTCCATGTGCCGGCCCTCGCCCGGGGCGGCGCCGGTTTGGTCGTGGTCGAGGCCACCGCCGTCTCGCCGGAAGGCCGCATCACCCCCGGCTGCACCGGCCTGTGGAACGATGCCCAGGCCGAGGCCCTGGCCGCCATCGCCCGCGAGATCGAGGCGGCGGGTTCCGTGCCCGGCATCCAGATCGGCCATGCCGGACGCAAGGCCAGCGCCAACCGCCCGTGGGAAGGCGACGACCATATCGCCGCCGACGATCCGCGCGGCTGGGAAACCATCGCGCCGTCGGCCATCGCCTATGGCGGGGGCCTTGCCAAGGTGCCCCGCGCCATGACCAAGGCCGACATCGATCGCGTGCGGGACGATTTCGTCGCCGCCGCCGAACGCGCCCGCGACGCCGGCTTCAAATGGCTGGTCCTGCATTTCGCCCACGGCTATCTGGCGCAAAGCTTCTTTTCCGCCCATTCCAACCGGCGCGACGACGAATACGGCGGCAGCGCCGAAAACCGGGGACGTTTCCTGGTCGAGACCCTGGCCGCCGTGCGCAAGGTCTGGCCGGAAAACCTGCCGTTGACGGCGCGGTTCGGCGTTATCGAATTCGACGGTCGCGACGAGGAAACCCTGGCCGAGTCCATCGCCCTGGTGAACCGCTTCAAGGACGAAGGCCTGGATTTCATCGATGTCAGCATGGGCTTTTCGACGCCGGACGCACAGATTCCCTGGGGCCCCGGTCTCCTGGCACCGGTCGCCGAACGGGTGCGCCGGGAAACCGGCCTGCCCGCCTCGACCAGCTGGTACATCAGCCAGCCCGCCCAGGCGGACCGGATGATCCGGGACGGTCAGGTCGACCTCGTGATGCTGGGGCGGCCGCTGCTGGCCAACCCGCATTGGCCCTACATGGCGGCGCAGGAACTGGGCGTCGACAATCCGGCCTGGGCCACCCTGCCGGCACCCTACGCCCATTGGCTGGCGCGCTACCGGGCCGCGTAACTGGCGGCCTGGGCTCTTCCGGAACGGTCCGGCCGGTGTATGGTGGCGGCGACAACCGCCCCCGCGCCGACCGAGGCCCGCCCATGAAGATCACCGCCGTCCTGGAACGCACCCTGCCCATTTCCCGTTATGCCGACCCGGCGATTCCGCCGGGTGGCCTGGACACCAGCGCCGTCGCGATCGTCACGGACCTTGTCCGCGACGGCGCGCCGGTCGTCGGCTACGGCTTCGCGTCCATCGGGCGGTTCGCCCAGGGCGGGTTGATCCGCGACCGCTTCGCGCCGCGCCTTCTGGCGGCGGCCGACCTCGGCGATGCGGAGACGGGCGGCCCCGACCCGGACCGCGCCTGGGCCGCCATGATGGCCGGTGAAAAGCCCGGCGGCCATGGCGAGCGCAGCGTCGCCGTCGGCGCCCTGGACATGGCGATTTGGGACGCGGCGGCCAAGGCGGCGGACCTACCCTTGTGGCGCTATCTCGCCCGCCGCCTGGGCCGCGACGAGGCTCTGGCGGCGGGCCCCGTGCCCGTTTACGCCGGGGGCGGATATTACTACCCCACGGACGACCGGGCGCGGCTGCGGGACGAAATGGCAATGTTCCGCGACGCCGGCTACACCCGCGCCAAGATCAAGGTTGGTGCGGCGGGCCTGGCCGAGGATACGGGCCGCATCGAGACCGCTGCCGAAGCCCTGGGTGGGGCCGGCAACCTGGCCGTGGACGCCGTCTACAGCTACGGCGCGGACACGGCGATGACCGCCGCCAAGGCCTATGCACCTTATGGCCTGTGGTGGTTCGAGGACATCTGCGACCCGCTGGATTACCCCCTGTTGGCCGAGGTGGCATCAGCCTACGGCCCGCCCATAGCGGCAGGCGAGGCGACGTTCGGCACGGCCGACGCGCATAACCTGCTGCGCTATGGCGGCCTGCGGGCGGACCGGGATATCCTGCTGTTCGATATCGCCCATTGCTACGGCTTGCCGGAATATATCCGCATGATTGAACTGGCCGAGGGCATGGGCTGGAACCGGCGGTCGTTCTGGCCCCATGGCGGGCATCTGTTCACCCTGCATGCCGTGGCCGCCCTGGGCCTGGGCGGGGCCGAGGTCAACCCCCACAACTTCCAGCCGTTCGGCGGACTGACCGACGATGGAGTGGTGACCGGCGGGCACGCGACGCCGCCGGAGCTGCCGGGGATCGGTTTCGAAGGCCGGGCCGCCCTGGCGGACCTGTTCGACGATCTGCTGCGCCGGGGCGCCTGAGCCTCGGCGGCAGACCGGTCACTTCTTCTTGTCGTCTTCCTTGCTCTTGCCCATCAGGTAGCCCGCGCCGGCGCCGACCGCGCCGCCGATCGCGGCGCCGCAGGACACGCATCCGCCGGTCAGGACCGTGCCCACGGCCCCCACGCCGGCGCCGATGGCGCCGCCGCTGACCGTGCTTTGCTGCGTGTCGGACATGCCGGTGCAGCCGCCCAGAACAAGGGCGGACGCAAGAACGATGGCGGGAAGGGTGCGAGTCATGAGTGGCTCCTGTCGTTGACGTTGGACGTAAATCGACTGGAGACAAGGAGACCCTGCGGATGTGCGCCCGATTGGGCGATCCCATGGCAATATTTTGGCATTTCCGCCGATCAGCGGGCCAGATTGGCGATCGCCGCCTCGGTTTCGGCCGCCAGCCGCGTCATCAGTTCCGCCGCCGTCTGACGGCGGGCAAGACCGACCCCCTGCCCCGCCCACAGCGACAGCAGCCCGGCATCCCCGGCCTGGGCCGCCGCCGTGCGCATGGGCCGGGTCAGGGCGTTCTGCCAAGGAAAGGGCAGCGGCGCGGCCTCCGCTTCATCGCCTTCCATCATGGCCATGAAGCGGTTCTGGATGCCGCGCGCGAAACGCCCGGAAAAGGCCTGAGTGATCCGCGTCTGCTCCGGCTGTGCGGCCAGCAAAGCCGCCTTGTAACAGTCGGGCGTTCCGGCCTCGTCGCAGGTCAGGAAGGCCGTGCCCATCTGCACCGCCTGGGCGCCGAGCGCCAGGGCGGCGGCGATGCCCCGCCCGTCCATGATTCCGCCCGACGCCACCACGGGCACGGAGACGGCATTGACGACCTGCGGCACCAGGGCCATGGTGCCGATCATCGCCGCCTCGAACGATCCGACGAAGGTGCCCCGGTGGCCGCCGGCTTCGCCGCCTTGGGCGACCACGGCATCGACGCCCAACCGTTCCAGGGCGACCGCCTCCGCCGGGGTCGTCGCCGTGCCCATGACGAAGGTGCCCCGCGTCTTGAGCGCCGCGACCGCCTCGGCGGGGATCAGGCCGAAGGTGAAGCTGAACACCTTGGCGCCGCTGTCCAATGCCACGGGAAAGGTTTTCTCGAACGGATCCGCCATGGTGTCCGGCAAGGAGGACTCCGGCGCGCCTACGTTGGCCCCAGCCTTTGCGACGGCGGCGACCGTGGCGTCCGCGCCCTCGGGACGCGGCGGCACCGGCTGCGGCGCGAACAGGTTGACGCCGAAGGAACGGTTGGTCTGGCCCCTGACTTTTTCGACCGCGCCCCGGAAGGCCTCCGGCGACAGATAGGTCGCCCCCATGGAACCCAGGCCGCCCGCTTCGGACACGGCGACCATCAGGTCCGGCGTGTCGCTGCCCCCGGCCATGGGGGCCTGGATCACGGGCAAGGTCATACCCAGGCGGGTCATCAGGTTGGTCTGGATGGGCATGGCGGTCCTCCGGCGCTGGATGCGGATTGACCAAGATTACCCCCGCATCCCGCCCGGCGGAAAACAGTTTCCCGCGATAAGCGCTATCTGGCTGGCAGATATCTATTCGGCGGCGGCGCGGACGGGATACAGGTGATCCATGAAGGCCGCCATGGCCGCAGAGCGGTAACCGTCCTTGCGGCGGATGAACAACGTCGTCACCCGGCCCTCGCGGGCCGGCAGCGCATGCAGGCGCACGCGTCCCCGGTCGGCCGCGGCCTGGGCGATGCCGCGCGGCAATAGGGTCACGCCCAGCCCGGCGGCGGCGCAACCCAGGATGGTTTCGATGGTGCCGAATTCCAGGATGCGCAGGCCGGTCACCCCGCGCGCGGCCAGCACTTCCTCCAGCTTGCGGCGGTAGGAGCATCCGGCGCGCAGAACGACGATTTTGACGTCGCCCCCGGCGGTCAGGTCGTGCAGATCGGCGACCCCCGGTGCGGTGACCGCGACCAAGTCCTCGTGAAACGCGGTTTCAAAGGCGACGTCCGGATGATCGACCGGCCCGCAGACGAAGGCGCCTTCGACCCGGCCTTCCAAGACGTCGTCGATCAGTTCCGCCGTGGTGCCCGTGCGGATCGCCAGATCGACGCCGGGATGGGCCGCCGCGAACCCGGTCAGAACCGGCGACAGATGCAGGGCCGCCGTGGTTTCCAACGATCCGATGACCAGATCGCCCCGCGGCACGCCGTCGTCGGCGACCGCACGCCGGGCGTCGGCCACCAAGCGCGCCGCCGCCTTGGCGAAGGGCAACAGACGTTCCCCGGCGGGCGTCAGGCGTACGCCCCTGGAATGGCGTTCGAACAGGGCGACGCCCAGGTCGTCCTCCAACAGGCGCACGCGCGCGGTCACGTTGGACTGCACGGTGTGCAGTTCCGCCGCCGCGCGATTCATGGCGCCGGTGCGGGCGACCGCCTCGAAAATGCGGAGATCCGATATATCCATGATGGAAACTCACAATTTAAGATATATTTTTAATTTTAATATCTGTTCTAAAGATATCAAGAAGTTTCCGGCCCCTTGTCCCGATCAACGCGCCCCTCCCCCGCCCTTCTTCCCATCGGGATAAAATTTCCACTTGTGCAATTGATAATCACTCGCATATGGTGTCGCCGATCGCCCCTGCGGCGGGGAGCGGCGCGGACCGGCACCCGGCCTTCGCACCTCCTCTGCCCCGCCTACCGGAGACAAACGCACCGATGTGCGAGCTTTGCGGCAACGACGAGATCCACCTTTTCGCCACGGCGCGGCGCAAACGCCTGTGGGAGATGACCGCCGGATGGCATTGCTCGATCCTGGGCACCTGCCTGACCCTGGCCGACCTGCGCGCCCTGGCCCGCAAGCTGCCCTTGAAGATCCGCCAGGGGTTCCCGGTCGACTATCAGCTCCACGGCTTCTTCGTGAAGGAAGCCGACCAGCCCGGCCGCGCGGCCAAGATGCTGACCAAGCTTCTGGATCGCAAGCATGCGGCGGCAATCCGCCGCGTGAAGGGGATCAAGGACGCGAAGGGCCTGGAAGACGCCTGGGTCGAGGCCATGGCCGCCGGTGACATCCCCGGCCCTTACTGGGCAATCCTCAGCCATCCCGCCGCGACCACGGAATTGTCGGAACGCATGTTCGCCGATGTCCACATGCTGTCGCACCTGGTCGGCGCCTCCAACCGGGGCGACATCCGCCGCCTGACGGACCTGGAGGAAGAAAACGCCGGCCTGCGCGACAAGCTCGCCAAGCAGCAGAACCACCACCGCCTGCGCCTGGACGAAAAAGAAAAGGTGATCAACGCGCTCCGCGATCAGCTTCACCACGATCCCGAACGCGCCATCCGCATCACCGCCCCGGCGGCGCCGGACGGCGACGGCGCCTGCGCCTCGGTCCCGGCGTTGCAGGGCGAATTGCGCCACATGGAAATCCGCGCCGCCCAGGCCGACGCCACCTTGCGCGGACAACGCAGCCGCATCGAGGAACTGTCGCGTCTCGTCGATAGCCTGTTGGACGAAAATCGCTCCCTGGAAACGGCTTTGGTCCGCGAACGCGGCACCGGCCCCGCCGGCAGCAATGACTGCGACACCTCCTGCCCCTTCGATCTCGGCGGGCGCAGCCTGCTTTATGTCGGCGGACGGCAGCAGACCGTGCACCGCCTGAAATCCCTGGTCGAGGCCTGGAACGGCCATTTCCTGCACCATGACGGCGGCCTGGAAAAATCCATCAACGAACTGGCCGGCGCCGTGGTCAAGGCCGACGCCGTGGTGTTTCCCACGGACTGCGTCAGCCATGATGCGGCGTTGCAGGTCAAACGCCTGTGCCGCCAGACCATGAAGCCCTTCGTGCCGCTGCGCAGTTCGGGCGTGGCGTCCTTCGTCGCCGGACTGCGTCACGGGTTGGAAAGTTTCGACGCCGCCGCAGGCGCCGACTAAGCCCATGCGCGCCTTCGCCGACCCATCCACCTTCATCGAGCTGCCGTTCGGCGAGCAGCTGATGCTCTGGGCCATGCGGCTGTGGATGCGCGGCTTGCGCGACGGCACGCCCGACCAAGCGATCCTTCGCACCGGATTCAAGCTGGCCGGCGTGCCCGACGCCCATGCCGCCCTTGATGGCCTGATGACCATCCTGACCGTCGCAGCGACCGACACCATCGACATTCGATGCCCCCAGTGCGCCGACATCAGCGCGGATGAACACCTGTTGATGGATGTCATCGCCGGCCTGCAATCCCCGGGCAGCGGCGGCAGCACCCTGTTCGCCTGCCGCCTGCCCCCCGCCGCGCGGCGCACCGGGATGGAACTGGCGGGGCATCTGGCCTCGGTATTTTCCGGTGCCGGATTGCTGATCCGCCCGCGACGACGAGCCCGCAGCCCCGGCACCGCCACGATTCATTGACCGGTTTTCGCCACCTCATTCGTCTTATTCACAACACCCCCTGCGGAACCAAGCCGCCAAGGCGGACCAGAAACGCAAAATACCAAAGGAGAGACCCATGAAACGCTTCACAACCGCATTCGCCGTCGGCTGCATGCTGGCGGCCACGGCGTTCGGCGCGGCGCCCGCCCGCGCGGCCGATCCGGCAAAGGTGCTCGATACCTATGCCGACATCGCCCATGCCATGTACGAAGACGCGTTGATTACCGCCGAAACCCTCCAGTCCGCCATCGCCCAGTTGGTCGCCTCGCCCTCGCGCGCGTCGCTGCTGCGCGCCCGCGCCGCCTGGATCGCCGCGCGTCAGCCCTATCAACAGACCGAAGGCTTCCGCTTCGGCAACGCCGCCGTCGATGACTGGGAAGGCAAGGTCAACGCTTGGCCGCTTGACGAGGGGATGATCGACTATGTCGACGCATCCTATGGCAAGGAATCCAAGGACAATCCCTATTACACCGCCAACGTGATCGCCAATCCGTCCCTGCGCCTGGGCGGCAAGACCATCGACGCGTCCAAGATCACGCCGGACCTGATCTCGGGCAAGCTGCACGAGGTCGACGGCGTCGAGGCCAACGTCGCGTCGGGCTATCACGCCATCGAATTCCTGCTGTGGGGCCAGGACCTCAACGGCACGAGCCCGGGTGCCGGCAACCGGCCGCATACGGACTTCGACACCAAGAACTGCACCCACGGCAATTGCGACCGCCGGGCCCAGTACCTGACGGCGACGACCGAGCTTCTGATCTCGGACCTCAAGGACATCGTCGGTCAGTGGGCTCCGGGCGGGGCGGCGCGCGCCGCCGTGACCGCCGACAAGGCCAAGGGCGTCGGCGCCATCATCAAGGGCCTGGGCAGCCTGTCCTACGGTGAGTTGGCCGGTGAGCGCATCAAGCTCGGCCTCATGCTCCACGATCCCGAGGAAGAACACGATTGCTTCGCCGACAACACCCATAATTCCCACTACTTCGACCAGGTCGGCATGATGTCCATCTACGCCGGGCGCTATGCCCGCATCGACGGCTCCGTCGTTCAGGGGCCGAGCCTGGCCGACCTGATCAAGGCCAAGGACGCCAAGCTGGCGGGCAAGATCGACGCGGCCTTAAGCGCCACCCTGGCCCGCATACAGGTCATGAAGGACACGGCCGACCGCCGCGTCATGGCCTATGACCAGATGATCGGCGAAGGCAACGCCGCCGGGAACAAGATCATCCAGGATGTGGTCGACGGTCTGGTCGCTCAGGCCAAGGCGATCGAGAGCGCGATGGCGCCGCTGGGCCTCAGCGGCGTGTCCTTCGAAGGCTCCGACAGCCTTGACAATCCGTCCGCCGTGTTCAAATAGCAGGGGGGAGAACGGGCGGCGGTTTCCGCCCTCCACCGGAAACCGCCGCCCGCCCGACCCGGCCGCAGACAGCCACCCCTAGCCTGACCGAGGATACCTGCCCAAGATGTTTCCGGCCGCCCGCTGGGCCAGCGTTGCCGCCATGATGGTCTTGACCGCCGGCGCCCCCGCTGCGTCCGGCGAGAGAGAACGGGAGGTCGTGAAACCGGCCACGGACTTCACCAGGGCCGAGGCCTTTGAAGCCATGTCGGGCGGTGCCGCGACCTCGCAAAAGGCCGTCAACGCCGACGCCTTTTCCCATTCGTCGGGCAATCTGCCTTTTGCCCAGGAACTGGATTTCAAGGTCGGCAACGGATTTTTCCGCCGGCTTTGGGTTTCCGCCCCGGCGTCGACACAATCCGCCGACGGCCTGGGCCCTCTGTTCAACGCCCGATCCTGCCAACGCTGTCATCTGAAGGACGGGCGCGGCCACCCGCCCAAGGCCAACTGGCCCGACGACAGCGCCGTGTCCATGTTCCTGCGCCTGTCGATCCCGCCGCAGACCGAGGCCGAACGAAAATCCTTGGTCGACGCCCGCGCCACCGTCATCGCCGAGCCGACCTACGGCACGCAGTTGCAGGACTTCGCGGTCCAGGGCATCGACCCGGAAGGCCGCATGCACATCACCTATACCGAAATGCCCGTCACCTTGGGCGACGGCATGGTCGTCAACCTGCGCCGCCCGGCCTACACGGTCACCGACCTGGCCTATGGTCCCCTGCATCCCCAGACCATGATCTCCCCCCGCGTCGCCACGCCGATGATCGGGCTCGGCCTTCTGGAAATGATCGACGAAGCCGACATCGTCCAGGGCGCCGACCCGGACGATGCCGACGGCGACGGCGTTTCCGGGCGCGTGCAGCGGGTGTGGGACAAGGACGCGGACAAACCCGCCCTCGGCCGGTTCGGCTGGAAGGCGGGCGATCCGACCGTGCGCCAGCAGTCCGGCCATGCCTTCGCCGGCGATATCGGGATTTCCAACCCGGTCGTCCGCGCCCATTGGGGCGATTGCACCCAGGCGCAGGCCGCCTGCCGCACCGCCCCCGACGGGGGGACCACGCCCGACGCCGACAATCCCACCGCCGACGGCATGGAAGCCTCGGAAAAGATTCTGGCCCTGGTCACCTTCTATGCCCGCAACCTGGCCGTGCCCAAGCGGCGCGATGTCGATAAGCCCCAGGTCCTGGCCGGCAAGAAAGTGTTCTACGACAGCGGCTGCGCGGCCTGCCACCGGCCCAAGTTCGTGACCCGCACGGACCCCGCACGGCCCGAACATTCCCATCAGCTGATCTGGCCCTATACGGACATGTTGCTGCACGACATGGGCGCGGGTTTGGCCGACGGCCGCCCGGAAGGTCTGGCCGACGGCCGCGAATGGCGCACGGCGCCGCTCTGGGGCATCGGTTTGACCAAGGTCGTCAGCGGCCATACCTTCTTCCTGCACGACGGCCGCGCCCGCAACCTGCTGGAAGCCATCCTGTGGCACGGCGGCGAAGCCGAGGCCGCCAGGGAAGCCGTTCGAAAATTACCCACAAAGGAGCGGGAGGCCCTGCTCGCCTTCCTGAATTCGTTATGACCCCTCATCGTACCCTGCTGCGCCCGGCGGCGGTCCTGACCGCCCTTCTGGCGGCAAGCGTCCTGGCGTCTCCCGTGCGGGCCGCCGCCACGGCGATCAACTACGGCGCGATCAACGCCGCCATCGTCAAGAACCACCTGCTGCCCCGCTATCACGCATTCACGGAAAAGACCGCAGCACTTGCCGACGCGGCCCGGAAGCTGTGTCCCGACGTCACGCCCGCCGCGATCAATGCCACCCGCGATGCCTTCCACGGCGCGCTGGACGCCTGGCAGGAAGTCGAACACCTGCGCCAGGGCCCGGCGGCGGCGGCGGACACCCATATCCGCGTCAAGTTCTGGCCCGACCGCAAGAGCCTGGTCGACAAGCATCTGGCGCGGCTGATGGCGCACAAGGACGGCGGCATTCTGAAACCGGAAAGCTTCGCCCATGTCTCCATCGCCGTGCAGGGTTTTCCCGCCCTGGAACGTCTGCTGTTCGCCAAGGACGCCCCCACATCCCTGACATCCGGTGACGGGCCGGTGACGCCCTGTGCCGTGGCCGGCGCCATCACGGTCAACCTGCACAACATCGCCGCCGGCCTGGAAGGCCGCTGGGCCAAGGATCCGGCGGCGGGCCGACCGGCCAAACGCGTGACCACGGACCTGTTCAACGATCTGGCCACGGGCCTGGGCGCCGTGGCCGAATTGAAGCTGGGCGCCCCACTGGGATCCGACGGCAAGACCCGGCCTCGCCGGGCGGAAAACTGGATGAGCGGCCGCGCCCTGCGCAACGTGGTGCACAATCTGGTCGCGCTTGAAGATCTCTACGACGGCCTCGCCACGGCCAAGGGCAGCCATATCGGCAAGGGAGAGGACGGCCTGATCCGCCATCAGTTCACCTATCTGATCAAGTTCACGCGCGACCTGGGCCCGTCCATCGCGGCGGTGCTCAAGACCGAAAAAGGGCCGCTGCGCATCAAGGTTTTGAAAAGCGACGTCCAAGACCTGCATGAACTGGTCGTCGTCAATGTGTCCGAGGCGCTCGACCTCGTCCTCGGCTTCAATTCACTGGACGGAGACTGATCATGGAGAGGACACGGCGAACCCTGCTGGGCTTTGGCGCGGGCGGCTTGGTCTTCCTCATGGCGCCCGGCGTCTGGGCTGCCTCCAGAGGCCCACGTTACCTGGGCGTGCGCCGCCTAGGCGACGGCCGGGCCGAGCCCTATCGCTTCGTCGCCTGCGTCGCCGACGCCGGGGGCCGTATCCTGCGCCAGGTCGACCTGCCCGCGCGGGGTCACGGCTTCGCCCTTCGTCCCGACGGCAAACTTGCCGTCGCCTTGGCGCGGCGGCCCGGCACCTTCGCCGCCGCCATCGCCATCGATGGCGATGGCCCGGCCCGTCTGTTCCATGCCCCCGCCGGGCGGCATTTCCAGGGCCATGCGGTGTTCGAGCCGACGGGCCGCCACCTGTTCGCCACGGAAAACGATTACGACAACGCGCGTGGCTGCATCGGCGTCTATGACGCCGCCGACGGGTTCAAGCGCGTGGGAGAGTTGCCGAGCCACGGCGTCGGATGCCACGAACTGGTGCTGATGCCCGGCGGCCATACCCTGGCGGTCGCCAACGGCGGCATCCTGACCCATCCGGACAGTGGCCGCGCCAAGTTGAACCTGGGCACCATGGCGCCCAACCTGGCCTATGTGGACCTGGCCAGCGGACGCCTGGAAGACAGCGTCGCCCATGCCCCTGGCCGCCGTCACTTGCTGAGCATCCGCCATCTCGCGGCCTTCTCCGACGGACGCGTGGTATTCGCCTGCCAGGACCAGGGCCCGGCCACCGACGGCCTGCCGCTGGTCGGCCTACATCGGCCTGGATCGGGGCGGATCGACGATTTGAACGCCCCCGAGGCGACGACCCTGAACCTGGGCGGCTATTGCGGATCCGTCGCCGTGGACCGGGGCGGGAAACTGGCCGCGGTCAGCGCCCCGCGCGGCAATCGGGTCTTGTTCTGGGACACCCTGACCGGCGAACTGGCCGGCAATGTGGCGATCGCCGACGGCTGCGGTCTGGCCCCCGGCCCCGCCGACGGCAGTTTCGTGCTGACCGGCGGCACCGGCGCCTTCGTGGTCGGCGGGCCGGACCACGCAACACCGCGCGGCAACCTTCAGGGCGCCCCCTGGGACAATCACCTGCTGGCCGTCCCGGACGGGCGCAGCGCCTAAAGCGGCCGGCTGTCCAGGGTCAGCAGCAGCACATCGACGCCGTAGAACTGTTCATGGCGCACCCGCTCGGCGAGGCCGCTGAGGATGCGCAGGCCCACGTCGTCGGCGTGCGGCAGCGACTGCCGGTCGATCCCTTCGACCGCCTGTTCCAGGTTGCCGTCGACGGCGCCGGACAGGATTTCGACCTCAATCTGGTCGCGCACCCGCCGCGTGGACACGCGGATCTGACGCGCGCCACCGCCATCCCCGTTTTCATCGAGTTGGCCGATGAGGAACAGCATGGCTTCCTCGCCCGCCAGTTCCAGGCGCAGGATGGCGTGATGGTCCCAGCCGGCCTTGGTGCCGGCTTCGGTCAGGAACTCCTGCACCTTGGGAATGGACGACAGGCCGGGCGCCAGTTGCAGGCTCTTCACCCGGCCCCGTTTGAACCCGACCATTACCGAAAGCACGATGGCGACGATGCCGCCCGCAGTCATCCCGTTGTCGAACAGTTCCCGCGCCCAGGCCGGCAGGTAACCGGCGAAAATCGCCTGTTCCTGAAAACCCACGGCCAGCCAGAAAGAGACACAGACGATCATACCGTTCTCGAAGGTAAGACCGTCCTCGGTCACCAGTTTTAGTCCGTGCATGAACAGAAGGATCAGCAGAAGCATGATGTAGGCGGCGGCGATGGGTGACGGGATCGAAATCAGGAAGGCGGAAATCTTCGGGCAGAACGCGAACAGGATCAGAAACGCGCCGCCGAACAAACCCACCGCGCGCGCGCCCACGCCGGTCAGGTCGACCACGGACAGGCTCGTCGAATAAGTCGTGTTGGGCAGGGTGCCCGATAGGCCCGACAGGAAATTGCCGAGACCGTCCGCGTTCACCGCCCCCTGCACGGCGCGGAAGTCGATGGGCTCTTGGCGGCGCTTGGACAGGCGCTGAATGGCCACGCCGTCGCCATAGGTTTCGATGGCGCCGACGATGGTGACGATAGCGAAGGGGATCAGAAGCCGCCAAAAGTCGGTCCCGAACGACAGGTCCAAGCCTGGCCAGGTGCCTTCCGGCAAACCGATCCAACTGGCGGCGGCGACCTTGGACAGATCGAACGCCCCCATGGCAAAGGCGATCGCGCAGCCGACCGCGACGCCGATGAGCGGCCCCCATAGACGAATGGGGCCCTTGCCGAACAGGGAGACACCGACGATCACCACGAAGGTCGCAATCGCCGTCACCGGCGCGGCGGCGCTGCCTTCGGGAACACCAGGCATGGGCGCGTTGAGCATTTTGAAGATGATGGGAAACACCGTCACGGCGATCATCATGATGACCGTTCCGCCGACCGTCGGCGTGATGATCCGGCGCAGATACCCCAGACGGAAGGAAAACAGGAACTGAATCAGCGACGACATGAGCACCAGGGTCGCCAGCAACGCCATGCCACCCGACTTGATGGCATCGACGGAAATCGCCATGAAGGCGCCCGACGTTCCCATGAATAGGACGAAACCGGCCCCGCACTGGCCCAGCAGCGGCATCTTGATCGGCCGTGCTTGGATCATCGTGGTGATACCGCAGACGACCAGCGCCGCGAAAACGGCCCAGGATGCCGCCCCGCCGGGATCCCCGGCCGCGCGGATGACAATAACAGGCGCAAGGACGATGCCGGCAATGATCAGTATGACGACCTGTAGCCCCAATCCGGCGGAAAGCGCCAGCGGCGGCGTTTCGTCCACCGCGTACTTCAAGTCCGTTTCCTGGTTTTCCGTGCTCAACGCCTTTATCCCCCCATACGCGACCGCCCAGGCGGCAGGCCGCCCCCGTGTCAGAGTCCCCTCAATCGCCAAGGGGGTTCAAGAGAATTCGCCCAGGGGGCTTGAAATCGAATTTTAATCTTACGATATTGACAATCATTCGCAGAACGAATGATACTCATTATCAACAACAAACCGCGACCGGGAACCGCATCCATGTACGTCTGCAATTGCAACGGAATCACCGAAACGGAAGTCAAGGAAGCGGTGCGTTCCGGCGCCGAAAAGTGGGACGACGTGCATACCTATTTCGACTGCGCACCCTGCTGCGGCAAATGCGAATGCGAGATTTCCGAGGCCATCTGTCAGGCGCGCCGCGATACCGATACCGCCGCCGAGCCCCTGTTCGCACCCACCCCGGCGCTGGCGGCGGCAGGCTGACATGTTCCTCTGGAAAGCTCTCAAACCGCAGGCCGTGCTTGCCGCCTTCGCCGTCCTGTCGAAGGAAGTGCAGGAACGGCCCGATGACGCCGCCGGGCGGGAAGACCGCCTGTCCACGGACACGCCGCCCCTGCGCTTCGCCAATTCCTACGATCCCAACAACCTGACCTGAGCTTCCGCCCGCGGCGGGGCCGCGCCCGCTACTTGATCAGCGGGGCCGGCGCGCGGGACGACGGGTCGATCAATCCGACACAGTCATCGCGCTTGCCGTCCTGGGCCTGGCAGGTCATGACCCCGTTCAGCAGAAACCGGCTGATCTTGGCGCATTGCACGCCGTCGATATCGAACACCTTGAGCGACGTCTTGCCGTCGGGGATCGGCCCGCCCTGCACCGCCACGCGGCGGGCGACGATGCCATCCGTATCGAAGATCACCAGATCCAGCTTCAGGTCGCGGAACGCCGTGCCCGCCGTGTTCGTCAGCACCACATAGGCGCGGCAGGCGCTGGCCAGCGGCTCCAGCTTGTTAAGCTCGACCCCGATGCGCCCCTCCGCCGCTCGGGCCGAACCCGCGACGGCGATCATGGCGCCAAGAGCAAGGATAACGGCGGCGGTCGTCAGGCGGCAGGTGGTCATGGCGGTCTCTCCCCTTTGCGCGTCTACGCGCGTCCCGGGCTCAATCATAGCCGCCAAAACCGCCCTGTCACGGGTCAAGGGGCGGCCGAGGCCGCCCCCACCCCGGAACGCCGCGTCAGGCCTCGGCGACGATGGGATTGCCCAGGATGCCAATGCCTTCGACCTCGACCTCGACCCTGTCGCCGACCTTCATCCAGCCCGGCGGCTTCATGGCGTGGGCCACGCCCGAGGGCGTGCCGGTGGCGACCACGTCGCCAGGCTCCAGCGTCATGAATTCGGACAGGATGGCGACCAGCCGCGCGACGCCGAAGATCAGGTCTCCGGTGTTGGAGTCCTGCCGCGTTTCGCCATTGACCCGCGACGTGATGCGCAGGCCCGACGCCCCCGGCGGCAATTCGTCCGGCGTCACCACGACGGGGCCCAAGGGGCCGGTGCCGTCGAAGTTCTTGCCCTGAGTCCACTGCGGGGTATAGCGCTGCCAGGCGCGGACCGAGACGTCGTTGAACAGGGTGTAGCCGAACACGTGGTCCAACCCCTTGTCTTCCGGAATGGCGCGACCGCCCTTGCCGATGACGAAGGTCAACTCGGCCTCGTAATCCAGTTGGTCGCAGACCTTGGGCAGGATCACCGGCGCCTCGGCGGCGACCAGGGACGACGGCCAGCGCACGAACAGCGACGGATACTTGGGCGGCTCGTGCCCGCCTTCGCGCGCATGGGCGGCGTAGTTCAGGCCGACGCAGACGAACTTGCCCGGGCGCTCGATGGGCAGCGCCGGCGTGACGTCCTTGAGCGCCAGGGTCGCCTTCGCATCCGCGCCCTTGACGGCGGCGGCGACGCGGGAAAGCGCGTCCGGGCCGGCCTGGATCAGGGCCAGCATCGTCTTCGGCAACGCCGGATCGGCAGCGGCGACGTCGATCACCTTGTCGCCATCGACCACGCCCAGGCGCGGTCCGCCGGACGCTTCGAACATCATCAGTCTCATGAATGGAATTCCTCTTGGTATGGTCTTGTCTACCTTTGAAAAGGCCTTCTCACGGGCCCCTTTGTCAACATTTCGCTTTGATGGGGCAGCGTCCTTGTCTGGCAGATTTAAATCATTTGAATTAATTCAAATGATTTAATATGGTTACCCCATGGACCCGACCGATACCCGCGAAAAGCTTGTCCTCGCCGCCGAACGGCTGTTCGCCGAGAAGGGCATCGACAACGTATCCCTGCGCGAGATCAACCGCGCCGCCGGGCAGAAGAACGTGGCCGCGCTGCATTACCATTTCGGCACTCGGGAAATGTTGCTCGAAGCGATCTTCGAACGCCGCATGGCGGGCATCAACCGGCGTCGCGTCGCCATGCTCGACGCGCTGGAGGCCGCCGCCCCGGTAATCCAGGTGCGTCCCGTCGTCGCCGCCATGGTCGCGCCGTTGGCGGAGCAACTCGACCCCGTTATGCGCGGCGGCCATTACGTGCGCTTTCTGGCACAGGTGATCAGCGACCCGGGGGTCGATCTGGGCGGCCTGGTGCGCGATAAGTTCGAC
The DNA here is from genome assembly GCA_031655335.1 of Thalassospiraceae bacterium LMO-SO8. NCBI lineage: Bacteria > Pseudomonadati > Pseudomonadota > Alphaproteobacteria > Rhodospirillales > Thalassospiraceae > Thalassospiraceae bacterium LMO-SO8. The sequence goes on along the minus strand of CP134226.1, from coordinate 3,005,849 downwards.
CATGGCATGGCGCGCACCCGCGACCTGTTGCGCGGCCTGCTTTCGGACCTGCCGGCAACCGTGGTCGAACAGCGCATCCGCCAGGCCGTCGCCCATTTCGTCCACGCCCTGGCCGACAAGGCGCGGCGCGATGCCGGCGGCCGCACCACCGGACGCAGCGGCGGCACCCAATTGTTCGTCGCCAACCTGATCGACAGCATCGCCGGCGCCCTGACGGCGCCCGTATCCGAAGAAACCCTGGCCCTTCTTGCCGAGGCGCCGCGCAAAACCGCCTGAATTTGGGAGCCCCGTCCGATGACCGCACAACCGCAATCCGATTTCCGTCACATCACCATCAGCCCGATCTCAGGCGCCCTCGGCGCGGAGATCGGCGGCGTCGACCTGTCGCGGTCCCTCGACCCCGAGGTGATTGCGGAAATCCGCCGCGCCCTGGTCGACAACCTGGTCATCTTCTTCCGCGACCAGGATCTGACGCCCGACCGGCAAAAGGCCTTCGGCCGCCTGTTCGGTGACCTGCACGTCAATTCGTTCTTTCCCCAGGTGCCCGGCCACGAGGAAGTCCAACTCCTGCTCAAGGAACCGCAACACAAGAACAACATCGGCGACCGCTGGCACACGGACGTCAGCTACACCCGACGTCCGGCCCTCGGCTCCATCCTCTACGCCAAGGAAGTGCCGCCCTTCGGCGGCGATACCATGTTCGCCAACATGTACCTGGCCTATGAAACCCTGTCGGACGGTATGAAAACGATGCTGCGGGGGATGCGCGCCTTCCACAGCGCGCGGGAGAATTTCGCCAAACGGGCGGCCGAGGCCGAATTGCCCGGGAGCGCTTCCGGCGGGTTTCAGCATTCCGACGATGTCGAACAGGAGGCGACCCATCCGGTGATCCGCACCCATCCGGAATCGGGCCGCGACGCACTTTACGTCAACAGCGTGTTCACCAAGAATTTCGAAGGCATGACGCGCGAGGAAAGCGCGCCGCTGCTGCACTACCTGTTCGCCCACCTGTGCAAGCCGGAATTCGTCTGCCGGTTTCGCTGGCAGCCCGGATCCCTCGCCTTCTGGGACAACCGCTGCACCCAGCATTTCGCCATCAACGACTATCACGGCTTCCGCCGCCACATGAACCGGGTGACGCTGCTGGGGGACGCGCCTTTCCTGACCGAACGAGCGGACCCGGCCCACGCGGCGGCCTGATCCCCATCGCGGATTTCGTCTTCGTCCATAAGCCCGGCTCTTTGCCAGGGCGGCGTTCTGTATCTAGCTGCCGCGCCGGGTGTGACGACCCGGCGGATTCCCGTAGCGCGCGGTATAGGCGTTGATGAAGTTGGTGACGTGGTTGTAACCGACCCGGTAGGCGATGACCTTCATCGGGGTGGATTCCATCGTCAACGCGATGCGCGCATGTTCCAGGCGGTGGTTTCGCAACACTTCAAAGACCGTCGCGCCGAAAGCCATGCGGAATCCGGCGTTCAACCGCTTTTCCGTCAACCCGACCGCGTTGGCCAGTTCCCCCAGACTCGGCGGGTTCCGCATGTCCGCCAGTAAGATGTCCCGCGCGGCATGAACGCTGTCGCGCTCACTCCTGGACAACTCGCTCCGCGCCCCCTTTCCATTCGGCCGTCCCGCGGCCTGAACGGCGAGCAACTGCAAAACGGTGCCTTCCATGAACAGGGTTCGAAGCGGACCGTTCAAGCCCGGGGCAAACAGGTTTTGCGCCAGATTGCGGAGCTGGCGCGTATTTTTCATGGCGAAGATGCGGCTTTCGCCGATGTTCGGCTCAACAAGCGGGCACAACTCATTGGGCACGTTTCCGTCGAACAGGCGCACGACCCGGTCGATATGCAGGCCGTAACCCGCCATCTTGATTTGCTGACCCGCCGTCAGGTGATAATCGACGACGCGGATCAACGGGCGAAACAGGATCGCGTGGTCGGGACCGACATGGGTCTTGGGTCCGTCGCGCAAATGAATGTCGACGCGCCCCGAAACCGCGACATCGCTGTTCAGCCAGATATCGTCCTCGCCGTCGGCCGGTTGCACGGTGAGATCCTTGTGCACATCCGCCGTCGCAAGAAACACCCGAAGTCCGGGGCCGATTTCAAGCCGCTCGATTTCCGCCGTCCAATTACCGTCGTCGATCATCATTCGCTTTTCGACGCGAAGACTGCGGTCACCGGTGGCCTCTTGCAGGAGCCATTCCACGTTGGTTGGCATGGGAGGAAATCAACACTGTTTCTACAAGTTCGGCATGTGGCCTGATGCGAATGCCCGTGTCTTGAACCTATCCGAAACCGTTCCTGTTCGGACACACCAAATACTAGCACGAATTATTATAGGACGATCCTTCATAGTATAGCCTTTTATCATATAACGCGCATCTTGCACCCTCGTCCCATCGTAGGAAAAGTAATCCTAGCCGCGCAATCACCGCACAAGACGGTGACGGCACCATGCGCGCTGTGGCGGTTCTGTCTCGTCTCGGTGGGTATTGAACCTGCGGCAGCTCTCGATGGGACCGTGCGGACCGAATGACGGGCAGATGCCCGAACGAGGGGGAGAGCGTGATGGTTGAAATCGGCTTGGCGATATCGCTGCTGGTTCTTGTGGGTGTGCTCGTAGCTATTGTGGGCCGACAGTACCGCGTGTTGTTTGTTGCACCGCTGTTGCTCATCATCGGCTTCGCGTTGCCCATCACCACAGCGACGCTTGTCGGGGCGCAGAATGTAAAGGTGGGCAAGGATGAGCATCTCAGCCATGGCTGGGATTTCTACACCTCCCACACGGAATGCGGCGGCCTGCGCCGTGACGGCAAGCCGCAGCCGCCCTGCAAATCGAAACACGCCATCTACGAAGGCCCGGCCCTGGGCTCCTGCCCGGCCGGGTCGATCTTCGACATCGGGCTCTGGCAATGCTGGTCCTGCCCAGGCGGCTTTACCAGGACCGCTGCCGCCGTCGATACTGACCGCGCGTGTGCGCGGCAGGCAACCTGGCAGGAATCCAACGTCAAACAACGTTTCAAACCGGCCACGAAGCTGGGGGATTTGTGCCCGGGCCCAACGGCACAATTTGAAAAGGCATTCTATGACAGCATCCGCGGCGGCGAATGCTGGTCCTGCCCTAAAGGATACGAGACCAATGTCCTGCCGCGTGTCGATGCCTGGGATAAGTGTACCCGGCCCTCCTCCGAGGAACTCCGCCGCCCAACGCGCATGTTCAACACTCTTTGGCCGCACGATTGCAAACCGGGTCAGTTTCACGATGCCTGGGACGGGGGCGCCTGTTGGCAATGCCCGAGCGGGTTCGTCCGTACCGCGCACCACGTCAATAGTACGAGTGGGTGCAGCAGGGCGATCCCGGCGGCGTCGGCGCGCGCCACGGTGCGCGGCATCGCCAAGTGCGAAGCCGGCACCATCACTGATCCGCGCAACGGTGGCGAATGCTGGAAATGCCCGGAAACCTATGACCGCGTGCTGTTGAACCCCATCACATCACCGCAAGCTTGCGAGACGACGCCGGGTCTGGTGGTTTCAAAGGCCAAATTCGTATCGGCACTGACCTGCCCCGCAGGCCAGCATTTCGACTTCATCAAGGTCGACAACACCTTCTTCAACAACATGAAGACCGCCGGCATCACCAGCCCCAGGGCCAAGCCGGCGCCGGACGGCGGCACCTGCTGGTCCTGTCCGGCCGAACACACGCGGACCTATGCACCGGTTTACAACCATGACGCCTGTCAGGGGCCGACCACGGAATGGTACGCGGCCCCCTTCGGCGAACCGGGCCTGTTCCGGCTGCCCGGCGCCGACGATGTCGTTCTGGAAATCCTGCGGGACGACCGGAAAAAGTTAGACGCCGCGATCCGCGAAATGGTCCGGTCCTGTGCCGAGAACAAGGACGATCTCGACGCGGCCAGGAACTGCAAACAGAACCCGGAAAAGGAAGTTGCCGAAGCCTGGGCGGAAATCGAGGAAACGCCCGGTGTCAGCAGCATTCTCATGAACATGGTGTTCGGGCGGATCGAACTGGCTGCCGCGAACCCGTCGCAAGTCCCATCCGACGCGCGCAAGGTAACCGCCGCCGACAAACGCCTGTTGGCGAGCTTCGCCGACTACGTCAAGAACCGTCGGATATACGTCGCGGAAGAAGCCTTGAAAGCATTCGATGCCTGGAGAACGGCCGAGGCCTACTGGAAGAAATTCGCGGAAAACTCCACGTCGGGCCTAATCACCACGAACGGCAAGAGCGGCGGGCCTGACTTGACCCAGGTGAAACCGGCGGACGAGCCGACGCCGCCCCCCGATTGGCACGAAATCGTCCAGGCCGCGACGATTGCCTCGGTTTCCGGTCTGACCGTCATTGCCGGCGGCACCATGGTTGCCGTCGCCACCAATCCCACCCTCAAGAAACTGGTCAGGCCCAACTACGGCATCCGTCAGGGCATAAAGAAAAAGGTCGTGGAAGGCATCAAAGAAGGTGGCGGGGAACTCGCCAAGAAAACGACAAAGCTATTAACCAAATCGCCTGTCGACGACGTCGCGGGAAAGGTCGCCCTCAAGGGGCTGAACAAGGCCTTGTCGAAGGGGGCCAGTAGCGTCTTCAAATTCCTGAAGGCCGCCGGCCCCGCCTTTGTCATTACCGCCATCATTGAGGTCGTGATCGAGGTCGCGACGAAGATGGACGAATACTCCAAGACCGACCGCGGGCATCTGTTGGCCATGCTCGCCCATGCCAAGCAGACACCGGACCTTACCCGCGACTTCCAGACCGAGGAACGCAGGTCCGTCCTGGAAGGATACTGGTTGCTGGCAATGTCGGGCCTGAGCGATCCGGCCGCCCACGTCATGTCCCGGATCAAATCCTATGCCCAAGGCAAGGAAGCGGCGACCCAATTGACGAACGTGACGGCGCCGACGACCGTCATCATGCAGGGTGACCCGGTCGTGACCCCGCTCAATACGGGCAATACGCCGAGCCAGAAGATTCAAGGCCAGACCATCCCCGTGATCAACGAGACGGCGAGCCTGCAGCCGGGCCGTGGCAATGATTGGGAACAGATCCCCGGCCGCGCCCATGACATCGCCCTCGCCACCGACGGGACCGTCTGGGTGATCGGCGACAACAAGGTGCCCGGCGGGAACGGGATTTACTTCCGCGGACCAAAGGATCGGGATTGGAAATCCGCACCCGGCGGCGCCGTGCGCATCGCCGTGGCCGACACCACGCCCTGGCTGGTCAACGACGGCGGCATCGCCTTCGAGCGCGCCGGCACGACCTGGGCCAATCGGCCGGTCCTGGCCGGCGGCAAGATCATGAAGGCCGTCGATATCGGCGCCAGCGCCAAAGGTGTCTGGGCCGTGGCGGAACCGACCAAGCAAGGGAGCTTCGCCGTCTATCGCTGGACCGGCAAGCAATGGCTCCGCGATCAATCGGCCTGGGGAACCCGCATCACCGTGGACCGTGACGGCAATCCCTGGCTGACCAACGCGGCCGGCCAGATATTCGCCCTGGTCAACGGCAAATGGCAGCCCTTCAACGGCACGGCACAGGACATTGCCGTCGATGCCTTCGGCGTCCCGGTGGTGGTCGATGCAAGCGGCAAGGTCATGCTGTTCGACGCCGCCGCCAACAAGTGGATGACGACAGGCCGCGATGCGACGGCCGTCGCCGTCGGCGGCGGAAAGATCTGGCACCTGGGTCCGAAAACCGAGGTGTACCGGCAAAAGTAGCGACGCCGCCTACTGCCGCATAATTCGCCGGCGGCCCGCCACGGGCCGCCGGCAGTATATGAGCATCATCGTAGAATGAATGCCGGGCAGCCTAGCGATACTGATAGGTTTCGTTTGACTTGGAAATCCGCCACAGCTGACCACCGCCGACACCGATGGCGACGGAATCCTTGTCGTCAGAAATTCGGTCCCAATCGCGCTTTGTGCCGTTGAACACGTACACGCCGCCACTCGTGCCGACGACGTATGCCGCGCCCCGTGCATCGACCGCCACATCCTTGGCGGCGCCCGGCAGCCTCTGCCACTTCAAGTTATTGTCGTGGACGAAGATGTGGCCTTTGTTGTTCACGACCCAGGGGCGACCGTCCTGATCGACATCGATCCGCTGGGCCTTACCCGAAACAAGATTCCAGTTGTTGCCCACGCGTTGATAAATCTTGTCATCGGTACCGGTAATCCACACGCCTTTGGCGCTGGCGCCGATGTCTTGTGCCGCGGGGCCGGAGACCTTTCGCCATCGGGTGCCCGACTGAACATAGATCCCGCCCTTGTCGTTCACCACCCAAGCCTCTGTCCCGGAAACCGCAACGCGAAGCGCCCCTCCGATAATCTTGGTCCACTTGCTATCGGTCTTGGCGCGTTTGAACATCTGATATCCGCCGTTCGTCTTATTCACGCCGATCGCATAGACAGTACCGTCGGAGCCGACCGCAACATCAAGGGCCGCACCGGCGACCTTCTCCCAACTCGGCGCGCTGCCCGAGGCCCCCGCCACCACTGTGCGGTCGCCTTCCAAGGTCACGCTCGGCACCACGGGAACGTCTATGACGATGTTCGTGCCATTCACGTTCACGGTCGCCGTGTTGCCCGTCGACGACTGCGTCGGCACCAGCGCGGCCCAGGTGCGGGCGTTGGGCTTGTAGTACTCCTGGGTCATCAGCGCCCAGTTGCTCAGGACCTCCACCCTGCCCTCTGGGGTCAGGATCAGGCGGGACAGGTTCACCGGCTTCTTCGACGTCTCCAGAGCGTCGTTGACAATGGATATCTGTTGGTTCTGCGCCAAGGTGTTTTCCGTCGCGATGCTGAAGATTACCGACGCGGCCGTCATGACCGCGAAGGGAGCGGCAAAGGAGCCGATGACCCCCGCTCCGGCCTGGGCTGCGGCGGCTGCGTGGGTAATCGCGGCTCCGGCCTTCTCCGCGGTTTGTTGGAGTGAGGCAATTTTCTGCACCCAATTGAAGGGTCTTATTGCTACCGCCGCGCGGGCCGTCAGCTGAGCGAACGCGGGCGACACGTTTTCGAGCGCATACGCGCCGAGGAACGCAGTCGTCATCGCCGCGGCGGGCGCCAGATGCATGACGTTGGCGACCAGGCTTTTCAAATCCGGTGGGGCGACGCCGACGTCATAGGCACTGTGCATACTTCTTGTCGCCAGTGCCGATGTGCGCGCCTCCTGGCCGCGGGTCCAGCTTTTCCAGATGCTGTCCATTTCCGAGGCGGCCAACTGGCGCGACTGCTGAATATAGACGGCCATGTAGTTCAGCAAGTCCCGCTCGGGCTTGGTCCTCGGGCCATTCTTGATCAGATCGAAAACGCGTTGGTAGACGGCCGCCATCAGGACCGAGGAGCTTTCGGGCCCCGTCCGAATATGCTCCCAGGCGACGTCTCTGAATTCGGTGGCCTCGGCACCGCTCACCTTTTCCGCCTTGATGGCCTCGTCGAGGATCTTGTCGATCCGCGTGCGCTCCTTGATGACCTCGGCCGCGATCTCGTGGCCGCCCGGCAGCTTGAACAACCCGTTCGGCGTACGCTTGGCCGCTTCCCAACGGATGTTGGTGAATTCGCAGGCCTTGTTGGTCTTAACGCCGGAGACCGAACGCACGGAATTCTCGGGGCACTCCCAACACGTTCCCCCGTCGATGAAATCGAAGTGCTCGCCGGCCTTGCAGGTCAGCGCCGCCGTTTGCTCGGCCGGCTTCAGGTCCTCGTTACGAAAACAGGCATTGTTGGCGGTGACCGCGGCGGCAGTGCGGCGGAACCCTTCGGGGCAGGAATAACAGCTTCCGTTCAGGTCTGTGATCGTGCCTTCCGGGCAGACCCGGTCGATGAATTCAGCCCGGCGCGCGCTTGCGCCAAACTTGCCGCAGGCATCCCAGGCGTTGACCGCGGACAGGGTCCGGCCGAACCCCGACGGGCATTGCCAGCATTCGCCGCCGTTGCGGGGGTCCTTGAAGGTGCCGTTCGGACAGGATTTGTGGCCGCTGACCCGCCTTGCGTATTTGTATTCAGCCCTGACCTGTTTGGAACAGGCCTGCGGAGTATCGACCGCGAACGCCGTTCGGTTGTAGCCGCTGGGGCATGTGAAGCAGGCCCAGGTGCCGATATCGAAGAACGACCCGCTCGGGCATTTGCCGACGGCCTTACCGGTATACTTCGCACTTTCGAAACCGCACGAATCTAAAAGCTTGCCCGTGCGTAGATCGACCCCACCACAGATCGCGTGACCCTGACCGGTAAAGGCTGCCTGCGTCTGCTGCGCCGCCGCGTCGGACGGGTTCGCCATGCCGGCGAACGCAATCAGGGCCAGCAACGCCCCCCGCGCCAGGATGGGGAAAAATACAGACTTGAAAAGAACCCTCATCGGCCATTCCTCAATTCTCAATATCGCGTCTTGTTTCACCACGGCCCGCACCCTGCGCGCCAAAATCGGCGGGCCTTCGTTCTTCGTCCCCCGAAAGAAAATTTGCCAGCAGACGTCACCCCACGCCGCATGCTCTTCAGGTTGGAAGGCATGGTCCGATCAGAAGCACTCTATGTATGAAATGCCGGCTAGAGAACGCACACGGCACGTTGCATCTCTTTATTCGGCGCTTTTGGGATACTGGATACAGTTTGTGGATACGGCCGCGTAATTCAGGCGCACTTTCGGACCGTTTCCGACGGTAATTCGCCGAACTGGCGACGGTAAATCTCGGCGAATCGCCCCATATGCCCGAACCCCCAGGACCGAGCGATTTGCGCGATGGTCGCCCCGTCTCCGCCGCCGTTGAGCAAGGCGCCATGAACCCGTTTCAGCCGGACAAGCCGCAGATAGGCCATGGGTGACATGCCATAAACATCCTTGAAGGCGTTTTGCACGGTTCGATAGCCGCATCCGGCCGCCGCCGCGATATCGGCCACGCCGACCGCCGTATGCGCATGGGCATGGATGTAATCGCGCGCCCGTTTGACGTGATAAGGCAAGGCCACCCGTGTTGCGCAATCCGCAATTGCGTCGGAAAAATTGTTGGGCAGCAACGCCAGGACCTGGGTCAGAAGCAGTTCTTCCATTTGCCGGGCAAGGATCGGATTGTCCATTTCCCGAAGCGGGCCGTCCAAGGCGTTCGCGACAAAATGCACCGTGTTGCGGAATTGACGCCCGCCCGGAGTCGTCATATCGATCCCTTCATCGAATATCACCGGGGCCGCCCCCACATCGGCGCCGATCACCGCACGAGCATGCTGGCTCACTCTTTCTTTCGACATCGGCAGGGCAAACCCCGAGAGCCCCTCCTGCGTCACCATGATCGAATGGGAAAGGTCCCGTACGACGCCCCGCGTCGTGGAGAAGCCCATTTCCGTATTGCCGAGGCGCAAGTTACCACCGCCACCCGTCACCACATAGAATAACAGCCCGTCGTCCCCCTCCTCGCCGGAGGAAACGTCGATCCGAACGTCGCCGTACCCGAAATGCAGAAGATTGAGATTCCCGAACGACGCCACGGCGATTCTGGCGGACAAGGCGGCTCTGTCACCGCGCACGTCGAATTGATGCCGCCCCGCCAATCCCGCAACGGCGTGGTGCAATTCGTCCATATCATCGGTCGCCATGACCGTATGGTTGTCCAAATAGGCCACATCGCCTCCTCCGTCCCGTCACTCGGGACTGCCATTTTCATGTGGCGTTCAAATCGGCTAGCGAATTGCGTTACACAGTATACGTTTCGGCACAGTTCGGGAATGACGAGCATCACTCGCGTCCCTCACCTCCTACCCTTGCATGAGGCGCCTTGGGCCGAGACGACAACAAGCCCCTAATCGGCCGATAGGGGCTTGTTGCCAGTTTCGAGAGCGGGATTTGGCGCCTGCGGGCCATCACCCGCATCTTTGCGATGGTCGCGCCATGTCGCATGGGCACCCGGACCTCACCGCCGGCCCATGCCCCGTCACTTGCTTTGTCGGGATTTCAAGTAGCGGCGTTTCAGCATCGGACCGAAGACCACAGCGACCGTCAACGCGACCAGGATCAGGCTCGTGGTGTTGGCGAACAGGATCGTCCAGTCTCCCCGGCCAATCCGCAAGGCAAGGCGCAGGTTCTCCTCCGCATAGGAGCCCAGGATCAGCCCGAGAACGACCGGCGGCAATGGGAACTTCAGTTTGTCCATGACGTAGCCAATCGCACCGAAACTGAGCATGAGGTAAACGTCGAACATGCGCCCGTTGATCGAATACACGCCGATCAGCATGAGCACGATAATAACCGACCCCAGAAGCGGCCGAGGCAGGTTCAAGAGCTTGGCAAAGCTGTTGGTGGCGAGCGAACCACCCAGAAGAACCAGCAGGATCGCACCGAACAGGAATTGCCACATGAAGCCGAACACAACGGTCGGGTTCTCACGGAAAAGCATCGGTCCCGGCTGCAATCCATGGATCAGCAGCCCGCCGAGCATCACCGCGGCAACGGCGGTTCCGGGGATGCCGAGGGTCAGCGCCGGGATGAGGGCAGAGGCCGTGTCCGCGTTGTTCGCGGTCTCGGATGCGGCCACGCCTTCGGGTTCGCCGTGGCCCCAAGTGTCCGGGGTTTTGCTGCTCCGGCGCGCTTCGTTGTAGGACATGAAGGCCGCCATCGAACCGCCCGCGCCGGGCAGGATGCCGATCCAGATACCGATGAGCGATGACCGGATCCAAGTCTTCCAAAACCGGAACATGCGCGGCAGGCTGCGCCAGATCGGCTCCGTACCCAATTTTTTGTCAGTGACCTGGTCGGTCTTCAGCGGCACCTCAAGAAGGTCGATCACCGGGGGCAAGGCATAGAGCCCGACCAGCAGGATCACGATGTTGATCCCGTCGAGCAGTTCAAGATGATCGAAGGTGTAGCGGTCGGCGCCGGAAATCGGATCCGTTCCGACGACCGACACAAAGACGCCGAAGCAGGCGCTGATCAATCCCTTGATCGGGTTCCCGCCCAAGAGAAAGATGATGCTGGCGAGCCCGAAGACGGCGACCCAGAACACTTCTGACGGACCAAACAACAAAGTCACCTTGGCAAGGGGCGGCGCCAACAGCATTAAAGCAAAGGCGCTCGCGATCCCGCCGATGGCCGAGGACACCACGGCGACCTGGAGGGCGAAACCACCTTCCCCCTTCTGCGCCATGGGATAGCCGTCAAAGGTCGTGGCGACGGCGGCCGGCGTGCCCGGGATACGCAACAGAACGGCCGGGATGGCCCCGCCGTACATGGCACCGTTGTATATGCCGGCCATCAGCCCCAGGGCGACCAGCGGCTCCAGGCCAAAGGTGAACGGAACCAGGACCGAGATGGCCATGGTCGCGCTCAGCCCCGGCATCGCGCCCACGACGATGCCGGCGACGACCCCGATGACCAAGGCGATGAAATTGTAAAGGCCGAGAACCGCGGGCAGCGCATCGAGCAGGTCTGAATACATGAGAACCTCAACTCTTCCAAAGACGGCCGACGGGGAAGGTCTGAGCCATCGCGACATCGAAAATCAGATAGATCGCGCCAAGCACGATGCATGTCGCCAGCGCGAGGCCGGGCAAGCTGCGATAACCGAATACATAGGCAACAAGCGGAATAACCACGGCGGTGCTGATATAAAAGCCGACGTAGTCGGTCGACAGCGCGTAGCACACGATCATCAGGAACGCGCCCAGCACGCGTTTTGGGGACGCCGTCATCGGCGGGGCATCCTCGCCCGCGCCCGCCGCGCGTTGATCGACGAGCAGCAGGAACAGAGACAACACGGCCATCCCGATCAGCATGGTCGCCGGAAGAAAGGCCGAAATCGGCTTTAATGCTGCGGTCGGGGCCATGAAGGCCACAGCAACGGCGATAATGCCGAGGGCCGTCAGCGTCTCAGGCCGAAACAGCCGAGGCCTGCGGGGATTGGACATGGTCGTTGATCCCTAAATCACGTTGGATGATTGGCGAGGGAGACGGGCCGCGCCCCCCTCGCGCAACATATCACTTCCAGGGAGTGGTTTCCCAAACCCCCTTGGCCAAGTCATAAAGCTCCTTGGTCAATGCCTTGAAGTCATCGCCGGTGACGACCTCGACCGGGTTGGCCGTGGCCTTCATGGCTTTGAGGAATTCGGGATCTTTCGCGGCTTGCTTAAAGGCGTTGATCAGCTTCGCTTCGACGTCCTTGGGCAGGCCCTTCGGCGCGATGATGCCGCGCATGGAACCGTTAATCAGGTTCAGCCCCTGTTCCTTGAAGGTCGGCACGTCGGGGGCGAACTCCGAACGTTCGGCCTGGGCGACGCCCAGGATATTCAGTTCATCCTTGAACTTGGCGACTTCCGAAACGTTGAGGATGCCCATGATGACGTGCCCGCCCATCACGGCGGTGCGCGCGGGGGCCGAGCCCTTGAACGGCACGATGGTGAATTCCGTGTTCGTCTGTTTCTGCAGCTTGATCAAGGTGAAGTGATCGTCGCCGCCCAGGCTCGACATCCCGACGGTGACCGCACCGGGCTCCGCCTTAGCCTTGCTGATCAGTTTTTCCAGCGTATCGATACCCGTGCCCTTCGAGGTAACGATCACGTTGGGGTCGTTCACCACGTTGGCCAGATAGGTGAAGCTGTCAACGCTGTAGCCGGCCTTGCGGTCGATCGTCCGGGCCATCATTCCCGGCAGGTTGAACGTGCCGAGGGTATAGCCGTCGGGTTCCGAAGTGGCTGCCTTGGTGACGCCGATCTGGCCGCTGGCGCCGGGCATGTTCTTGACCACGATGCTGGCACCCTTGCCAAGATACTTTTCGATGAAAGGCATGGTCGTGCGGGCCATGACATCCGTGCCGCCGCCCGCGGAATAACCGACGATCACCTCAATCGGCTTTTCGGGGTATTCGGCCAGGGCGGCGCCCGTGCCGGCGGCCATCAGCATGGCACCGGCGAACGTCGCTTTTGCGATTACTTTGAACATCTCTCTCTCCTTTAAATTCACGTCACGAGTCTTACGGAAATTCGCAGCCGCGCTCTTTTAAGGCGGCGTCTACCCAGCTGCGGTCATTGGTGCCTTCGGCGATGGCTTTCATCTGCTTGGTTTCAGCATCCAGCTTCGCCTGGGCCTTGTTGAGTATCTCTTCGGCATGGGCCTGCGGCACGGCCAGCACGCCGTCGCCGTCACCGAGCACGATGTCTCCCGGTTCGACCGGCATTCCATCCAGGCTGATCGGAACGTTGATTTCACCCGGACCGTCCTTATAAGGACCGCGGTGCGTGACACCAGCGGCAAACATCGGAAGATTGGTCTCGCGGATGGCATCGGCGTCACGGATCGCGCCGTCGATCACGAAACCGGCGACCCCACGCTTTATCGCATGGGCCAACATCATCTCGCCGATCAGCGCGTTGGTCAGGTCACCGCCTGCATCGACGACGATCACGTCGCCGGGGCCCGCCATATCGATGGCCTTATGCAACATCAGGTTATCACCCGGGCGCGACCGGACCGTCAGCGCGACCCCGGCCATGCCACCCGACGCGTGCATCGGCCGAAGGCGTGAACCGCCCGCGTAAAGACGCCACATGGAATCGGAAACATTGGCCACGGGCAGCTTGGCAAAAGCTTCGACCAGTTCCTTGGAGGCCGTTTGGTGACGGGTACAAATTCTGAAACCGATGGACATCTTCACTCCTATACTGTGGTAAGAATTTTGGAGGCGTCGGCCAACAGCGAACGGTTGGCGACCCTGTCAGACGGAACGGGCGTTCCTTCGAGAACCTGGATAATCCCGCGCACGGCATCGACACCGACCCGCGCGCCCGCTTCGCGCGTCACGCCGCCGATGTGGGGCGTGACAACGATGCGCGGCTCTGCCCAGAACGGATGATCGGCCGCCGGGGGTTCGGTCGCGAACGTGTCCAGGCCCGCGCCGGCCAAATGGCCGGACTGCACCGCTTCCAAAAGGGCCGCCTCGTCGATCAAGCCTCCCCGCGCGGTATTGATGACGTAGCTGCCTGCGGGCATCTTCGCGATGGCGGCGGCGTTCACGATCGATCGGGTCTGATCGTTCAAGGGACAATGCAGGCTCAGAACGTCGGCATCGGCGAGCAGGTCATCGAACGTCGCGCACCGGCGAACGCCCAGGTCTTGGAAAACCTCGTCTTTGGCGAAAGGGTCGTGACCGATAAGTTCCAGGCCAAGCCCCTTGGCGATGCGGCACGTCGCCTGCGCGATCGCCCCCATGCCCATGAGTGCCAGCGTCGCTCCCGACAGTTCCCGTCCGAGGAAGTTGGGTTTCTCCCAGCGCCCGTCACGCAGGCTGGCGTCCAGAGGAAGGATCAGTTTGACCGTCGCCAGAAGCAGCGCGATCGCATGCTCGGCGACAGAAACGGCGTTTGCGCCCGTCGCGACCAGGACCGGAATGCCGCGTTCACCCGCCGCGGCCAGATCGATGTTGTCCACGCCGACCCCGTGTTTGGAGATCACGCGTAATTGCGGAGCTGCGTCCATGACGTCGGCATCAAGCCGCCCCATGCGCGAGACGACCCCGACGGCGCCGGTCTCCTTGAGAAGCGCCGCAATGATCTTGCCGTCGGCGTAAGGTGGGGTATGCACCGTCCGAAAACCCCGTTCGGTCACGAACCGCGCCGCACTGGGATCGAGTTCCGGTCCGGTCACGAGAATCGTCTTGTTCATCGCGTCCATCTCCTGGCCCCCTGCGCCGCAGGAAGCCTCGGTCATGCTGAATTTTTCGGTAATGCTCGCGACGGCCTCCCAGCCTGCGCGGCCCCGCGACAACCTCCCAGCTCGCGCGGATATGCTCTTCGATCAGCATTTTATATGCGACAGAAATTCTTTATAATAACGAATAATTTTTGTTATCAAATGAAGCAAAACTTAATTTGATATAGATACGCGCCAGCTCAAAACCCTCCTGGCAATCGCGACGAACGGCACCTTCGCCAAGGCGGCCGACGTCGTCGGATTGACACCCTCGGCGGTCAGTCAGCAGATCCAGGCCTTGGAGCAGGAAATGAACACGACGCTCTTCGTGCGCTCCTCGCGTCCGCCCAAGCTGACCCCTCAGGGATTGCAGGTCCTTGAAATGGCAAAAGAGATGCTGCAGGCCGAAGAGAACACCAAGGCCGGCCTACGGGGCGATCGGATAGCCGGCACGTTGATGCTCGGTTCGGTCCGGTCGAGCGCGCTCAACCTCATTCCAACATCCATTGTGCAGATGCGTGCGCAGTACCCGGGGATAAAGATCAACCTGCGGGTATCTCTCTCGACGCCCCTTATCGCGGACGTTGCATCCGGACGGCTTGACGCCGCCGTCGTTGCCGAACACCTGGGCTTTCCGTCGGCCCTTCGATGGAGCCCCTTCCTCCGCGAACCCCTCTGGCTGATCGCTCCGGAAGGGACCGACGCATCCGAACCGATCGAATTGCTCAAGAACCGCCCTTACGTCCGCTTCAGAAGCGACGTGCCGTTGGCAAACCTTATCGATACCGAGATTTCGCGCCTTGGAATTGTAACCCAGGACGTCGCCGAGATTGACACCATCGCCTCGATCGTGACCTGCGTCCGTCAGGGCCTGGGCATCTCGGTCGTCCCCCATGTCGCGTTACAAGACCCCGAGGACCGGAACCTCGTGCGCTTTCCCTTCGGTCGGCCACAGGTGACGCGGCAGATCGGGATTGTCGAGCGAACCGTCTCGCCCCGCGGGGAAATCATCGCCCGCCTGCATGCCATTCTAGCCAGTCTGTGCAGCGAACATGGCGTGGGCCGTGAATAGACCATGGCGGTTTACCCCACGCTTCCCAGGCGCAAAAAACGCCTTAGTGGTTTCCCACTAAGGCGTTTTTGTTTTGGTTGCGGGGGCAGGATTTGAACCTGCGACCTTCAGGTTATGAGTTTAACGGTCGATTGATTGCAAGAGCTTGAGGGAGATTGCAGGAAGTATATTAATTGTTATTTTTCAATATATTGAATCACTTTTGTGGCTTGACGACGATTTGAAACGGAGTCCAAAATTCCCTCTCGTTTGATTTCCATATGATTTCCGCAGGGGCATCTCATGAAACTCTCGAAGGCCCGCATCAACTCTCTCGAGGTCGAGAACAAGGACTACTGCGTCTGGGACAGTACCCTCCCCGGTTTCGGCGTTCGGGTACGCCCGAGCGGCACCAAGACCTTCATCCTGCAATACCGCAACAAGTTCGGCCGCCTGCGACGTTACACACTGGGGCGTGTCGGCCAACTAACCCTGGACCAGGCCCGGGACGAAGCCATTCGCCTTCGCGGCGGGATCTCTCTCGGCAACGACCCATCCGATGCCCGCGCCCAGCTGCGCCAGGGCGATACGATGAACGATCTGGCAGACAGATATCTCGAGGACCATTGTGAGGGCCGATGCAAGGAAAGCACGAAAAACGCCCACATATGGTTACTGGAGCGGTATATTAGACCTAAGTTTGGTGCTAGAAAGATAAATGAGCTGACGGCGCAGGATGTGGCCACTCTGCACCGCAAGCTCAAAGACACGCCCTATAACGCCAACAGAGTCCTGGGATTGGTCAAGGCGATGTTCAACAAGGCGGCCCAATGGGGGTTGATCGAACCCCACTGCAATCCGGCCCTGTCGGTGAAGGCTTACCGCGAGCGCAAGCGCCAGCGATATCTCACGCCGGAAGAGTTGAAAGGCCTGTTCCGCGTCATCGACGAACAGGAGCGCCTGAAACTCATCGATCCTTATCAGGCCGGTGCCATTCGCTTGCTTGCCCTGACCGGCTGCCGGCTGAGCGAGATCCTCACTCTCGAATGGGACGCCGTTGACCTCGCAAACAAGCGGCTTCTCCTCGCCCAGCACAAAACCGACGCCAAGGGGCTTAAAGCGATCCCACTTAACGAGCCTGCGATCGAGGTTCTCAAGCAACTCGCAAAGACGACCAAAGAGCTTGCAGAAGCGCGCCGGCGCAAAGGCGAGAAAGTCGTCGACAATCCATATGTCATTGCCGGCCGCAAGGACGGCACCCACCTGGTCAACCTTCAGAAACCCTGGGGCCGCGTCCGTAAAGCTGCCGAGCTAGAGGATGTGCGCATCCATGATCTGCGTCATAGCTTTGCGAGCGCAGCCGCCTCGGCCGGCATTCCTCTGCAGATTATCGGCGGGCTTCTCGGTCACTCCAGCCCGCAGTCGACGGCACGATACGCGCACTTGGCGCAGGATCCCGTGAAACAGGCCTCAGACATCATTGGTAAATTGATTTGGACGTAATATGGCGTGGAAGAAAAGTTCACCGGATGATTTTTTTGGCTGTTATTGGGCCCTTCACCCAACCTACCTTTATGTCCACTTCCTGCCTGATACCGGAATAGCGTGGGAGTACCTCCGCCGAAATACTGAGTATCAGACGGACTACGATCTTTTCTATAAGGAGTATATTGCGAAGCAGGACGTTGAACGAAAACTATGTTCAATTTCTTCTCTCGCCCAAATGGGTCGACGTATTTCTTTAACCCGGGCAACAGCTCGCTGGGAAAAGCTCAGAGATAGAGCATCCTCAATTAAGAATGCGATAGAGCAAAAATGGGGCCTTATGGAGTACCAGGACTACTGCTTGCGGGGCGACGAAGTGAACGCTTTTTGGAGCCCTCAAGCTAACAAGGCTTCCGTTGAACTTAAAGCCAGCACTCCAACTTCTCGAGACCGTCGGAAGCAGTATCCCATCCCTTATTTTAGAGCCCATGTTAAGACGCTGTTCAAGGCTGGGGTCGCGCACGTCGTTACCAGAAAGCGCGGATATCCTCATTATTTCTTTGGCGAAAGAATTCCCCTTTCTATTACCCGCGCTGAGATACGCTCCAACTCCCAAAGCAAACAAGCTGAAGCCGTCCGCCGGAGGTTAATTCGATACCTAGGGGACGATGACGACAATGAACCAGCAGACGATCCCTCTGGCGTTATTGCTAACCGTAAAAGGCATGTCGAGTGCCTTAGAGTCTATGACGGGATTCGAGAAGGCGCTTCAAGACGGCAGATCGCCGAATCAATCTTGGGCGAAGAGGCAATAGAAGAGCTATGGAACGACCCCGACTGTCGGCTCAAAAATTGGTTCAAATACAGATTGAAACGGGCTACCGAACTCATCGACGGAGGCTATAAGGACATATTGTCTTCCGCTGATCATTGACAAAATTCTGCAAAAATTTCTCCCTGCCGACTCAGGTAATCATTTCCCAACATGGCCTCCGTTCAACATCTAAAGGAGGCTAAAAATGCCGAACAAGGTTTCTAAAAACTCAATTCCAACGTTCAAGGAGTTGCTTTCGACCAGAGTAGATTGGCTTCTTGGCGCTGCTGATACGAAAGAGGCGTCTGAAATCACCAGCACGCCGATCGCGTCTTTAGTAACCATGCGATCAATCGGAAACGGCCCCAAGTACTTTCGACCCGCTGGACATCGAGCCGTTCGCTACTTGCGGCTCCACTTATACGAATGGATGCTCGAAGAGGGCTTCAAAGCGAACACTGCTGACTGTGGTTCTGGGGTCGACTTAAGCGACTTATTTGATGAGCGGGGAAACGGCCATGTATCACCGTCTTAATGATACTTCGGATCATCTTTGGGGAATCAGACAACAACAAGCTCCCGCAATCACCTACCATCCCCTCCATTGTCCGGGAGTCGCCGCGTTATCCCTAGTTTCTCACTCCTGCAATCTCCCTCAAGCTCTTGCAATCAATCGACCGTTAAACTCACGCGCTTATGGGTCGGCTGCGATCTGCCTACCCGACGTGAGAAGGGATAGGGATTGGAAAGCTGACTGCATCTTGATGCGAACCTGCGTTTCACCTTCATCCGCTGATGTCTGGCACTTCGTCCAGTGCAATCAATGGAGGGAACGATGGTCCTAAGCCAACCTAAAGAGAAGACCATCTGTATCCGAGTATCGCTCGCCCAAGATGAAATCATTCACTCGGCCATGGCTCACGAGGGCATTCCATTCCTGAGCCAATTCGCCAGAGCCGCGATGTTGGACTTGGCAGAACGGATATTGGCGCCGATAGACTTGGCAGATGTCCGGGTAACGAGGGAAATCGAGGATCAGAAATCTCAGCTCCGCCGGATGCTTCAGGAGCTAGAGTCCGCACACTCACGGGGCGTTGAGAAAATAGCCCCCTATCATTTGTCGAGCTTATTTGATCTAGCCCGCGCCTTCCTTCGTAATGTTGAGAGCCTTTTAGCGTCAGGCCGCAAATTTAGGTAAGGGCCAATGAACCATGCCTACACAGAAGCACAGGGCGGCCGATGGCCGCCCTGCTCACTTCCACTTCGATACATTGGCGTCTATATCGAATGTCCTCCCCGAGATCGGGTTTTCGGGGGCTGTTTCCGTTTGTCGTTCAATTGGCTGCTGACAGGCTTTGTGACACTAAGCCCCAAATCTGCATCGTTATCTTGCCGGTCATCCACTTGAGGCAGTGGCAACCTGCTTACTGGAGCCGGACGCGGCACGACCCACTTCATCGCATCATCTCCAATTTGGAACTCTTTCATATCATCGCGCAGGCGAAGCTTGATATCGTCGACAACCTCTTTCGGATATCCACGCTCATCGGCTATCCGGGCAAGCCGATGAACACTGGAACTGAGGCGGCGGCGGTCCCGCCTTACGCGCTTTAACTGGCGCCCTTCTGGTTCCGGAGCGAGATCGCGAAGTTGAGAACCTTGCGTTAGCTCTTCATAAACAATCGGCAATGAAACCTCGCGGAGAAATCGTTTCAGAGCCTTCTTGGCTCGGGGCCACCCCTGCCCATCGATCAATCTTCCGAAGGTTTCAGGCTTGTTCAACAGATACCAAATAGCCAGATTTCGGTTTGGATGAATGACATTTTCCGCTTCGTCACGCTTTCCACCTTCTTGCGCCAAGCGCACCCACAATGAAACCGCATCAATTGGGTTTTCATAACCTTCCAAAAAAGTCTCATACAATGCGTGAAACCGGATCGGGAGGGCCTCTTTATCGAGCTTAATGCGCCGTTGCATGATTCTGTGGGCAAGCTTCGATGACTTAAGTTCCCTGAAGAACACAGAGCCAGAGTTACCTAATTGTTGCCAGTTCTCGAGCACCTCTTCCCCAAAATCTCTCCACCACTGAGGTGCTCGCTTCGTGAGATCACCGCCTCCTGTGTTAGCCTGGGAAATGCTATTGTCGTTCCGAAGCTGTTCATCACCGACCAAGATATGACGGCGAAGAAAATTGTCATCTTCCCGCCGTGTTGCAATGAACCCCAGGCCACTAATTCGAAGCTCTCTAGCGAACTCAACCCGCATTGAGTAGAGATAGTCGCCATGCAGGTCACAGCGGATACGTTGACCGTAAGAAGATAGCGCCTCCACCACGATATGTGCGTGGATGCGGTCTTTTCTATCGAGATGAATGGCCCACAGGCATTGATGGCCTTTGTCGGTGAACATAGTTCCGACTGCCGCAGAAACCGCCAATTGAAAGGACAAATAGGTTTCTTTATGCGGTCGGTCACATTGTATAGACCAAACAAAGTGCCAAGCTTGGATATTCCGATATCGTTTACGGTGCTCCAGCGCACGGAACGCACCAATATCTCCATCGCGCCACAATTTCCGCGCAGCCTTTGATAAATTTTCTCGATTACCCTTCAATCTCCAGGCGTCAAGTTCACCGTCCACGCTATCGACAGGGATCTCAACGCCGTAACCGTTGAACAACTTGACCGGCTCACGCCCAGTACCCGAAAGACCTGCCGCATCTGTCCGGGAGATATATCGGACCAGGATCCGAATACCCGCGATTGTCTTAGGCGGGCCTTTGGTCGCCTTTACAATAACTTCCCGCCCGGCAGCATCGTACCGGTTTGTCGCGACCTGGATACGTGTCCGCAAGGCGCGATCACTGAGCAACGGCGCGATCGTCTTTCGTCGCAGGCCCTTCGTAGCTTGGAGAGGGGCGGTGCCGCCCTTGCGTCGTTTCCTCGACAACAATCGCTCCCACCTGCGTTCTTCCGCTTCATCGTAGCGACCCATTTTAGGTCGCAGAAAATTATCGTCTGCTGGTTTCATAACCTTATCTCCACCCAATAACGTGGTTGGAAAAGGCTATCTGCCGATTTCGGCGATGTCTGTATTACATTTGCGACAAAGGTGGCGGGGTAGCAGCAGTAAAATTCGTAGGAAGAACCGAGCGGGCATCAGAGTTTTACCGACTTCCTGACCTGAGGCCCGTCTTCCGGGAACTATCTGGTTGACGTACCACGGGTGATTATCTAATATGGCTTCAACGTTTTGGAGTTGAAGTCATGTCTAAAGTCGATCTCACAAGCCCCATCTACCACGATGACGACGCGGCGCGGGAACACCTCGAAACCCTGCTGTGGCCGAACGGCCCCACTTGCCCGCGTTGCGGCACCCACGACGCCAGCCGCATTACCAAGCTGATGGGCAAAAGCACCCGTCCGGGCGTCCACAAGTGCAAGGACTGCCGCAAGCCCTTCACGGTCACTGTCGGCACCGTCATGGAGCGCAGCAAAATCCCGCTGTGTAAGTGGGTGCTGGCCGCTCAACTGATGGCTTCCTCCAAGAAGGGCATGAGCGCCAAGCAGCTTGAGCGTATGTTGGGCTGCACCTACGAAACGGCCTGGTTCCTTTTCCACCGTTTGCGCGAGTGCGCCTTCAATCCGAACCCCGGTCCCGTGGGTGGCTCCAACAAGGTCGTTGAAGCTGATGAAACCTATGTCGGCGGTAAGGCCAAGAACAAAGCCTACGGCGAGCCGCCGAAGAAACAGGCCGTGTTCTCACTGGTCGAGCGTGGCGGTGAAGTCCGGTCCTTTCATGTGACCAACGTCAACGCTAAGACGCTGCGCCCCATGATCGTCAAACACGCCAGCCGTGATAGCTACCTCATGACCGACGAAAGCGGCGTCTATCCGAAGATCGGCGGCGAGTTCAAAGGTCACGGTACGGTCAATCACAGCCGGGGCGAATATGTGCGCGGCCACTTTTGGTCAACCAACACGGTCGAAAGCTACTTCGCCATCCTCAAGCGCGGCATCATGGGCTCGTTCCATAACGTGAGCGAAGCCCACTTGCACCGCTACCTCGCGGAGTTCGACTTCCGTTACAACCATCGTGACGTTACCGGTGGCGAGCGGGCCGACGCGCTGTTGAAGGGCGCCAAGGGAAAGCGTTTGATGTACGCCCAACCTTGTGAAGCCGCGAACGCTTAAGCAGAAGGCTCGCGCCTTCATACGCTGGCGCAAAAGACTCGACTCTGAGTAGAGCCGTAAGCCACCATTCCGATAGGCGGCCGCCGCCTCTTTTTTCACTCCTGAACACCAACCCTGAATGAGAGAGCGGGGTAATGGTGCCCCAGGAGCGCGGGGCTTCAACTCCGCACAGAAAATGGAGAGCGATATGTCCTGTAAAAAGGTTGTTCGTAAGGTCCGCGAGGGCAAAAAGCCCGGGCCTAAAACCGTTCGTGTGAAACCACACAAACGTTCAAAACCCGGGCCCTGCTAGGGAAACCTAGCTAGTCCTTGCTAGACTGGCGGCGGCTGCCACCTTTGGTTTTTCCAGCCTTGTTGGCTGGCTTTTCCCGCTCACGCTTGGGGCGTGGTTGCGGGGGCGTCTTTAGGAGGCGCAGCAGAAGATCGTCGCGACGATCTTCGTTTGATTGGGAACTCGACATGGCTACGAAGGAACACTCCCAAGAGGATATCGCCAAGATTCTACTCGATCTTGGCCGCAACGGCCACGCTGCTCACGCGATATGGGTGGCGTCCAACATTGAGGAAAATCTATCAAACCTTTTGTTCCTATGTATGCCCAACCTCTCAAAACGCCTTCGCGAAAAGCTATTCACCGGGTATGGGCCGCTGGGAAGCTTCTCGGCAAAGATCGATATTGCATATGCGCTTGGCGCTATTCCTGCGTGGCTCCAAAGGGACCTTCATATTGTCCGCGACATTCGCAACGAGTTTGCCCACTCCAAGGAGTGGATGCACTTTGACCACGAAGAAATAAAAAAACTCCTGGCAAAATTCCCCGACTATAAGTCCGGTGACGACGGCCTGTCCTTTTATCTTGGCAAGCTGAGCGCCTGCACTGAAACGCTAACGCCAGAAATGCACCGCAGGGCGCTTATTAGGAAGCTAACCGAGTCCGCGCCGCCAGCAGCATCCTCAAAAAAATCTGCCTCACCGTCTCCTCGTCGGAAACACCCACCTCGGGATGATAAGCGTAAAGGGGAATGACCCCCGCCTCGATCATCTCGGGGGTCACCTCAATCTCATCAGTGGGCGCCGGCCTGTCGGCCATTTTCATATCCTCGACTCGTATGGTACGTCAACCAGATAGTTCCCCGTCTTCCCTCCAGTCAGAGGGACAGTCCGGTTTCAAAATGTTGCCCTGTGCGAGCGTTGTGTTCAAGCCGATAGGGGGCATGCCCCCTATCGGCTTTTTCGGCGAACTCGAGCGGCGTCACCTCGCCGTGGGCGGAGTACGGCCGGTGGTGGTTGTAATCAAACTTTCAGGCTGCCAGGACGTCCCAGGCGTGCGGCAGGGAGGCGAACAGCGTCTCGTTCAGGCATTCGTCAAGCGGCCCCCCGTTGAAGCTTTCGACGAGGCCGTTCTGTTGCGACTTGCCCGGCGCGATGTAATGCCAGTCGATCCGGCGATCCTGCGACCACTTCAGGATCGCCATGCCGGTCAGCTCGGTGCCGTTGTCGCTGACTACGATCAGCGGCGTGCCGCGTCGGCCGATGATGGCGTCCAACTCCCGCGCCACGCGGGTGCCGGACAGCGACGTATCGGCGACCAGGCAGAGGCATTCTCGCGTGAAGCCGTCGACGACGCAGAGAATGCGGAAGCGTCGCCCGTCGTTCAGCGCGTCCGACACAAAGTCCAGCGACCAGCGTTGGTTCGGCCCCTGGGGCAGGAGAATGGGAGACCGTGTGCCCAGGGTCCGCTTACGGCCGCCCCGGCGGCGCACCTGAAGACCTTCCGACGACGCAGCTTCTTGTGGTTCATATGCAGACCTTCCCTCGACAACATCACATGCAGACGCCGGTAGCCTAACCGGCGGCGTTCCGCCGACAGCGCCTGAAGGCGCTTGGCATCCGATACCTCCAGGCCACCGTACTTCGACTTCCACTTGTAGAACGTTGCTTCCGAGATACCGTGCCGCCGGCACACATCCACCGTTTTCTGACCCGCCTCCTGATCGCGCAGAATGGCTATGATCTGCTCTTCGCTGAACCTAGATGCCTTCATGTCCATCTCCTCTCAGGGACGATGTATTCTTCCTTATAATGGTGGGGAAATCGGGGCTCAGGTCATCGACTATTCGCCTCCGCAATCATCATCTCCACGAAATAGCGAGATTCCCAGGACCAACCCAAACAGTGTAGCTACGGGCCGGGCTGTCGCGGCCGTGAATGCCCCACCAATGATGATGAAAAATATCCAGACCAGGAACCCTGTGCCGAAATTATCAGCCGAGATGCCGGTCCACACGGCCAGCGCCAAGGTTCCGAGCCAGTACACAGTGCTTCCCACGGTCGGTATACCTCCATCTATCTGCGACAGGATGGACGATCGAGATGCCCGTTTTGGTCACATATCTGCGTTCTTGCCTCGGGCTTTCATCAGCGCGTCAATCACGCCCAATGCACTCGCGGCTTCAAGCACGGTCCCGATGGGCGCGTCCCGGCCGGCCGCATCGAGAACTCGAATCGGGATGCCCTTTTCGGTCGCCAGATATACCGCATTCAAGGTGCCGCGGCTTGTCCCGTCCCAAAAGGCCACGACCTCGTCAGCGGCAGCGATGATCTGCTCGTTTCGGATCGGGCCGGCACGCCGGCCAAGCCTATCCCAGTCGGCATGAAAGATCAGGGTCGCTATGCCCGCAGCCTCCGCTGCTTCTTCGGCCCAGATGTCGACGCCCCGGGCCGCACCGGAGACGACCACGGTGTCTTTTGGCAATGCTGCCACAAACGTCCGGACAGCCCCTGGATTTGCGAACCCTCTAGAACCGATGACGGCAATATGTTTCAGATCATTAGTCATTGAGAGGGCCCGATCATCCTGTTGAACGGTTTTCGCGCCTCAAGACGGCATGCGTAACTACCCACGCCTGGACGTTACGATACCGAGCTCGTCGTTCCAAGGCGCGGAATCAGAAACTTTAGTCGCCTTGATGTAGGGTGCCGGCTTATCACCCATCACCAATGCGGAAAAATTCGCCTGGCCACAGAGAACCTTCGCCGCTTCCTTGTCATGGAAATCGTCGGCGAGCAGACCGCCCTTGGTCTCCACTACGAAATGCCGCATTTCCATGCCGTCAATCTAAACGTGCCCATTCCTCGGCCAGAAAGGCTTAATAAGTCGTGGCGTATTCGTCTATGACGACGGGCACACGCACTTATGAGAGAAGGCATTTAAATTAAGTGGCGCTCTATTCGTCTATGGCGTCGCCTTGGACACACCACCGATGATCGCAGGCATCACATTTATAGTCAGGCGAGGAGCAGGAGCGCCCCTGCTCAGAAATTAAAATGGTTTGAACACACCCACCAAGTTCAATAAGCCCAGTCGGGCTTTGCTGTCGCAATTTTTCGATGTCGCCAACATCGTGAACATATCCATAAATGATCTGACGACCAGGTGTGCCGCATTCCGGACAGTTCCATATTTGGCCCGTAACTTGTTGTTTCTCTGCCATGAAGATCACCTCTTGCAGGTGTACCTTTTCCGGGATTCACCGAACGCGTAGTCAGTCTTATAGCTATCAATCCTAACCTCTGCCGCGTTCATCTTCGCCTCCGGAGAACCGAAGCTGATCAGAAACCCCATCAAAGCAGAACAGGGGCTACTGGATGATGTGGGGTGCGAACGGCCACAAGGGCCACTTTACCGCGCCACAGCGTTTTTAAAGCGTGCCACAACGAAATTTGGGGGTGCCACAAGATTTTTGAAGCGTGCCACACGAATTTTAAGGTGTGCCACACCCCTTTCGTTGCCGTTTTCAAAAGTGCCACACGGCAGGCTTATCCCCCTAAGTCTTACTCTTTTTGAAGAACAGCATTACCCATTGAAAAACATGAGAAAATAAACGGCACTGATTTTCTGCACTATCTTCCGCGTCATGGCAGGAATAGCAAAACGTATTACAAGTGACCCCACTCATTCCGGAAATCATTGCGCCCCCCTCTCTCCGCTACTTCGCCGCGACTTCGGTGGCCTTGAGCCGCACGGTCAGCATGATCTTGGTTTCATGAAAGCGCCGGACCGCCGCCGCGTAGCGATCAGGCTCCTCTTCCCTTGGTTGATAGCCCTGAAATTTTTGCACACGAGCCTGAAAGGCATCAAATGTTCCGCATTTTTTAACCCAAGAATAAGACCCCAAAAAGCGCCCCTAACCAGGCCATCGCATCCACGAATCGGCGCCATAAATATTTGCCGGTCTGCTCCTTTATCCCGCCGAATGAGCATTCAATTTTATGTGGGGTAGTAGGACCTGAACCGATTTCCCACGACATATTGAGGTTACGCTCGTTTTCTCGATCCGCCGCTTGCAACCCGGCCACATTGCGCTGCAAAAGTGTTGTTAGGATAAGGTGGAACTTCGGTGAAGTCGAAAGGAGCTATCGCTTCCTGCTCTGAAGGGACGGCTTAGATAGGTGGCTTTGGAAACACGACAAAGCCGCCCCCCAGACAGCCTTGGTTGGAGTCTGCAAACAAATGCCCGGCGAGAAACTGACTAGCGACGGTGGTTCCAGCACTGCCTTAGAGGACGGTAGTCTCTGGTTGAAGAACATACCTCACACGGTTTCGGCGAATTCGTCGGAGGTCGCGCGTCGGGAGCCGGACCGGATCATCACGGGCCGGTCAGTCCTTACCGAGCTGCGCTCGAGCCTAAATACACCAACCGAGTCTGAGGGTAGTCATTAGCGGCTGCGCCCGGCGCACCGCTTGCCTTCGCGCCGGTCGTCTTGCTGTACGCGCCGGATGCCCTCGTTGAATTGGACCGTCAGGTGTTGTCGTCATACCTCCGAAATGGGAGACTTTTCGACCATGAGCAAGAATTCCTCACGACAGAACTCGGCCTCGACGCCGGCCCGGACGTCGCTGCCCTTCGACTTCACACCGGAAGCGAAGCAGCGGATCCGCGCGCGAAACGCAGAGCGGCGGGCGAAGGGGCTGCCCTTGACGACGTTAGCGGAGCCGGGGGCCTTCGGCGCAACGCCGTTGTTTCCGAAACGACCCACGCCGTCTGAGACTACCTCCCTGAAGCAGGCTGCGAAGAAGAAAGAAGGGGCGGGCGAGAGCTGAAAATTCTCGCGTGTAGTCGTCGCCAGATCGATAGATCAACAGAGCGTTTCGTCAAACCTCCGCTACATATGGGCTATGCCTTGATCAGGCCCTCCCAAGGGATACAAATTTGACTTAATGGCCGTATCGTTTCTGATGACACGTCAGCTATACCACCAATATATGGCTGGCTTGGCTTTAGGGAATCTGCCTCAGAGCTCGAAATGCGTGATGAGCGTCACTAGCGCCGTCCGAAGTTCCGGTCTAGAAGCGCTGTCTCACTTCACAAGTTTTCAGGAGGCCTGCATGGCCAAGAAATCCGCTCCCAAGAAGTCCGCACCGAAAAAATCTGCGATCAAGAAAGCAGCCCCTGCGAAGGTCGCCTCCAAGAAACCGGCACCAAAGGCGACACCGTCCGACCTCAATGATCGCGCCCATCTGGTCGCCGTCCTGCAGGCCGCCACCGGCTGCACCGCCACGGCTGCGCGCGATGCCCTGAGCGACGTACTCGGCACGATCTCCGCATCCTTGAAGAAAAACGGAAAGGTCCAGTTCGTCGGCTTCGGCACGTTCACCGTGACCAAGCGCGCCGCCCGCGCCGGCATCAATCCCAAGACCGGCGAGAAGATCAAGATCAAGGCATCCAAATCGGTCCGGTTCAAGCCGGGCGCTGCACTCAAAGGTTCCCTCTGATTTTTTGAGCCCTGCGCATGCGGGAAGCCCCGTATCTGCGATCATGAAAACCCCCGGTCTGTGCCGGGGGTTTTTGTGACTATTAGCCACGATGTTTAATTACTGTTATGCCGATCTCGCCGGGAAAGTGTAACCATTCTTTCCTCCTCGGGTGGACCTACAGGCAGGACACACAAGAGCAATCGATCACTGCGAGCAAAAACCAACCCACGCCATAGGAGCATCATCTTTCGCTCGTTTGGGAATTCCTTTCATGCATCCAGAGCTTAGAAAAAGAGGCCCGCCAAAAAGCGAACCTCCCTTTCTTCCCAAAGAACAGCACTGAAATGCTGCTACATACTGTTCTTTAACTCCATCGGTTCAAACTGGTGGGCCTCTTCGTGATAGCGCAAATTCAATTCCCCTGCGGCCAACTTCACGGCTCCTAAATTGGAATCGAAGTTCGCTCGCTTGAAATGCTTCGTGATCGGTATCGCTCGTTGAATTTCGCCGACATATTGCCGCGGCGCTTTCATACCATTCTCGACGAACTCAACATCTACATGCCCCCTGATCAGTCGTCCGTACCCACGCTGCATTATTCGCCCGGTCAGGATCAGGTCCCCATCTTCCCTTTTCCATACTTTGACCATGTCGATTTCAGTCTTTGTGGTGTTTTCAACCTTGATCGAGAGATCGCCATTTTTTGTGATCTCTTGGCTGTTTGAGGCACATCCCGCCAATAAAACAGCGCCAAAGAGAACAGCCGTTACAGGAAATAGTCTACGCATCACATTACCTCCGAGGTTTGATAATTGGTTTGATGAGTGCGCCGCCAATAGCGGAGCATTCCACGCGAGAACCACATGTAGAGCGCCGGCAGGAGCAGCAAGGTCAGTAATGTCGAACTGAGCAATCCCCCAACCACCACGGTTGCCAAGGGTCGCTGCACCTCAGAACCAACTCCGGTTGAAAGCAGCATCGGGATCAAACCCAGAGCAGCAATCAATGCCGTCATCAGAACAGGGCGAAGGCGCGATAACGCCCCTTGATAGACCGCATCGACAGGTTCCATACCGCCGAGGACGTTCTGGTTAATAGCGTTGACCATCACCACGCCATTCAAGACGGCCACCCCGAACAAAGCGATAAAACCGATCGATCCCGGAACGGATAGGAACTGTCCCGTGAGAAACAACGAGAAGATTCCACCGATCAATGCCAAAGGCACGTTCACCATGATCAAGAACGATTGACCAACGGATCCGAAGGCGAAGAACAGCAAAAGAAAGATCAGGCACAAAGAAAGCGGAACGACGATGATCAGGCGTTCTTGTGCGCGACGCTGATTCTCAAATTGACCGCCAAATACCACAGAGTAGCCTGGGGGCAATTCAACGGCCTCTGGGATTCGTTTCTCGAGTTCTGCCACAAGCCCTCCCATATCGCGCCCTTCGACGTTCGCCTGGATAACGACGCGTCTTTGCACATCGTCCCTTCGGATTTGTGGCGGGCCACTGATGATCTCTACGGACGCGACATCGCGAAGACGAACCCACCCGCCGTTAGGTGCCTGGAGAACAAGGCCTGATATCGCTTCTGTGCTGTCACGGAATTCCTGCGCCAAACGAATGTAGATGTCATAACGTTCGTTCCCACTGATCACTTGGCCCGCAGAGACGCCGCCAATGGCGTCGGCAACCAAGTCCATCACCTGGCTGACAGGAATGCCGTAGCGTGCCAGCTGGTCACGGTCCGGGCTGACCACCAATTGGGCCTCACCCACAACCTGTTCCATGGCGACATCACGGGCGCCATCCACGGTCTTCATGAACGTCTCTATTTCCTGCCCTTTCTGGGCCAGGACATCGAGATTCGGGCCGAATAATTTCACTGCCAGTTGGGCTTTCACACCCGAAAGCAGCTCGTCAACGCGTGTCGCAATTGGCTGGGAGAAGGAAAACAACAAGCCGGGATGAACAGACATCTTGTTCTCCATTAAAGCCTGCAGCCCCTTGCGGTCCTTTGCGGAAGTCCATTGATCTACGGGCAGTATCCCGACCAACAACTCGATGTTGGAAACAGGTTCAGGATCCCCGCCTAATTCCGGCCGGCCTACTCGAGCGGAAACGTAGGTTACTTCCGGGAAATCGATGAGTTTCCGTTCAAGCTTCTTTGCGACTGCAAGAGAGGTATCGAGACTCACGGACGGTCCGAGAGTTACGCGGATATTGAGAGTTCCTTCCTCAAGTTCCGGTACGAACTCTGTTCCCAGGTACGGAACCGTCCCCAGAGAGACAAGGAAAATGACAAGCGCCACCGAGGTTACGATGATCCGGTTACGCAACGCTTTTGCCAACACCCACCTGTAGGCGGCCTCGATCGGCTTAAAAACAGGGCTGTCGCGATGTTTGACCGGTTTGCTAAATGCATACGTGGCCAGTGCGGGAACAACGACGAGTGCAACGACAAGTGAGGCCAGCATCGCAAGGACGATGGATGTTGCCATGGGCTGGAAGAGTTTTCCTTCAACTCCTTCAAGACTGAACAGCGGAGCGAACACCACGATAATGATGAGTACGGCAAAGAAAACCGGCCGCCCGACTTCCTTGGAAGCCTCTTGGACTCTCAGTCGCAAAGCATGAGGTTCTTGCCCCAAGGTCTTCGGTTCATCTCCCTCTCCATGGGAGGTCAAATGCTTGAAGATGTTCTCCATCATCACGACGGAACCATCGACCATCATGCCGATCGCAATCGTTAACCCGCCGAGCGACATAAGATTGGCGGACACTCCCCAATAAGCCATGGCCATCAAAGCCAGACCGATCGACACTGGCACAGACACCAGAACCAAGAGCGAGGCCCGCAGGTTCATCAAAAACAAAAGAAGGATCACGACGATCAGTGCAAATGCTTCGATCAAGGCCCGCGTAACTGTCTCTACTGCTTTTGTAATCAGATCAGATTGATCGTAGATTGGCTCGAGCAAGACCCCTTTCGGCAGAGCATTTTGGATGATCGGCAACCGTGCTTTCACGCCGTCAATGGTTGCTTTGGTATTTGCCCCCGTCCGCTTCAAAATAATGCCTGTGACGACTTCGCCGAATTGCACCGGCGCCCCGTCGGCGGACCGCGCGGTCATCGAGACTGCTCCCTGCCGAATCTCATTTCCGAAGGCGACTTTTGCGATGTCCTTTACTCGGACAACCACGCCGTCTTCTTCCTTGACAGGTATGTTGCCGATATCCCGCAGGCCATCTAACTCACTTCTGACCCAGCCGACGCCTCGAATGACAAGTTGTTCCTGCCCCCGATCCATAAACCACCCGCCCGCGTTGCGATTATTGTTTTCAATCGCTTCTTGGACTTCGCGGACATGCAGGCCGTAGGACAGCAATCGTTCCGGATCGACCAATACTTGATATTGGCGAACTTCCCCTCCGAAAGACAAAACTTCAGTGATGCCATCCACGGGCATCAGCAGCAGCTTCACAACCCAGTCATTCAGACTGCGCAACGCTGTGACATCGAAGGCATCCCCTGCCTCAGAACGAAGAACATATTGGAACACCTGGCCCAGGCCACTCGTGTTCGGTCCCATTTCAGGTGCCCCAATGCCCTCCGGGATCTGTTCCTTTGCCGCCTGCAAGCGTTCAAACGTAAGCTGGCGCGCGAAGTAAATGTCCGTCCCTTCCGCAAATACAACGGTGACAACCGAAAGCCCGGATTTCGAGATTGAGCGGACTTCCGAGACATCAGGCATTGAGTACATCACTGCTTCGATTGGATAAGTTATGAGCTGCTCGACTTCCTCTGCAGCAAGTCCTTGTGCCTCCGTATTGATCGAGACTTGAACATTTGTAACGTCAGGAAATGCGTCGAGGTTCAGGCGGGGCAACAGGATCGCCGCTCCAGCCATGATTCCAAACAGGGCCAGGACGACGAGTAACCGCCCCTGAATCCCAAGGTCGATGATCTTATTCAACATGGTTCTGGATTCCTGCTGATCAGTGGTTGTGAACGCTGAACCCGCTCTTCGCGAGTTCCGACTGCACAAAGAAGGCACCGTCAGTCACAACCTTTACGCCGGCAGGAATTCCTTCGAACACCACCAACTCTGAGGTTTCCCGCACGACACGTATTTCCACAGGTACGAACCTTTCAGCCGACACCTGTTGAAACACTGTCCAATCTCCATCGGGCCCTCGAAGCACGGCCTTCTTCGGTAAGGCCAGAACGCTCTCGCGCCCACTCCCGTTCAAGGAAACACTGACGAATTGTCCCGGGCGTAATTGTTGCTGAGGATCAGTAACTTCAATCCGCACACCCAGGGTCCGAGTTCTTTCATCTACTTGTTGCCCGATCTGAAGGATCCGCCCCTCATATACTTGGGCACCTGTCGAACTTGTCTCGATGCTGACTTGGCCACCGACATCGACGAGGCGCGCTTCGGAAGGATTAATCCGGGCTTCGATCCATCTTGAGTCCGGATCGGTAAGCTTATACATCGGCGTTCCAGGCTCGATGACCTGCCCGACCAAAAAGTCATCCACCACGATTAGGCCGTCTTGATCCGCAAGAATGTCAAACTGGCCCGGCGTCTCCAGAGAGCCTTGACTGGGAAGTGCCGCGATTTGATCTTTTGTCAAACCATACGCAATCAGCCGTGCCCTCGCTTGCTGCAGGTTCACACGCGCCTCGATCGCCCGTTTTTCTGAGACGATTTTTTCTCCGATATCGCGGACCCGTTTCCATTCGGTGGAGGCAACGATGTATTCCCCTTGAGCCTGAGCCATTTCGACGCTGAACAGGGTCGCGAGGACGTCGCCTCTACGGACTTGTTGGCCCATGATGGCCTCTCGTTTCAGCGCCATCGCCGTGATTCGTGGCGTAACAATACGGGTCTTGTACTGGTTTAGGCGCACTTCGCCTGGAACCTTGAGTAGAGAGGGCAGTTGTATCGGCCGAAGCGGGCGAACAATCACACCGGCTTCTCTGCGTTGGACCTCTGAAAGAGAAATGCCTTTCTCCTCCTTTTCTTCATGCCCTTCACTGCCATGCGGCTTCTCGCCCTCCGCATGGTCACCATCCGCCTCTTTTTTCGAATGGCTTTCTCTTTCGGGCTCCCATGCGTTTTTAGGTGACTCAGAATGACCCGGCGTCTCTTGCTGGGCCTTCGTCTCTTCAGGGCCGTGCCCGTGCGTGTCGGCACCGAATGCGAACACAGGAGTGGCTATAACCAATCCCGCGACACAGACTGAAATCACTAAGTTCTTTCCGTTTTTCATTTCAATTCCTCCAACCAGGCCAGGAGATTGGCGCCGGCACGCAGGCGATCTATCCATGCGCTCCAAAGGGACTGTTCCAATTCGATGCCCAAAGCTTCGGTTTCCAACAGGCGGTCTAGTTGCTGCAGGTATTCCAAAGCACCGATTTCCCGGGCCTCGGACAATCGATTGAGAAGTGCTTCCTGACGAGCAACCGTCGGCTGCGCAATTGACCGCCAATGCGTCACGGCCTCACTCGCGGACCGCAGATTCACCTCCGCCGTAGCGAGGCGCGCATTCAAACGTCTTCGTGTTTCTGCCACCAAGAATTCTTTGCTTGCCGCATCTTCAGAGGCAGCAATCTTTTCTGCTGACCCGCGGTTCCAGACAGGCAGAGGCACGGACAGAGAAACCCCGAATAAGCTGGAGTCCCCATCTTTTCCAACTCGCACGCCAACCGTCGGGTCTGGCAACCAAAGTTTTCCGGCTACATCGATACCCGCTTTGCTGGCGTTCAATGTCGCGCGTGTCATAACCATCTCGGGTGTTTTTTCAACATCGGGGGATAGTGCGTCAAAGGCACTTCCGACAATTTCGACAGGTTTTGGCCAAACTGTCCTCTGCTCACCAGCCAACGCAATCAGCGCGGTTTGAGCATCCGCAACTGCGGCTTTTGCCGCTGCGACCTGAAGCACTGCGTTTGAGCGGCCGACCTCGGCCGTTAACACGTCCGCACGCCCAATGTCGCCTGCGGCCGCAAATTTTCCAGTTAAGTTGAGGAAACGGACACTTAAGTCGAGACGCTTTTCCGCCAAACGAAGGAGAGCGGTCTGCTTCCGGTTGGCGCCCAATGAACGAAGCAAGGCTTCAAGCAGATCCGTTCGCACCAGGTCGTACTCCGCGCGAGCGATTTCGATTTCTGCAAAACCCAAGGCCTCCGCAGAACTTCGCCGACCCCAGACGTCTATCGTCTGTGACAGACCGAACTCCTTGGTCTTTTCTGCCGCCTCTTCGTAGCCGGCTGAAAGTTCCGGATTATATGGATATTGGCCTGCGGCACTTGCTGATGCCTTAGCCTTGGATAGGTTTTTCTCCGCCGCTCGAACGGCCGGATGTAGGTTGATCGTCTGATCGATGAAAACGCTTAAGTGCTGAGGCTGCTGAGCAACCGAAGTCATCGGTGCCAGTGCCGTCACTGCAAGCGCAAGCGCCGTTGCAGCTCGATTGATATTGAGCATGTTTGAGTTCCCAAATGTGCACAAGTAGAGGACAGCGCGTGGCCACGGGGCTTCGCGCAGTTAGGTGCAATGCGTGGAAACTCAGACTTTGGGAGGTCGATACAATCCGGAGGAAACCAATCCCGTTCGGTTTTCTGAGACAGCAAGAAGGACCGCCTCGCTATCCATCCATGAAATGGATTCGATTTCATGCTCAACCCAAGAAAGATGATGGGTCAGATAATGACATACATCATCATGTTCGTTGGCGAGATTGTTTTTTGTTGTCGGATGATCCAAATGAGCGACGGAAATCAAATCACGGGCAACGCCTTCGTCCACAGACGCGGCGATAACCGCCGTCATATTCAGCACGACAACGCTGAACACGACGAACGCCAGGAGAACTCTCTTGGCCGGAAAATTGAATAATTTTCGCATCATCAAGGACATATAGGGCATTTACCCAAAGACGGGTCAAGGCTTTTCCTAGAGTATCGCAAAGCTAAATGAGAGATATTTCCAGGGTGTTTTCCCAAGCTATCCGCCCCAATCAATCTAGTTCCACTCAGACACAGCCACTCAGGTTTTGATCTAGCTCCCCTAAATTTAAGCCTTCATAGGGAGTAATTAATACTGATCCCGATGCATCATAGTTAAACAATCAGACGCGCTTTTCCTGTCGCTGCTCGTCCTATGAAGCTAGGCATTTTGCATAGACCTCACTGACATCGTCTTAAAACTCCGCCTCATACCAATAGATGCGATATTAGCAGAAACGGGGGCCGATACCGGCCCCCGTTCTCGCAATGCACTTTAACGACCTTTTCCGATCAGTCCCCCGCACGTTGATCCAGAGGTTGGTCATCATGGGTGTGTCCATTGCCGTGGGAGTGGTTCATCTCCACGGCGACCGAAGAACCTTCCTGGTATTCAGCGGCCTGTGCCACGTTCGCGCCGGCGATACCGAGCAAAACAGCGAATGCCAAGGCGTAGAAGGGCGCGCGGGTTTTCAGGATCGTGTCGGTGATGTTTTTCATGTCAAAGCTTCCTTTGTTGCGGTTGGTGAATGCTCACAACAAACCACTTATGTGTTTCGCAACTTTGCCGGAATCGCGATTTCTTGTGACGGAATGTTTCGGATGGGCGTCTCGATAAATTTTGTTACATCATTTCCAAATCAAGCACGGCGTTGAAATCCAGAACTGACCCGCCCAGAACACCGCGCTGAACCTTCGGTCACAAGAAGCCTACCCTGCCTGGCGATGTCGCCTGTTTGCAGACAAACCCCCGACGGCGTGCTGATACCGCTGCCGATCACAGAGAAACGGCCGCCCCGAAGGACGGCCGTTTCCTGAATCTGGTTATTGCCAGTGGTGGAGAGCCGGGGCTCCCTACCATAACCCAATTAGAATTTGACCTGCATGCCAACCAGCATGGTGACGATCTGGTCGAGCGGCGTCTGCCCCGCAGGCATATCGACATCCCAAAAGGCCACGCTACCATACACATTGGTACCCGCGCTCTTGATCTGCTGGTTGACGCCGAGGCCGACAGCGATGGCCTCGCTGCCGACGACCGTACGATCCTGACTGCCGGAGACGTTGACACCGATACCGGTGGGGCCAAGGGTGTTCATATTGGCAGTATAACCGACGGTGGCCGCCCAACGGGCATCCTCCTCCGCACCGTCCACGGCGAGACTCTGGCCATAAAGACCGGTCACGGAAATCCCACTGTCGTGCATCACGGAGGCGCCGAGCTGCCAAGCACCCTCACTCGTGCTCGAGTTCGTCAGACTTTCGAAGAACGCTCGGCCGCGGACTTTGAAGGCTCCGAACTTGTTGTCATAGAGAACCCCCGCGCCCCAATCGCCGGCGTCATACAACCCGGCCTCGAGTCTAAGGCCGTTGACGTTTGGCGTAACATAATTGATCTGGTCCTGACGGCCACGGTCATAGGTGCCGAAAAAGTTTCCGATTGTTCTGCTGCTAAGCGCCGCGCCGGTATTGTCTTCACGGAACAGGAGGCCATTGACGTTCCTCCGGCCGGTTTCCACCCCGTCGAAAGCGCCGGCGGCGTAGCCCAGATCCAAGCCGTCGGACATACCGTCGGAAACCGCCGACGCCTGCCCCAGGGTAAGCTTTCCGAACTGCTTGTGGTCGATGTAAACGAAGGCCAAGCGTTCCTTGAAGCTCCTCAGGCTGTCGCTTTCGTTCGTCTGGTTGATGGTAGCCGGATCGTTGGACTGCAGTTCCGCTTCCAACCTGGCACCGACGGAAACGGACTCGTTCACCTTGCCGGACGCCCTTAGGCCAAAACGGGTTGAGCCGGCGTCACCGTCCATATTGCGGTATCCGGTTTCATCGCCGTCATCGAAAACCATGAAGGTACGGTTGACCTGACCGTAAACTATGAGGTCGGTGGCGTTGCCATTCTTGATCGAGCCAGCTTCCGCAGGCGCGGAAAATGCGAATAGCGCAGCCCCCGCGACCGAAAGCGGCGCACACGATTTCAAAACAGTATCTGTGAATTTCTTCAATTTAGAAGCCTCCTCGTTAGAGATTTTGAACAGAGGAGCACTAGGGCCGGGAAATACGACTGAAGTTTTTCCGATTAGCGATTTTTTGTGACGAAATATTTCAGAACACGGTTCTGCAACATCTTGTCACATTCTTTTCGTCGCCCTGCGATACATCCCTGGACAAAATCATCCACCATCCGACTAGACACTATTGACCCTCCGGTTACCGGAGCCTCCACAAATCACGCAACGATGATTATTGGACATTCCCGCCTACCGCGATGTCAGCAGGACCGAACATGGAAATCACACCGAAAATCCTCATCGTCGAGGACAACCGCGAAATGCGGGAACTCGTCTCCAAGGCGCTTCAGAAAGAAGGCTACCGTGTTTCCTTGGCAGGAGACGGAAAGGAAATGAACAGGGCCCTGGAGAACGAAAGGGTAGACTTGGTCATTCTCGATGTCATGTTGCCAGGCGATGACGGATTAACCCTTTGCCGTGACCTCCGCACCAAAGCCACGACGCCGGTGATTATAATAAGCGCCAAAGGCGAGGAATTGGACCGAGTGCTGGGCCTAAAAATGGGTGCGGACGACTATCTGGCCAAACCGTTCAGCACCCTTGAACTCATCGCGCGCGTTCAGGCCGTTCTCCGCAGGACGGAACGAGAAACGAGTTCACCGTCAAACGAGACGGGCAAAATATACAGGTTCAACACCTGGCGCCTCGACCCGGACCGCCGCGAGTTAATCGCGAGTGACAACGTAATCGTACCACTGAGCACAGGTGAGTTCGAGCTACTCCACGTATTTGTCCAGCGTCCCAACCGCGTACTCTCACGCGAACAATTATTGGATCTGGCACGCGGGCGTGACACGGTCGCTTTCGATCGGAGTATCGATACGCAGGTCAGTCGGCTAAGACGAAAAATCGAACAAGATCCCAAGAGCCCCATAATCATCAAGACCGTCTGGGGAGGAGGATATGTGCTCTCGGCTGAAGTAACGCGGGAATAGCGCCATGCGCATCCGATCTCTGACGACGCAGACCGTCATCATCGTCGTCCTCGGACTCACAGTCGCCTACCTTGCCGGGCTGTTCCATTACTCGAGAGATCGTCTCGACGCGCTCATTCATTTGAGTCTACGCACGACGGCGCAAACCTTTTCTCATGTCACGCACACTGTCGCGTCCTCGAACCCCGCGTGGCGGTTTGACATCGTAAGAACACTGAACGAACCACACCTCCGTTCGTCGCTTAGTGAAAAGCCGATTTTCTCCAACGAACCCTACCGCCCCCCGTATGACCAAGTCTTCCGGGAGCATCTGAAGCGGGAGGGGCATGCAGGAGAGATGGGCAATGTACGTATCAGTTTGAGCGAACAACCACCTGTGTCCGCTTCTCTGCACAGAGACACGGCTAACGAACTGTTCCTACACGTACTTCGAACAGTTTACGGCCTTCCAGTTCACTTGAACGCAAGGGTGTCCGTCCCCCTGGAGGACGGAAGCTGGCTGAATATGGCATATGTCATTCCCGAATTCCCCGCAGAACTCTGGAGCCCGTCATTAACTACCGTGGGCGTCATGACCATCACGATCATTTTGCTCTCAATCTGGGCCGTCCGTCGCATGCTCTCTCCTTTGGATGAATTTGCCCGAGCCGCACGTCGGTTTGCATCCGATATTCATGCGCCGCCAATGCCGGACAAAGGCGCAGCGGAAGTACGAGACGTCACCGCAGCTTTTAACGACATGCAGGATCAGGTCAGAAGCATGATCCGAAGCAGGACGGAAATGATGGGTGCTCTGTCCCACGACCTGCGGACCCCACTGTCTTTGATCAAACTCCGGACCGAGGCTCTGCCCTCGTCCGAAGAAAAGACGAAACTCCTTTCGTCAATTTCGGAAATGGAATCCATCGTTTCGGCAACCCTGGGTCTGGCGCGGCAGGCATTTGATTTGGAAGACAGGCAGGACATTGACCTGGGAGCCTTGATCCAGGCCATTTGCGATGATGCTTCAGACATAGGTTATGACGTGACCGCCATGCCGCTTTCCGGGAAAATCATCATCCATGGACAGCCCGTGGCCTTGCGCCGGGCATTGAGCAACCTGATTGACAACGGTCTTCGCTATGGACATCGCGTTCGGGTATTTCTTGAACGTATAGACGGTCGGATATCTGTCCGCATAAAGGACGACGGTCCAGGCATACCCAGTGAGGAGATCGAGCGCGTGTTCGAACCGTTTTATCGCTGTGATCGATCCCGTTCGGAAAACACCGAAGGCACGGGCCTGGGCCTCAGCTTAGCGAAAACGATCATCGAGAATCACGGCGGTACTGTCGAACTGCACAATCAAACGCCGTCCGGGTTGACCGTGACCGTCACCCTGCCCTGCTGATCATCCGTTGTCCTCTGTTCGAACGGCCTTCTTCCGAACACGGTCCCAAATCAGTTTTCCCGCGATCGGAAGGCCTGTGAGGGCACCAAGGGCGACAACCGCTTCTACAACCCGCTCACTATCGAGAGATGCCATTTCCCCACCGAAATGGGCGAGCAAGAAGCTTGCCGGAATGATCCCGGCCAGTGTCGCGACCGCGAACCGCCACCATTTGAGGGGCGTGAGGCCCGCCGCATAACTAACCAGGTCAAACGAGATGAAGGGCAACAAGCGGCTTAGAAAGACGACAGCCATCAATGCATTCTGAGAGCCGAAAACTCCCAATGATAGGCCGCGGCCCAACCAACGACGCAAGACGTCGTATCCAACTAGGCGAGCAATGCCAAACGCGATCAAAGCTCCTATCTCCGCACCGATCGCTACATACACCGTTCCCCAGAAATGGCCATAGGCCGCTCCGGCGGCCAACGCAATGGGCGCGCTTGGGATTGGATTCAACACAATCGCCAAGGACATCAAAATGACGACGCCGAGAGGACCGAAGAGACCGAGGTTTTCGACATGCTTCCGAAGCGTCTCACTGTTCATCATTTCGTCGAGCGCGCCACTCCACGAGAGCGCACCATAAGCCGCGACAAGGCCGACAAGAATAAGAACGGTAAGAAGAATTTTGGTGCGCTTGCGGTCACGGGGACCATCGCCCGCCATCCCGTTTTTCGGAACGGGATGATCCTCAACCGGAGGTGCCGAATGTGAATTGTCGTCAGATGACATGATAAGCCGACTTTTAAACGCATCTCTTTAGAGGAGTGAAGGATTTGCCGTTGAGCTTCACCCATCAACAACTTGAAGCCAGGTGATCATGCCCGCCGCCTGATGCTCAAGCATATGGCAATGAAACACCCACTTTCCCGGATTGTTCGCCACGAAAGCAATGCGGACGCGTTCCCCAGCGTCGACCAGTTCCGTATCCCGCCAGGGGGTGCCGGTTACGGCCTTACCGTTGCGGGCGATGACACGGAAATGATGGCCGTGGAGGTGCATGGCATGCGGCCAGCGAGTATCGTTGATCATATCGACAACAATCGTTCGCCCTTTGGCGACCGATGCCAAAGGCTTTTCAGGGAGCCCAGCAATGCCGTTGAATGCCCACGCCTGGTTCTTTCCCACAAGGTCGCGGATGCCGTAATAGGCGCCTTTGTAGGTTGCACCTTCCATCCGCCCCATGGCGCCGCCCTCCATCCGCAACGGCACGACAACCGCGTCCTCAAATGCAAAATCTTCCGGCACTGGATTGGGCAGCAAGGCAACAGCGTCCAGGGCCGGTCGAGGGGCCGCAACCGCGACGCCTTGCGTAACGATACGAGCAGCCTCGATTGGCTCCGCGCCCGACACTTCCTGGATGACGTAGGTGCCCGGCCCCGGCCCCGGCAGATCGAGGATCACATCGGCCCGCTGCCCCGGAGCCAAAATCAATCTATTCCCAGGCTCAGCTGGACTGACGATTGGCTGGCCGTCGATTGCGACGACGCGGGCAGGCAGGCTGCCCAGATTGAACGCAAGGATGCGCGCGTTGGCAACGTTCAGCATCCGCAGCCGTACCCTTGCCCCTGGCCTGGCGGAGTACTCCATGCCCATCTGGCCGTTCACCGTCAGCCAATTCCCCAACCGGCCGGCATGTGCCCAGTCGTGGAGTTGTCCGAAGCTTTGCGCGTCTATCTGATTATTCTTGGTC
Source organism: Thalassospiraceae bacterium LMO-SO8 (assembly GCA_031655335.1). Lineage (NCBI taxonomy): Bacteria > Pseudomonadati > Pseudomonadota > Alphaproteobacteria > Rhodospirillales > Thalassospiraceae > Thalassospiraceae bacterium LMO-SO8. Next base: position 2,964,717 of record CP134226.1, on the reverse strand, counting down.
ATTCGCCAGTCGTCGGCGCAGAAAACAAGGTCATGATCGACCTTGGGGGGATCGGCTTCGTCGATGATCAAAACGCCGTATAGACCTCTGGCCAACTGCTCCCAAGATCGGAAATGAGGGTGGTACCAATAGGTGCCGGCGTCCGGCACAACGAAGGAGTAATCGAATTCGCCGCCCGGTGGGACAGGGTCCTGTGTTATCCCAGCAACGCCGTCCATCGAATTTTCGATACGGATGCCATGCCAATGGACCGACGTCGGCTGACTCAGACCGTTTTCCAGACGAACGTTTACGCGCTCGCCCTGACGGACACGGATCAGCGGTCCGGGAACCGTATCACCATAGCTCCAGACCGCCGTCGGTTCACCGTTCTCAGTCAGCATGCTTCGACCCGGGCTGGGACGTAGAACCAACGAGGGCGACGGCATCGCCGCCAAGCTTTGCCGAAAAGCGCCAACCGCAACTGCTCCAGCAATCCCACCCAGGACGTGTCGACGGGAAACATGAAAGGATTTGATGTCCAATTTCGCCTTCCTTACCGAACTGAGAATCTTCCCCAATTCTATAACATCCCCCTAGACTCTGGCTGATGATAAAGAGCGGCCCCTGATGCTCTCTCTCGAGGACACCAGGGGCCAGGTTGGGGAGAAAACGATAAGGGGTTAGAATATCATCTTCGCCCCAACCAAGAAAAATACGGCACCTGCATCTTCGCCTTCGCTACGCTTGATATTCGCCGTTCCGCCGAACGACCGTTCGTAATGAATCCCGATATAGGGTGACAACAAACGGTCTACGACGTCATAGCTAAGACGCAACCCAACTTCCAAACTGGGACCAAACGCCGCTTTGCCATATTTTGTATCGTCCGTGAACGGTAGATTCAATTCGATGGTTGGTGTCGCAATAAGGCGGTTCGTAAGTAGAACTTCGTAATCCACGTCAAGCCTCGCTGACGGATACTCGCCAACGAATAGATCGGCATCCACTTCAAAGAACTGCGGAGCCAATCCGTGTAGTCCGATAACCCCATCGAAACGGTTGCCGGAGGATGGGCTTGAGAAGCGAACACCGCCCACCGCATCGAAGAAAGTCGAGATCGGGACCTGCGCCCGGAGCTGGTTCTCCAACCGTTCAAAATTATCATTCTTGGTCGCGAATTCACCCTCGGAGCGCCACACGAGTTTCAATTCATCACTGCCGACCAAGGCATCGAAGTTCCAGGCGAACACGTCCGTATCCTTGCCATACCGGAATTCAGTCTGTTCCGCCTGAATGCCCCAGATCAGAGGCTCTGCTTGAACGGGCGTGGCTGACAAGACCGATATCACAAGGGCTGGCGCAACAAGCCCGGCGAGAATTTTCTGCAGCGTCATGATCAATGCCCTTCGTGCCGGACGGCCGACGCGTCGGCCTGTTCTTTGGGACCACCCTCGACCACGACTTTGCGGAACATGCCCGTGTCGGCGTGATAGGAGAGATGGCAATGGAACGCCCATTGGCCGGGCGCATCGACCTCAGTCTCCATATAGACCGTAGTCCCCGGAGACACGCTGACAACGTGCTTGATCGGGTTCCATTTGCCGTTGCCATTGTCCAGAATCGACCACATGCCGTGGAGATGCATGGGATGGGTCATCATGGTTTCATTGACGAACTTGAATCGAACCCGCTCCCCGTACTTCAGGCGGATGGGCTCGGCATCCTTGAACTTCACGCCGTTAATGGACCAGATGTAGCGCTCCATGTTGCCGGTCAGACGCAGTTCGATCTCGCGCGTCGGCGGACGCTGTTTATAGAGCGGTTTCTGCGCTTTCAAATCATTGTAGGAAAGAAATTTTCCGCCGTTCGCCGCGCTCGGCATCAAACCGCTGTTGAATGCATAGAAAGAATCGGCTTCCTTGGCCATGCCGCCGTGCATGGAATGATCCATGCCGCTCTGTGCCATGGCACCCTGGGCTGAATGGTCCATGCCCTTCATCATGGCGTCGTCGGACATTTGATGCCTGCCACCCTGCGCCATACCTTGGTGCTCAGCACCTTGCATTTGTGATCCGTCGGGCACCGCGTGGCCAGCGCCTTTCATTTCGCTTCCGTCCGGCATTTTATGGGTTGTGCTGCTATGAGCATCATGGGCCGCACCACTCATCGAACTGCCATCCGGCATTTCGTGCGTTGCGCTTCCCATGGCCATCGCTCCGTGATCCATACCGTGCGACATCCCCATGTCCGCCATGGTAAGAAGTGGGGACTTCCGCAGGTCCGGCACTTCGGCAGTCAATCCCTCACGAGGCGCAAGGGTGCCACGCGCATAGGCGGTGCGCCCCATGGACTCTGCGAAGATGGTATAGGCTTTGTCTTCCGCTGGCCGAACGATGACATCATAAGTTTCGGCCACGGCGATGCGGAATTCGTCGACAGACACAGGTTGTACGTTATTGCCGTCGGCCTGCACCACGGTCATCTTCAAGCCGGGGATACGAATATCGAAATATGTCATCGCCGATGAATTAATGAAGCGAAGGCGGACGCGTTCGCCTGGCTTAAAAAGGCCCGTCCAATTCTGGTCGGGACCCTTGCCATTGATCAGCGGTGTAAACCCCTGAAGATCCTCGATGTCCGTGGCCATCATCCGCATGTCGCCCCAAGCCATGCGATCCGACAACGCCGCTCCCAAACCCATCTTTTCACTGTCCTTGAAAAAGTCGAACACCGTTTGCTGTTTACGGTTGTAGTAGTCCGCCATCATCTTCAGGTTTCGCATGATACGATTGCCCGAATGCGGATGGGCGTCGGCGAGCTGAACCACGTATTCACGGTCGTAGCGGTAAGGCTCGCGTTCTTTGGGTTCGATGACGATGGCGCCATAGGCGCCATCCGGTTCCTGAAATCCAGAATGACTGTGGAACCAATAGGTGCCGGATTGCTTGATCGGGAAATTATAGGTGAAAGTCTCGCCTGACTTGATCCCTGGATAACTGATGTTAGGCACGCCGTCCTGCTGGAACGGCAGGATTAATCCATGCCAGTGGATTGACGAATCCTCGGACAGATTGTTGGTCACGTTAATGGTAACGTTTTCACCTTCCTTGAACCGTAACACCGGCCCCGGCGAGGCGCCGTTGAACCCCACCCCGGATCGCGTGAAGTCGCCTGTGTCGATGGTTACCGGATCGATAGTAATGTTGTACTCGCCGGCTTGGGCGGAGCCGCTCCCCAGAGCGGCTACCAGCCCTAAGCCCATCACGGCACCGACAACATATTGGCGTGTAATGGTTATCATCGGATTCTCCTGTCCTTCGATCTTTACTTGAATTTGATGGGGCCCATCATCCCGGACTCGTAATGCCCTGGAATGTTGCAAGCAAATTCCAGATCCACCGGCTTGGAGAACTTCCAAATCACCTCGCCGGATTTTCCCGGCTCCAGCAGGATGCTATTCGGGTCATCATGCTTCATCCCGCGCCCATCGCCATGGTCCATCATCATTTTTCCGCGGTTGATCCGATCAGCTTCGATCATGCCGTGTTCCCACATTTTCATCATTTCCTTCTGGTGGGCTTTGTGCATGACCGCAGTGCCGAGGCCGAATTCGTGCAGGAACTCGCCTTTGTTGGTGATCTTGAAGCGGATTGTCTCTCCCGCCTTAACGGTGATTTGTTCCGGTTTGTAGTAATTGTCGTGCATCGTCACGTCGATGGTCCGCGTCACGTCGGCAGCCTTGCCCGGCGCGCCGATCTCCATACCGTGATGCCCCTCGGGGCCGTGACTATCGCCCCCTTGAGCGCCCATCATGTGTCCTTGGTTTTGCTGCTCCCCCTTCGCCGGACCGTGCCCCGCGCCGGCCCAAGCCGAAGCGGTCAAGGTCAAGAAAGTAGCGAAGGCAAGGGAAGTGATCACAAGACGGGGCGCATTGGTCGTTAAGGTCAACATTTTCGATATCCTTGTCCCAAAGTTTGGGTTTCCTTGATTGTTGGTCAGCAAGGCTCAAGCCTTACTGGAAAATTTATATCCATGCGTTTGGAAGGCGAACGGGGCAGAACTCCGTGCCGCACGATCACGCATATTTCAGCGTTTCGATTCATTTTCGGACGGCCTGTCGCCATCTACCCTGCTACGCGGTCCTGATGGCCTGACGTGTCGGCAGCCCGAATGACCGCATGGAAGTCAGCCGCGAGGGCGCGGAGGTCTAAATTGTTCTTGAGGATTATTGGAAACGACCGCTTCATCGTGCGGCAGAACGAGCCTCTCCGCCTCGAACACGTGAGCGGACAAGTCCGAGAGGTCTTGCGCGGCAACGGATGGGAAACAGGCAACGTGGCAGCAACCATCCATTCCGCCAGAACTCTTGTTCCCGGCTCCGGCTTTTTCTTCAGAGGGCTTATCGCAATCAGCTTTGTGCTGCGGAGAAGAGTTCAGGTGGGTTCCGTCACTCGCACCCGCACTAAAATGCGCAACATGAACGTGCCCTCCTCCCTGAAAGCCGGCAGCGTGACCGGCACTCATCCCCGCGAAAAGAACGGAAACAGCCAGCAATAAACTGCATATTCGGAGAAAACCGCATCTCATGTTCACTGCCTGGATCATTCCTCTGAACACACAAATACTATATCAGTTTGAGGGTTGTTGAAATTTCGATTTCGGATGATTTGCCCTCATCCCTTTCCTGAAATGTTCTTTTTGCGCTCGTTATATTCAGCAGCGTCGATTTCGCCCCGGGCATAGCGTTCGTTCAGGACATCAAGGGCGGAAGATGAGCGGTCACCACCGGTCAGCCCCTTGACGACAAACAGGATGACGACGATCACCGCGATCATAAAAATCGCCATCATGCCCCAGCCCATGAACATGCCGCCCCAGCCACCGGACCACATGGGATGACCGTAATAGTAGCCCCCCCGATCGGTTGCATCAGCAAGGGCAGGCAGGCCCCAGAATATTCCGGGAATCGATCCGAAAATCGCCAATTTTTCTTTCATGGCCATGTCCTTTGTTTGCTTCCTTCAAGGTGCAGACAAAACATTGTTAGCTCAATCCAATCTTGCACAAGCTCGGAGTTTGAAGCCTCCCCTAAGGTTAGGGTCAACACCTTAATTTAACTAATTACCCGGCTTTTTGGTTCGCATGTTTATGTCGTCGTGGCGCCGTTGAGTTTTTCCCGGCCAAGTGCTTTTGATAAAAGACAGAACGGCAACGATGTCCTCGTCGCTTAGGATGCCGGCATAGGCGGGCATGTCGCTTTCGTAACTGCCGCCAACGACCGCTGCAGGGCCGCGTTTCGTCAAATCGAACAATTGAGCGTCCGGGTGGTGCCAAGTATGCCCCGACTTGTCATGAGGCGGTGCGGGTAGGCGTCCGTTGGGCAGGCGTTCGCGCCAGTTGGCTTGCCCCCCCAACCCCGGGCCGTGGCAGGATGCGCATTGGGCCATGTAAATCTTCTGACCATGAGCCACTACCTCCGGGTCATTCGGACGCAATCGGATATCCGCCTCCGCACCTGGCATCCAGAACCAAACGCCGGCTCCGAGTACCGCAACACATACCGCGCCGGTAACGACGACCTTTAGTCTTCTCATCAGTGCGTCGTACTGGCCAAGCCGTTGATGATGGGACAGTCCGGCCGATGGTCGCCCCGGCACTTATCGTGCAGGTCCTTGATTGTTTCCCGAAGGGCTTTCAATTCCTCGATCTTCGTTTCGACTTCTTCAAGGTGTTGGCCCGCGATCGCCTTGACATCGGCGCTCGCTCGGCTCCTGTCCTCGTAGAGCGAGAGCAGTTCGCGGCAAGCTTCAACCGTGAATCCCAAGCCGCGCGCCCGATGAATGAAGTTCAGTTTGTGGACATCCGTCTCACTATAGGCGCGATAGCCGTTTTCCTGACGTTTCGGCACAACCAGGCCGATTTCCTCATAGTAGTGCAAGGTCTTGACCGACATGCCGCTTGCCTCGGCGGCTTGACCCACGTTCATCATCTCACTTCTCCTCGATTGAGACGGTCCTAAGACGCAACGCGTTCCCTACGACGGAGAGCGAGCTCAGGCTCATGGCTGCCGCGGCGAAGATCGGCGAGATCAAAATTCCGAAGAACGGGTAGAGAACCCCCGCCGCCACCGGCACGCCGGCCGCGTTGTAGACCAAGGCAAAGAACAGGTTCTGTTTGATATTGCGCATGGTTGCTCGTGCCAAACGGCGGGCACGGACAATGCCGTTTAGGTCTCCCTTAACCAGGGTGAACCCAGCGCTTTCAATGGCGACGTCGGCGCCGGTTCCCATTGCAATACCGACATCGGCCTGGGCCAGCGCAGGCGCGTCGTTGACACCGTCTCCGGCCATGGCGACCTTACGGCCTTGATCTTGGAGATCCTTGATAATCCGCGCCTTATCCTCAGGCAGGACATCCGCGCGAATCTCGTCGATGCCCAGTCTGCCGGCCACGGCCTTCGCCGTGCGTTCATTGTCGCCAGTGGCCATAACGATGCGGAACCCTTCGGCGTGAAGGGCCTTGATCGCGCCGACGGTGGTTTCTTTGACGGGATCGGCGACGGCGATCAGGCCCGCGATTTCATTCCCGAGAATGACGAACATCACCGTTTCGCCTTGATCCCTGCGGCTATCCGCGGTGGCAGAGAGTGCATCGCCATCCAAACCAAGGTCAGCAGCAAGTTTGGCGTTGCCCAGCGCGACCTGTTTGCCGTCGATGATGCCCTTGACACCCTTGCCGGTGACGGCCTCGAAATTCTCTGCCTTGGCGAATTCGACGCCCCGTTCCTCGGCACCTGATACGATGGCCTCGGCCAGCGGGTGCTCTGAACCGCGCTCCAAACTTGCCGCAAGCCGCAAGACTTCCGCTTCGTCATGACCGTCGTTGGGAAGAACGGCGACCAGTTTGGGCTTGCCGACCGTCAACGTGCCGGTCTTGTCGACGATCAGCGTATCGACCTTGGCGAAGCGTTCCAAGGCTTCCGCGTTCTTGATCAGCACGCCCGCCTGGGCCCCTCGGCCGGTTGCCGTCATGATCGACATGGGTGTCGCTAGGCCCAGCGCACAAGGACAGGCGATGATCAACACGGCAACCGCCGAAACCAAACCATACGCCATAGCCGGTGCCGGCCCCCAGATGGACCATGCAATGAAGGCACCAATCGCGACCAAGATCACAACCGGGACGAACATGCCGGCGACAGAGTCAGCGACCTTTTGAATAGGAGCACGGGAACGCTGCGCATTCGCAACCATCTCAACGATCTGGCTCAGCATGGTATCGGATCCGACCCGCTTGGCCTCCATGACCAGACTGCCCGTACCATTGATGGTGGCGCCAGTCAGGTCATCGCCCTCCGTCTTCTCGACCGGGACCGGCTCCCCGGAAATCATGGACTCATCGATGCTTGAGCGGCCTTCCAGGACGACGCCGTCCACCGGAACCTTGTCACCGGGGCGGATGCGCAGCTTGTCGCCGACCTTGACGTCCTCGAGCGGGATTTCTTCTTCCGAGCCGTCATCGCGGATAACGCGGGCCGTCTTCGCCGCCATATCCAAAAGCGCCCGGATCGCGGCCCCCGTCCGGTCACGTGCGCCAAGTTCCATCATCTGCCCGAGTAGGACCAAAACGACGATAACCGCACCAGCCTCGAAATAAACGCCGACGTGACCGTCCGCGGACCTGAAACCATCGGGGAAGATATCGGGTGCCAGAACGGCGACGAGGCTGAACACGTAGGCTGCCCCCACGCCCATACCGATGAGGGTGAACATGTTGAGCGAGCGGTTCACGACCGACTTCACGCCGCGCACGAAGAATGGCCAGCCGGACCAAAGAATCACGGGCGTTCCGAGGATCAACTCGATCCAAAGTGCCGCACGTTCGCCGACCGCCTCACGGATGAACCCAAGCCCGACGAACGGCCCCATGGTCAGGACCAGCAACGGCACGGTCAGAATAGCCCCCACCCAAAACCGCCGGGTGAAGTCGATCAGTTCAAGATTAGGCCCTTCTTCGCCTGTCGGCACCCCTATGGGCTCCAATGCCATGCCGCAGATGGGGCAATCGCCGGGAGCGTCCCGGACAATTTCGGGATGCATGGGGCAGGTGTATTTGGTGCCAACGGGGGAATTCTCGGCAGCCTTTTCGTGAGCGCCAGAGAGATAATGGTCGGGATCAGCCTTGAACTTACCGAGACATTTCTCGGAACAGAAATGATATGTCGACCCGTTATGGTCGAACCGCGGTTTTCCCGCGTTAGGATCGACCGTCATGCCGCATACAGGGTCTTTCACCGCAGCCGGCGCATGGTGATGCCCATGGCCGCCGCACGAACCATGGCCGGAGCAACAATTGTGGCCTTGGAGTTTGTGGGACTCCGCAGCGGTTTCTACCTGCTTACGTTCGCCTTCACCCTGTTTGGAATGCTGATCCATCACTAAATTCCTCTCACGTTGCTCAAGAGCCCCGGTTGAACTGATGATGGAATTTTGAGGCCTCCAGCAACAGGAGGGTCAAGCAAGAATTTTCACTCTCAAGCGCCATTTCGCCTGGCACCAAGGCGCACCGAATTCAGCCGGTACGGCGGAGGAAAAGCTTTTCCCCAAAGAAAACGAGGGCAATACCGACCGCCGCGGAATAGATCACCGTCATGTCGGACTGCGCCTTGATCACCAACAGCGCACCGAGCACGACGACATCCATGACAATGGCGATGATAAGCACTGTCGCCGAGGCGTTCACTTCCTTGCGCAAATGGCGCAGAACGCCCCAATGAACGACGATGTCCATAACGATGTAGAAGATAGCACCCAGCGCAGCGATGCGGCCGAGGTCAAAGAACGCGGTCAAAAGCATCGCCAGTACGATGGTGTAGACGAGGGTGTGCCTCTGGATATCCCCCGGCATGCCGAAATGGCTGTGTGGCACCAGCTTCATATCGGTCAGCATTGCGAGCATACGCGAGACTGCGAAAACGCTGGCGATCACGCCCGATACCGTCGCGATAATGGCGAAAGCAACCGTAAACCATAGACCCGTTTTTCCGAAGGCAGGACGCGCGGCCTCAGCCAAAGCGAAGTCGCGCGCACGAACGATCTCCTCAATGGTCAAATTCCCCCCAACCGCAAGTGCCACCAGGAAATAGATGACGACGCAGATGACAATGGAGACGATGATGGCGCGGCCGACGTTCTTGTTCGGCTCGACAATCTCCCCACCACTATTTGTGATCGTTGTGAACCCCTTGTAGGCAAGGATCGCCAGGGCCGTGGCGCCGAGGAAGCCGCCGGCGCTGGTCGTTGCCGGATCGACAGAGACGCTCTTGAACGTGAACCCGGTGAGCCAAAGCCCGCCCACGGCGAACACGGCAATCCCGCCGATCTTGAGAAATGCCATGACGAAGGAAAATGTCTGGATAAAGCGGTTGCTGAGAACGTTCACAAAGAAGGCAAAAGTCAGCAGTCCGATCCCCATTGCAGGTACCAACCAATTTTTGTCTGCATCGACGTCAAACAGTTGCAGCGTGTAGGTGCCGAATGTCCGTGCAACCAAGCTCTCGTTGATAACCATGGAGAAATACATCAGGAGCCCGCAGGCGCCGGTCATCATGGTCTTGCCGTAGGCTTTCTCCAGGAACATGGCGATGCCACCAGCCGACGGATAGGCATTCGACATCTTGACGTAAGAATAGGCGCTAAATCCTACGATGATCGCCGCCGCGAGAAAGGCGAAAGGGAACCATTCGCCTGCGAGTTCGGCGACCTGGCCGGTCAGCGCGAAAATCCCAGCACCGATCATGACGCCTGTTCCCAAGGAAACGGCACCGGTCAGCGACAGGCTGTTCTCTTGATATTTGGCCGAGCGATCGTGACTGCCGTGCCCTTCGTGGCCGTGCGGATCGGTCATATCGCTTTATCCCGGTTTTGCCGTCATGAATGGGCACCGCCATGGTAGCGCACTTCGAGTTTGCTATCCGGCGGTACTGTCTTCCCGAGATTTACGCTGAACCGCGAGACCTTAAGTGCCGTCGTGATCCTTCTTCCCCGATCCGTGAAGGCCGCCCAACTCGCGTCGGGCTCGGCACCGCTATCGGTGGCTCGGACATGAATATGCCCTCGGCGGAGCCCTGCGCTTCCGAACTGCATCAACCTTCCGGTCAGCACGTAGCCATCTTCCGTCTGCCACGCCTGCAACTGGTCGACTTCCGCTACGGACGAGTTGCCGACAGGTACCAGAACGGCCTTTTCAAAGAGTTTCCCCGGCCCGAAGCTCGCGCAGGCCGCCAGGATAGGTGCGGCAACAAAGATGGAGGCGATCGCCAACTTGGATGTCATTTTACATCTCCTTCCCAAAGACTGATGAAAATCCTGAAGCATCCTGTAGGAGGAGGGTCAACACCAAGTATTCCGAAAAATATCAATCATGCGTGATCGTTCCGGACCCGATAGTCGCATACTGAAGAACCAGAACACCAATCACGGCGGACAACAGCGACCCGGATAGAACCGCAAGTTTCGCTGACGACAGCACCGCCGGGTCCGGAAATGCCCGTGTGGCGATAAACAAGCTCATGGTGAATCCGATCCCCGCAAGAATCGAAACACCGAATACCTGCATCCAGTTAACACGTTCCGGCAAACGGCAAAGACCAGAACGAACCGCGAGAAATGCTGCACCGAATATGCCGACCTGTTTCCCTAGGAACAACCCCAGGACGATCCCAAGCCAAACCCCTTCGCTGCTGCTGGAAAATGCCTTCTCGTCCAAAACCACGCCGGAATTGAAAAACACGAATAAGGGAACGACGAGCAGGGAGCTCCACAAATGGAGGGTGTTTTCAGCGGAACGCAGAGGGGATTTGGACTTTGTCCGGTCTCCGTGCATGGGAACGGCGGCCGCAATTATAACCCCTGCAAGAGCAGCCTCGACACCCGCTTTCAACATGCCTACCCACAGAACCGCTCCGACGATGATGTATGCAACAGGGTTAGTAACCTTCCAGCGATTAAGTGCGAACAGCCCGACAATCGCAGCCAACCCGACCACCGCCGGTACCGGGGAAAAATGCTCACCATAAAATACACCGATGATGATGACCGCCCCGATGTCATCGAACACGGCGAGAGCCGTCAGAAAGACTTTCAGTCCAATCGGCACACGCGGCCCCATCAGCGAGAGAATGCTTAGAGCGAGCACAATGTCGGTCGCAGTCGGCACCGCCCAACCACGTATGCCCACAGCGTCACCCTGATTGAAAGACGCATAGACGATCGCGGGCACCGCCATGCCTCCCAGCGCCGCGAAAGCTGGTAGCGCCGCACTCCGCAAGGTGTTGAGCTGCCCTTCGAGAACCTGCTGTTTGATTTCGAAACCGATGATGACAAAAAAGATCACCATGAGGCCCTGATTAATCCAGTAAACCATTGGGCCTTCGATGAGGAGTTCGCCAATGCGCAAGTGGACCGGCGTGTGATGGACGGCCTGATACAATGCTGCGAGGGGTGAATTGGCAGCGACCAAAGCAAGCGCCATGAATGCAAGCATGACGATGCCGGCACCTTGATCACTGCGAAGCAGGCTTTTCATTTATTCTCTCAGAAACAGAGGTTGGAGGAATGCACACGGCCACTTCACATGTTGTGTGGCCGGTATCCAATTCCGTTAGCGGTCTGCAACTCGCGAATGTAGCGGACAATGGCCCCGATATCCGCCTCGCTCACCTGTGGCTGCGGCGGCATGTCACCGAACGGCCAATGATGTTGCCGCACGCCCCGCTGGGCCGCGAGCACGAACGCATAGTCTGCATGATGGCCCGGATTGTAGATGTCATGCACCAGAGGCGGCCCCTTGTCAGATCCGGCGGCGTTAGCACCGTGGCACTGAGCGCAGGTCGCATCGAACGCCGCCTTGCCGGCCTTCGCCGGCTGCGACAGCGTGGGCACCTTCACCGAAACAACTGTGTCTGCCCGTTCCATGGAGAAAATCGTCCAACCGATGATGGCAATGCCGCCTATGACAAACGCACTCACAAAGATGGCGGGCACCTTGTCCATGATCTTCACTACTCCACCTCCACGGCGACGACTTCTCTGGTGTTCAACAGCTCTGCCCGATCATTCTATTCATCCCCAGCCGTGCGTGGATGCGTGCGGTGTGAAATCGACGGCGCCGCCGATTGCTGTTGCCCGCCGGTATGGCCATACAGAATCACCGGTTTGCCGGTTCCACCATCAACCACGATGGTGTTGACTTGAAACGCATGGTTCCGGTTGCCGCCAGGAGCCATCACGGTCACGGCATAACGAGTGCCTGACGCGCTCTCCACAGGTGTTATTTTCAGAACCGTAACACCGTAGTCAGCGGCGACTTTATTTCGAATTTCGTCCGCACTCATCTCAGCCCGCGCGCTAGATACCGCCGTAACTGAGACCACCGCCACCGCCACCGCCGCCACTACGAAGATCCGGAAAGCGAGACCATATCGACGAAAAGCGTGCGCCCCGCCGATCAACTTTGTTCTCATAACAAATCCTTCCATTTCCAATGTCATCCGATAACCAATTTCTCAGGGTTGGGGAAAGCATATGGCGGCACGACCAGATTGCGCGGCGCCGGCCCTTTCCTGATGCGGCCGGAGGTGTCGTAGTGAGACCCATGACAGGGGCAAAACCAGCCGCCGAAATCACCTCGCCGGCTCCCTTCTCGCTGACCAAGGGGAATGCAGCCCAGATGTGTGCAAATCCCAACGACAATTAACCACTCTTCCCTTTGGACCCGGTCCGCATCCTTCTCCGGATCCGGCAAGGCCGCGCCATCATCTGCCTTCGCTTTTGTAACGGCCTCCGGAGTACGACGATCCACAAATACCGGCTTGCCTTGCCAAACAACCGTAATCCGCTGGCCGCGCTCAATAGGCTGCAGGTTCAAGTCTGTCGATGCGAGCGCGAGCGTGTCGGATGCCGGATTAAGGCTGTCGATCAACGGCCAAACCGACAAAGCCACGCCGGTAGCTGCGAGCGTCGATGTTGAGACGATCAGAAAATCGCGTCTCGACCGCTCGTCAATCCTGAGGCTTTCAATATGTCCTTCTGATTTCATCATCGTGAAACAACCTGCTCACTTAGCTTGGTCGTTAACCCCGGATGCGGTTATGTCGTCGTATCGACCAAGTCCCCAAACCGAGGGATAAACGCCGGAACCCTGGACCGGTAGTCTTCGTATTCAGCGCCGAACTCCTTCAGCGCTGTCTGTTCCTCCGCATATGCCAGCCGGACGTACATCCAGACGAGGACCGGGAACATCGCCAGCGTCAGAACCGTCGGCCACTGAAAAAGGAATCCGATCATAATGGCGATAAATCCAACGTACTGCGGGTGACGGACCTTCGCATAAGCGCCCGTCCTCGCCAGCGTGCCGGATTTCTGCGCCTGGTAAAGAACGCGCCAGGCGGACGAAATCAGCGCGAATCCCGCCAGGATGAACGCGAAGCTCAGAATATGGAATGGACCGAAATGCGGGTTGCCCTGCCAGCCGAAGATCATCTCGGGCAGGTGGCCCGAATCATGAGCTAACCAGTCGATCCCCGGATAATTGCTCTGAAGCCAGCCCGATAGAAGGTAGATGGTCAGCGGAAAGCCATACATCTCAGTGAACAACGCGACCAGGAACGCGCTGAACGCCCCGAAGGACCGCCAGTCCGTTGCCGTCTGTGGCTTGAAGAAACTGAAAGCAAACATGATAAATACTGCGGAGTTAATGATCACAAGGGACCAAAGACCGTATGCGTTAGTTGTCTCGCTCATGCGCTTGGTCCTCCACGATTATTGCCTTCGTCCCGACCGCCCTCGGTCTTCCCTTCCGATTGGTGGCCTTCGTGCCCCTTGTGGCCGCCATGGCCATCGTGCCCGTGGTGCATAAAGAGGTGCATCAAGGGACACAGAAGAATAAGAAGCCATGGAAGATACGGTAACGCACTGGCCACGTGCGCCTGATGCTCGGTCCAGAGAAAGTATCCGGCAACACCGAGAAACCCAGCAAGGACCAAGCCGCTTCGCGAAAACAACCCGCTCAATATGCCGTTGGAATGTCTTTCAGCCATTTTATCGCCCTCCAACTGAAGCCCACTACTGAACTAACTGATGTCCCTTGCCGCCGACGTCGATCGTGCCGGTCAGTTTCAGGGTCTTCGCATCGACAACCCATAGCTTCGGCAGTTCGACGCTCGAGACATAGATCACGCCTTGGCCCTTGATCACCGCCAGATGGTAGGGTTGCGGTGCCAACGTCAGTTCGCGCCGGTCACCGGAACTCAGATCGATCGCAATGAGCTTGTCCGCGCCCTTGGCGCTCACAAAAAGCGTCCGGCCGTCCTCAGACACGTCGATGCCGTGCGGATCCTCACCGCCCTTTAAAACCTTGGCAACGGCAAGGTGCTTAAGGTCAATGACCGACACAGTGCCGTCGCCAACGTTGTTGACGAACATCTTTCCGAGATCATCTCGAACAACGAGGTGCTCCGGGGCTTCTCCAACCTTCACCCTGTCGGAAACCCGCCAGTTGGCCGTGCGCACAATGCTGACGGAGTTGTCACCGGAATCGCTGACGTAAAGGCGGGCTCCGTCCTGAGAAAAGGCGGCATAATTGGGCACGGCCCCGGTCTTGACGGTCGCAACGACCGTGAACGTCCGAATATCGATCACGGACACCGCGTCCTGATTGGGATGGGTCACAGCGGCGTAGGAACCATTGGGCGACGCGGCAACATGATGAACCCCACCCGGAACGTCAACCCGACGAACCACGGAACGATCCTTAACCTTGATGAAGTTTACGCGGCTTATGACGGCGCTCTTCGCCACCGGTCGGCTTGCTGGTTTCGCGTGATGCGCGGCATGGTCTTCCGCCGACACACCCGCAGGCCGTTCAGGTATTGTGGCGCCGGGTTCGACCTCCGTGAAGCTGCCGGCGATAAGGAGCTTCCCGTCGGGCGTCTTGGCAAGCCCGTGGACAGCCGGTACGCCGGTGATGCGCTCGACGACCTTGTTTGTATCGACATCGATAACCGCGATTTCATTGTTGCCGCCCATGGGGACAAAAACCACATTCCGTTCTCCGGCTGAGGCCGAGGAAAGCGCAGCCATCGCGAAATAGGCCGCCATGATAAGAAAACCCAATCCTGTTGCGCGGGCCTCCGAAACTCGACTGATCGATTGCTGAAACATAACCCTCTCCATTCGCTCAAAACCGAATAAATCTTTGTATGAGAGCTCCGGCAGCAGGAGGGTCAAGTCAAAATTTTCTGCCTCGGTCGCAAACAGCCCCGCGACCAAATCTCAATGAAAAACCATGCCCTCAATATGAAATCCGGCGTCGACGTGGAGCGTTTCACCTGTAATGGCGGAAGAATAATCGCTCGCCAACATCAATGCGGCGCGTCCAACTTCACAGGATTCGACGGTTCTCCGAAGCGGCGCCTTTCGCACCGTTTCATTCAGGAGTTCGTCGAAATGCTCAATCCCGGAAGCAGCGCGTGTTGCCACAGCGCCCGCCGAGATGGCGTTCACTCTAATGGAAGAGCGTCCGAGTTCATGTGCCAAGTACCGAACTGATGCTTCGAGAGCAGCCTTCACAGGCCCCATGACATTGTAGTGATCAACCACCTTCTCAGCACCGTAGTAGCTTAGAGTCATCAGGCTGCCGCCCTCTTGCATCAATGGCTCGGCAAGCTTGGCCATGCGGATAAAGGAATGACAAGATATCAACATTGATTCAGCGAACCCATCGCTCGAACAGTCGGTCAGCCTGCCATGCAGATCCTCTTTCCGGGCCCAAGCGATCGAATGCAGAAGAAAATCCAGTCGACCCCATTTTTCCGCTATCGTGTCAAACAACTTTTCCAACTGCCCGGGGACGGAGACGTCACAGGGAAGGAAAACCGGGGTTTCGATTTCGCGGGCAAGCGGCTCAACAAACGGCATCGCCTTGTCGTTCAGGTAGGAGATCGCCAGTTCGGCGCCGGCATTCCGGAAACGCTGCGCCGCCGACCAAGCAAGGCTGTGCTCGTTGGCAATACCAACGACCAGTCCTTTCCGGCCATTCAAATCTATGACTTCCATTCTCTGATACTCCTCCTGCAGTTCGAGCGAGTGAACCAATCTCACGTCGCCATCAATTCACTGCATATAGACATATGTCCCAGGGGCATCGCAGAGCGGTTTATAGCCTTTCCGCGCAGCCCCCATTCGAGGCGGGTCGACCAGTACTCCCGAATTCGTCGCAAGCCACTTCCGCCAACAGGGCCACCAAGATCCTTCATGATTGTCCGCCTGTGACTGCCAGGAATCAGGATCGAGATAGGCTTCGAGATCATCGTGAGCGGCGATTTGGTGGGATCGCTTCGCGTTGCCTGGCGGATTAACGACGCCGGCATTGTGACCACCAGTAGATAGAACAAAGGTGACATCGGCGTTGGTCTGAGCATGGATTTTATATACGGAGCGCCACGGAGCGATATGATCGGACAAAGTACTGACCGCAAAAATCGGAATACGGATGTCCCGCAATGAGATTGCTCGACCGTCGATGACATAGCGCTCGTCGGCAAGGTCATTATTCAGGAAGAGCTTACGGAGATACTCCGAATGCATTTTCGACGGCATCCGTGTTGCATCTGCGTTCCAGGCCATCAGGTCAATCATAGGCAGTCGTTCGCCGAACAGGTATGCGTTCACCATGCTTGACCATATAAGGTCGTTGGAGCGCAGGAGCTGAAAAGCGCCAGCCATTTGCTTGGTGTCCAGGTATCCTGTCTCTGCCATAATATTCTCGAGAAAGTTGACCTGAGCCTCATCGATAAACAGCATAAGTTCGCCAGCCTCGGTAAAGTCGGTTTGCGCGGCGAATAATGTCAAGGATACCAAACGACGATCATCCTCACGGGCCATCCACGCAGCCGCGATAGCCATAAGAGTGCCGCCGAGACAATATCCGACGCCGTGGATGCCCCTCCCAGGCATGATCGCAGAGATCGCATCAAGCGCCGCCATCACACCAAATAAACGGTAATCTTCCAGACTGAGCTCGCGGTCCTCCACCGACGGGTTCTTCCAGGAGATGATGAATACCGTGTGTCCCTGCTCGACAAGAAACCTGACCAGTGAATTTTCAGGGCTGAGGTCGAGGATGTAGTACTTCATTATCCAAGCCGGTGTGATCAGGATCGGCTCTGGATAAACCTTTCCGGATGCTGGCGTGTATTGGATAAGTTCAATCAATTCGTTGCGGAAAATGACCTTTCCTGGCGTGACTGCCAGATTGCGCCCAATCTGGAACTGCTTTGCCGCGGACGGGCGTTCACCCTGAAGGGCAAGTTTCCAATCCTCTACAAAATTCAGCGCCCCCTGAACCAGGTTTTGACCGCTGCTTTCCAGCGTCGCCTTTCGAAACTCCGGATTGGTCGCCGGGTAATTCGCCGGCGAAACAACGTCAAGTAGTTGGCGGGCGACGAAGGAAACTACCTGTTCATGATGTTTAGAGACGCCGGGAACCTGGGTCGTGGCGTTGTGCCACCACTGCTGGGTAAGAAGGAACCCTTGGTAGGAAAGCCGATAAGGCCAATCCTGCCATTCCTCGGCCGCGAACCGCTTGTCATGAGGCAAGGGAGCGATGCATGGTGCGCATTGAGGGTCGCAACAGGCACTATGGCTGAATTCGATATACCGCAAAAACTTTCGTTGTGCCTTGAGCACAAGTTCAATCTGCTTGTCCGGCGACATAAGGAGATGTTGAGCCCAATCGATGTACGCCTGAGAGAGAGCTGTAGGGCTGATCCCACCGGTTACCCGCCCAAGCGCAGCATTCAGCGGTTGGTCCAACGAAGGGTGGGTTTTGGGGGCATACTTGAGATCAGGCGCCTCACACTCCAGGCCATTCTTCATTTTGTTCATGGTCGCACACATCGTTCACGCTCCAATAGGACAACAGGCGCTTTCGGGTTGGGCTGCACAGTGAATCGCAGACTCGAGCTCTTCCTCGCGCCCTTGTTGTCGTTGAGCCGCCGATGACTGATGCATTAGGACGGCAAGCGCCATTGCCGCCAAGCGCGCCTGGGTCGGATCGGCACGCGAACTTAGGACGACCGGCGCGGACAATCCCAATACGATACCCGCCGCCGTGGCGCCTGCCAGATATTCTAGATTCTTGGCCAAGATGTTGCCGGATATGAGATCGGGAACGAGGAGAATATCGACATCTCCCGCGACCTCGGACACGATCCCCTTCACCTTTGCAGCGTCACTCGAGATCGCATTATCAAAGGCCATGGGGCCATCAATGACAGCGCCAGAGATTTGCCCCCGTCTTGCCATCAACGCGAGGCAAGCCGCGTCCACCGTCGATACAATCGCCGGATTCACCGTTTCAACAGCCGAGAGCACTGCGACCTTGGGTCTAGCGACGCCAAGGAGATGAAAGAGCGAGATGGCGTTCTGAAGAATTTGCGCCTTCGCGTTTAGGTCCGGAGAAATGTTTATCGCCGCATCTGTAATCGCCAACAGTTTCGGATAGGTCGGGATATCGACCACAAATACGTGACTGACACGCTGGCCGGGCAGTCTGAGCCCGCGATCAGAATCGAGAACCGCCCGCATCAATGCGTCTGTGTGAATTCGCCCTTTCATGAGTGCATCTGCTCGTCCACCACGAACGAGGTCAACGCCAACCCGAGCCGCTTCCTCCGCTTCTATTGCAGTGATGATTTCAACACCGGTGATATCGGCGTCAATTTCACCCGCGCATGCAATAATCTCGTCCGGCGCACCGATGAGGAGCGGCACAATAAGACCGGCCTTCCGCGCTTGCGCCACAGACTGAAGAACAAGCGTCTGGTCTGCTGCAATCACGGCCATTCGGATCGGCGGAAGCTTTTCTGCACGCTCAACCAGTTCTTCGAGCCCCTCAGCATGACTATGCACAGGCATTTAGTTCCCCTTTCCCCGAGGCGCTTTCCAAAACCGTCCGGACATGCCGAGCGATCACTGATTCCTCATCCGTGTCGAACGCATCAATGGGGACGCGGCTCCGATCAGTAGATACGACCGGAAGGTTTTGGGCATTTCTATCTGGGTCGATTTCGACCCCCAAATAGGACAATCCATCACAAATTCGCGCGCGGATTTCAGGCGAATTCGCACCAATTCCACCGGTGAAGACGAGCCGGTCGAGGCCACCGAGAGACGCTGTCTGCGCGGCTAGATGCCTGCGAGCGTGATGGCAGAAAAACTCGATCGCCTCAGCCGCCTCGGGTAAATCCTGTTGCGCCAGAAGATCTCGCATGTTCCGGCTTAGGCCGGATCGACCGAGCACCCCGGATTCACGATAAAGGATATGCTGCAGTTCGGCGGGGGTTAGGTTCTTTTCCATCAGAAGGTAAAGGACGGCACCGGGATCGAGATCTCCAGGTCGCGTCCCCATGGGAAGGCCCGCTAAGGTGCTGAACCCCATTGAGGTTTCGATGCTCCGTCCCCCCTTGATCGCCGTCATGGACGCGCCGTTGCCCAAATGCGCGGCAACGATCTTCCCGTCCGCCGCCTCATCGCCGTGCCAACGACGCACTTGCTCGACAACGTACTCATAGGACAGGCCGTGAAAACCGAACCGGCGTATGCTGTCGTCATCGAACCGGCGAGGCAGTCCGGTCAACTGTGCAACGCGCGGAAGTCCATGGTGAAACGCCGTGTCGAAACAGGCGACCTGCGGAAGCTCCGGACAACGCAATTTCACCGCCTTGATACCCGTCAGGTTATGCGGGAGATGCAATGGGGCAAGAGGGATCAGTCGGCTTAGGCGATCTTCCAAGTCGGAAGTGATGATGAGCGAGCAATCGCATTCTTCACCGCCATGGACGATACGGTGCCCGACGGACACAGGCATGTATTGGGTGCCCTGAAGCCAGTCGAGGAGCGCGTCGATGGCGGCAGCGTGACTTTCAACTTCGAGTGTCTCGTCTAAAATGGTCGCGCCAGAACCATCCAACACTGAAAACCGGCCGGCACCTATGCCGATCCGCTCGACCGCGCCACGCGCAATCCGCACAGAACTCTCGAACTCAGGAGAAAATAGCGCAAATTTTACGCTTGATGACCCACAGTTAATAACAATGATCGCCTCTTCAACCATCATCACGGCTCACCTTGGCTAGGCTTTTTATGCTGAGCTCAAATGGGTTTCGACTGTAAAGCAGGCGAAACACCTGCTCATTGCCCGCATCATGAAGCTCTCGGACGGTCTCCATTGCCTCGGCTACACGGCCAAAAAACTCCTGTTCATACATTATCATTGGATGCGCGTCGGGCATCGGACGTCTTTCTTTTTTGACCACGTCGGCAAGACCCGCGACTACCCTCATCCATGGGTTAAAGACTTCAGAGAATACGTAGCGGCTCATGCGCATTGGGTGCTGCCATTTGAGAGATTCCGCGATCCAGGGATTTGTTGCGGCTTGCACCCAAGGGCTCACGAACGTCCGATAGAAAGCTTCATTCGCCTCCGACACTGCTCGAACCCGTTCGAAAGATTCCGGTTGTTTCGCAAAGTCGATGTCCTCGACTTTGCGCTCTATGAACCGGACGGAAAATTGCGGTTTATGGCAGTCCGGATCGCCGCTCGGGTTGTCGATTTGCATCTCATAGAGCCCGGGATTCAACTCTTCGATCTCATCAAGGCTTTCAAGGATCGCGCGGTGTTCAAGCCGAGCGACCTTGGCCGAGACGAATATCCCGAGATGCCCGACATGCGGGTTCGTCAAATAGACGATACGTTGCCCTGCGCGCTTCAGGTCATCCGTATCCTTGTACACGGCCGGGATCCATCCCAAGGCCTGGTGCGGCGGGGTGATATTGTCGCCGTAGGAGGAGAAGATCACGAGCGGGTTTCGAATTCGCCGAAGGTCAGCGGTACAGCCGTTGCAAATTCGGAATTCGCCATTTTCAAGTTTATTGCCGATGAACAGGTTTTCGACGATCGCGACGATTTCCTCGCGGCTCATGAAATAGAACCCGTTCCACCATCGTTCAAATTCAAGAAACCGCTCGCGCTCCGTATCGACCTTGGCGAACAGTCCGGCGTACTTTTCCCAGATTGCCTTTTCCGGCTTCAGATTCTCAAAATTCTGCGCAAGCCACGCGCCATCGAAACGCCCGTCACCGAGATCGGCGGCAAGATGTGCGAGCCAAACGCCACCGAGAAGCCCGCCGGTTATCCGCATCGGATTAACGCCGGCTTCCCCCGCCCAATAGGACATTGGCGAGCCGTTAAGCACAGCCGGGCCGACCAAGCCCTCGCAATCCGCGGATAGAAGCGCCACCGCCCAACCGGCTTGGCAGTTTCCATACAATATGGGAGGTGTTTTAGGGTGGCGCTGAGCAACCTCATCGACGAAACGCCGGAGGGCATGCAACACGTCCGCAAGCGTCTGGCCAGGCGATGGTTCGGGATAGAACATTACGAAGTAAACCGGGTGACCTTCGTGCAGGGCCATGCCGACTTCGGAGTCGTGTTTGAATCCTCCGATACCCGGTCCGTGCCCTGCGCGTGGATCGATAACGATAACCGGGGGCTTTTCTGGATCAACACAGTCTTCCCAGCAATCCTCGCCAACTTCCGTGATCTGCAACAGCGCGTAATTTGAAGGTGACTCAAAATCGCGCCCATCAAGGATCATCTCATATTTGAAATCGAGCAAAGGCGGCAGGCCAGCGCGCTCATGGTCCAACATGTTGTTGGCGCGTTCACGAAGCGTGTCCAGAAACAGTATCGACCGCTGCCAGAGATCTCGCCCATATTCGGAAGCCTGGACTACCTTTTCTTCCGGAACGCCTAACAGTTCCGGCGATGCCTGATTCGCTCGACTAGATTGCGCTGCGTTTCCGACCTTGGTGGTCGAATCTCCCGCGTTCCCCCGGACTGCATGCCTTCGTTTCGTTGTTTCGTTCATCGGGAATACACCTCTGCAGAACCTTGCTGGTCACTTGGGGTTTGCCATCCGAATTTATGGCCATCAACGTAAAGCGTTATCCTTAATGGCTCCGGCGACCGGAGGGTCAAGGCTAATCTAAATGGGTAAAACCCGGCGGACGGCCGAAGCGATCAATCCTGAGACATCGATCCGATTGCTGTCGTGGCCGATCGTGTTGCAGGTCACAATTTCACCCGCGCCGGCTTGCTTCAATTCCGCGTAAGCATTGTCTGCAAATACCGCGTGGATGCCGATGCAAATCGGCGCGTGCAGGCCAGCCGCCCGGACATGCCCAACCGTTTCGATCATCGTACGCGCGGTCGAGATGATATCGTCCACCAGAACAGGCGTTCGGTCGTGCCATTTGTCGACCTCGGGAACAGTAACTTCGACGTCGCGGTCTCCTCTTCTCGTCTTTTCCAAGACGACGAACGGCGCCCCGGCATCCGCCGCAACAGCAGCAACCCATTGTTCACTTTCGCTGTCGGGACCGATCAACAAAGGTGCTGAAACCGCTCCTCTTATCCATTCAGAGACCAACGGGGCCGCATGCACCGTGGCACTCGGCACCGAATAAATTTCGTCAAGTGAACTGCGCCGGTGGAGATGAGGGTCTACTGTGACAAGCCAATCAATCCATGACGAGAGGACTTTGGCGAAATAGATGGACGACACCGCTTCTCCCAGATTGAACCTCTTGTCCTGGCGCATATAGGCGAGATACGGCGCAACAAGCCCGACTTTCGACGCACCAAGTTCCTTTGCCGTCCCGGCGGCGAATATCACCGGCAGAACCTTTTCGTCGGGACGATCCAGCGAGGCTACAATGATGACTTCTCTTCCATCGACGGGCGTTTCATATCGGAAATAGGACTCACCGTCGGGAAAGCGACGCACAACGAGCTTTCCGATCTCGCCTCCGATTTCTGCGGCAAGCGAATGGGCAACCACTTCATTCCCGGGCATGGGGTACACGACGGCACTCATACGGGCACTCCGATATCGAAGATGGGCGGGTGATGCTCGATGTAATCCAGCGCATAAGCCAATTCACCCGGCGTCTCGGCGTGAAGCGTGAAAAGCGGCGTTCCCTTCTCCACCTGGTCCCCGGGCCGTGTGTGCAATTGCACACCTGCCGCTTTCGCGTCCGGCGCACCCGCAAGTTTCGCCGCCATGGCCAGACGACGGTTGTCGAGGCCTAGAATTTCGCCGGAAACGTCTGCGTCAATTACCCGTCGTTGGGATGAAACAGGCGGCGTCCGCATACCCCCTTGCGCCTCGCATATCGCCTGAAACTTGGCCCATGCCGCGCCACTATCCAGAGTTTCTTCGGCTCTCTGAAAGCCCATGCCGGAGCCAGCAGCACCCGACAACTCGAGCAAAGCGGCCGCGAGCGCGACCGATCGCGCCCTAAGATCATGCGGCGCGTCCGGCTTTCCCTTCAACACGGAGAGGACATCCAAGGCTTCCAGAGCGGGCCCGATCCCGTTCCCAACCGGTTGCCGCCCATCGGTCTGTAAAACAGTCGACTTCAGGCCAATCTCGGAAGCCACAGCGGTCAAGTTTTCGCTGAGGGATTGCGCATCCTTTTCGCTTCGCACCTTGGCCGTCGGCCCGACAGGAATATCGAGAACGAGGTGCGTTGATCCTGCGGATAGTTTCTTCGATAGCACCGACGCAACGAGTTGCCCTTCCCCATCGATGTCCAAGGCCCTTTCGACCCGGATCAGGATGTCATCCGCCGGGCTGAGGGAAACAGCGCCTCCCCAGACGATACACCCGCCTTCACGCTCGACCACGCGCCGCATTGCATCGATGTTAAGATCGACCGGCGCCAGCGTTTCCATCGTGTCCGCTGTACCGGCGGGTGAAGTGATTGCCCTGGAAGACGTCTTGGGCATGGTCAGCCCACAGGCCGCCATGATTGCGACCACGATTGGGGTGGTTCTATTTCCGGGTAGACCACCGACGCAATGTTTGTCGACAATCGGTGAGGTTCCCCAGTCCAAAGTGTCTCCGACGGAGACCATGGCGCGGGTCAAGGCAACAATTTCCCGCCGTTTCAACCCGTGCGATGAACAGGCGGTGATGAAAGCGGAGACCTGAACGTCGGAATAGCGGCCTGCCACAATATCCTGCATGACCTCTTCCAAACCTGTGTCCGAAAACTCCGAACCGTAGACTTTCGCACGAACGAGGCTCAGGGAGTCCGGCGGGCGGGGATGCCCGATCGCCACCATGTCGCCTTCCTGGGCATCTAATCTGCCCCAAGCAGCTTCTGACAGCCCCGCCTCTCCTTCCGCCAACAAATCGCCTTTCACGCGGTTCAGCGTGGCGATGATCGATCGGTCGCCGGCAGTCACGCGGACACGGGCCATGGCGGCAAACCCTTCCGCGCGGCAGACGTGGCAATCGCTCCGCATATAGATAACCGCTTCCTGCTGCGTATCGATCCCAAGGCGCTTCAGGCGCAAGGAGTTTGTAGCTGTATCTTTCACGCGACGTCCTACTTCCAGCGTCTTATCCACGGCTCAATCAAGCGTGGCCTGGTCGCCATACTCGGGCACGACGCAGGGCCACTGCAATTCATCGGAGATGCGAACGCGCAGCGCTTCGGAAGCATCCGGCTCACCATGGGTGATGTAGGTCCGTTTAGGAGGCTGCGTGAAATTGCCGAGCCAGGTCAGGATTTCGTCCGCATCGGCATGCGCGGACAGCATGGAGAGGTTCGCGATCTCCGCGCGGATGGGAATATGCCGTCCATGTATTTTCACCGACTTTACACCTGCCACCAAGCTGGCGCCGCGCGTTCCGCCGGCCTGGAACCCCGTAAACAACACCGCATGCCGTTCATCCGGCGCATAGAACTTCAGGTGATGAAGTATCCGCCCGCCTGTCGCCATACCGCTTGCCGATATGATGATCTTAGGCATCGGGTTTTCATCAAGCGCTTTCGATTCCTCCGCTTCTCTCACGTAGGTCGCGACGTTGCACGCCGCGCGACACTCTTCGGCAGTCAGCCGGTGTTCCTTCATGTGGCGGCAGAAAACCTCGCTGGCGCTGACAGCCATGGGGCTGTCCAAGAACACCGGGAGGTCTGGTATACGTTTCGACGCCTTGAGCCGCTGCAGATGAAACAGGATCGACTGGGCGCGGCCGACAGCAAAAGCCGGAATCAGGACGGTTCCACCTCTGGCAGCCACCCTTGAGATCGTTTCGGCCAAAGCGTCCTCTACGTTCACCCGATCATGAAGGCGATTTCCGTAGGTCGACTCCATGATGAGATAGTCCGCGCCGCGCACGATCGTCGGATCCACCATCGTCGCGCTGTTCGGGCGCCCGATATCGCCGGAAAACAGTAGTGATCGACCGCCGAATGACACACGGACGAACGCAGAGCCAAGAATATGCCCCGCCGGCAGGAATCTTATTTGAAGCGCATCAATGACTTCGGTGTCGACCTCGTATGGGCATGCGCGGAAGTGGCCAAGGCAATTCCGCGCATCCCTTTCAGTATATAGGGGGGCGGCCGGCCGGTGTTTGGAGAAGCCGTGTCGATTGGCAAATTCCGCGTCGCGTTCCTGCAGATGACCGCTGTCCGGCAGCAGGATCCCACACAATTCAGTCGTCGCAGAGGTGGCGTAGACAGGTCCCTTGAACCCATTCCTGACCAAGAGAGGAAGATATCCCGAGTGGTCAAGGTGCGCATGCGTCAGGACCACGGCGTCAATCTCGCTCGGCTCGATTGGCAGCGGGGCCCAGTTCTTCTGACGCAGCTTCTTGAAACCCTGAAACAGGCCGCAATCGACAAGCACCCGCTGGCCACCAAATGTAAGCAGATACTTTGATCCGGTGACGGTGCCGACACCTCCAAGGAACGTGAGCTGCGCTGTCATGACTGACTCCGAATGAGTATTTACATGAGAAGCATCGCTCTGGAGAGGTTTTAACCTTTCCGCGAGGCGAAGAAGTTGTATAGCGGCCCGAACACCAGCGCGACGTACCACCCGTATGCAACGCTCTCGACGAGGCCCAGGAAGAAGCTCGGCCAAGTGAGCCAGGTAAAGCCCGGCAACAGGGGCTGCCAGACCCGGTACATAGCGTGATCGGGGAACAAGAGATCGAACCCCACGCAAAGGATGAACGTGATTCCGAGAAACAGCCCAAGGCTCATTCCAAGAACGAAGACCGGCAACCTTGCGGAATTCGTTTTCAAGGATAGGGACGTACCCGACCGCGATAACGGATTTGATGCTTCAGACATTGTTTGCCTCCAGTTTCGGCACCGACCCATCAGCCTGCGGTCCGACATACAAATCAGGGGCAGCTTCGAAGACTTCACGGCATTCCCGAGAGCAGAAGTAATAAACGGACCCATCGTGAACGCTGGGTTTGGCGCTCTCCGTCCGGACCGTTTTCTTGCAGACGGGGTCGGTATCCTCTTCAGGCGGATACCACTTCAGGTTTTCCCCCTTCTCGTTGTCCGGCCCGTGATGTTTACGGGCATCGGAACGACCATGCCCGTGGCCCATGACGTGGCTGCCGCATCCCATGCGCATCATGAGGAATATGAACACGCCCCAAATGACGAAATAAACCAGTGCTTCCATTTAGCCAGCACTCCCTTAATTGTCTTCCCGCCGAGACTCTTAAGCGGAAACACCGTGAAGATGCCCCCTCCGGCAACCGGAGGGTCAAGGGAGAAATAAGATGAATGCGTTTCACGGTCTCCGTCGCGGTTGTGTGAAAGATGGCCCTCGCAAGAGACAAGGCGACAGGGAACGGCGACTGACCAGCAGATGCTTCCAGCATTGTCACAAACGAAAGCCGAAAACAAAGGCGGAGAGCTCACTCGCAACGGAATGAGGCTCCCCGCCATCATAGTTTCAAAACAGGATGCGGGTATTTCGTCGCAGTCGGCGCCTTATTGAGCAGGCTGCATCCATCCCGTATGGCGATCGACTTCGAATTTCTGAACGACCTTGTCGTCCTTGTTCACGATTTCGACTTCGATGGTGTCGCCATCTTTTTCAGTGACCTTGCCGAGCTTGATGTCCTGGTTGCCGGTCCATACCAAGCGGTGCTCCATCATGTGTTTCACTTCGTCGGCCTTCAGGTCCCGGCGCAGGATCTGCATCCGGCCCCAGCCACCCATCATGGGCATTTGGCCGCCCATCATGCCGGATCCCATCATGGGCATCTGGCCCATCATGCCGCAGCCACTCATCATGGGCATCTGCCCCATCATGCCGTAGCCACCCATCATGGGCATCTGGCCACCCATCATACCGGGACCTCCCATCATGGGCATTTGGCCACCCATCATACCGGGACCTCCCATCATGGGCATTTGGCCGCCTATCATACCGGGACCACCCATCATGGGCATCTGACCCATCATGCCGTAGCCACCCATCATGGGCATCTGAGACTGGTTGCCAGATGACGCAGCCGGACCGTGGGCGTAGGCCGTTTCAAATGATGCAACGCTGAACACAACGGCGACCGCGATCGCCACAATGATCTTCCGTGAACTCATCTTCCTCACCCTTTCATGATTGCGGGTTTGCGAATACTGAAGATGCGGACGCTACTCATTCTAGCGTCGCGAACACATGACCTAGGTCAACTCCCCTGGGCTATTCATCCAAATGCGGTAAATTCACCGTGATCGCATGTCGCTTAGGCTCCAACGGCATCCGGAGCGTGAGAAGCAATTACTTTGGTCGCGCCCCGGTCCGGATACCATTAACTAAAAAGTACCGGGCACTCTCGGCGGCATTTGTTTCTGAGAATAATGTAGATGAGATGGAGTGTGCCAAGGCCCGCCAACAAGCAGAAAAAGGATATATAAGCATAGCTTAGGAACAAATAGACTGCCGTGACGATGACGATGAGTGTCACCGCGAACAACCGCACGTGTAGATATGTCGAGAGCAGAGGCGGCAGGACAATAAGCAAAAGATAGACGGCGTAGGTCGTCGGGCGTGGCACCAAATAGTCCAAGAACATCGTGTCTTCATAAGCCAGCGATCGGTTGTTGACGCTGACATTGATCCAATCAGGATTCAGCAGGTGCGGCATGAAGAGAATGCTGCCGAGGCCAACGCCGACGACTACGAAAATATAAAACCATCTTTTACGCCGGCTTTCCGGGGGCTCCAAAACGTATACGGAGAGCGGAATCCACGCAGGCCACATAAACCACGAAAAGAACATGAAGCCGAGCGCGGCCCACCAGACCATTGTCGGATCGCCGACATTCAATCCCATCCAGACATGCCCCTCGAACAACTGCTGGACGCCAGCCATCGCGGGCATCAACGCGAAGGGGAGGTAACGCCTGTTCAACGCCACGGCCTTATAGGTCGCGAAACCGCCGCCGGCGATCAACACGCCGCCGGTCGCGAAACTCACGGCTTCAGAAAAACACATCTCTCGCGCGGGCCATTTCAGATCATGCTCATAAGTTCAGTCCTCAATGTATATCTGTCACGCGCCGCCATGTGAAATGCTCATAGACCCCGGACCAATAGGCGCCGAACATGACGGCGAAAAGAAGCTCCTCAATGGGCATGCCGTAAATCAATATTCCGGACAGTGACTCAAGATTCCAAACCTTGCCGATGTAACCAGGTGACAGCCACTCCAGTCCGGCAAGAAAGACTAGGTAATAGACAAGGAACAACACGCCTCCGACCCAAGTTTTGGAAATCAGGTCGCGTCGACAGAGCATCGTCGAAACGGCGCCCAATGCCATGGCGACGATCGCCGGATAGATGGGGTTCCACTCCATCAGATAGAGGACAGGGAACACAAGGAACGGCGTCGCCACGGCCCAAAAATGAAACCGATGACTTGCGAGCCGGCGCGCCATCGAACTCATTCGTCCGTGACTTTTTCCCGTCAGGATGTTGTACGAAACCGCGCCGACCCCGCCGATGCCAAAGCAGAAAATGAGGCTTTCGATATCGAACCCCGTCCGTTGCGCGAGATCGAAGAGACTGGGTGGGTTCCAATACTCAGGCACGAACAAGGGCTCCGTCAAACCGAACGGTGTCGTAAACAGGCTCGCCCAAAGAATTACTCTGCGATGGGCCGGGAACGCGCCAAAAGCCACCATCCACGGAACAAGGAATGCGGACGCCCAGACAAACCACACGAATTTTTCCGGCACCAGCTCATGCATGACATGCCTCCTTCTGCTACACCTCCTGGAACACGATAAAATCGAGGTAGCGCATTAAATGGATTCCGACCAACCGAAATCTTCCGTCTCGCGCATTTCGACGCTGCAGATTCTCGTGGTGATGGTGCTTTGGGCGTCGTGCTTTCCGCTCATCACGGCCGGGATCGGGTTCTCGCCGCATTTGACCTTCGCAGCCTTGCGCGCGGTTATCGCGGGCGCAGCGCTCATGATCCTCGCGGCCGCACTTCGCCGCCCTCTTCCCGACACCGGAAGGGATTGGGCCATCATCACCTTTATCGGCCTGGGCGCAACGAGTCTTGGGTTCCTCGGCATGTTCCATGCCGCCGAATTCGTGACGCCGGGTGTCGCAACGGTTATCGCCAATACGCAGCCGCTCATGGCGGCGTTTCTCGCCGCGCTCATGCTGGGTGAAACTGTATCGTTTCGAGGGAAGCTCGGATTGCTGTTGGGTTTTGTTGGGATCGTGGTGATCGCTGTCCCGCAGTTCTTTTCAACTGGCGGGGAAACCTACGCGCTCGGCATCGCCTACATTTTGCTGGCGGCATTCGGGATCACGATCAGCAACGTCTTGATCAAGAAGATCGCCGGCAAGATTGATGTACTGATGGCGATGGGCCTGCAAACGCTTATCGGAAGCGTTCCTCTGGCCGCGGCTGCCTGGTCCTTAGAAGATCCCTGGAAAGTACAATGGACTCCTTCGTTCGTAGCCTCTTTGCTTGGCCTTAGTATTTTCGGCACCGCTCTTGCCTATTACCTCTGGTTTTCGGCGCTCGAACACATCCCGCTCAACCGGGCAAACGCCTTCGCCTTTCTCGTGCCGGTGTTCGGCATCCTGCTCGGCATGACCTTCTTCGACGAGCCGTTCGGGTGGGCGCATTTTATCGGCATCCCGTTGACGATCGTCGGCGTGACTTTGGTAAACAAGTCAGGTGATTCGGTTTCTCTCAACAAAGACCAGGCCACATCGTCGTCTGCCAACTAAATTTGATTCCGCCTCATCTCAATCCCTTCGGCTCGCAAACGCAGCGTTCGTCCGTGTTTGCTCGTCATGCTGCCCTGATCGATTAATCTTCCATCATTCTCTCCAATCTTATCCTTGACCCTCCGGTGACTGGAGGCCCTATGTTGGCAACCATCGGAGAATCCAATGGAATGGAGTGACTTCGATGATCGGCATCCAGACAGATTTCTACTCCGGCCTTATTCCGCCCATCCCAACGGTCGGGACAGAGGCTGCGGTTGTCCCAGCAGCGCCTCTGGCCGCAGATCAGGCGGATCGCCTTGATCTTCTGGAAAGTGAGGCGAGGGGCATCGAGGGACCGGAGCGTCGGCCGCAGTTCGCGACGTTCGTCAGAGACCCGGAAATCGTAAATCAAATATTGGAAGATACTCAGGGCCTTGACCGCTATCGGCAACGCCAGGAAGAGCTCCTGCGGCAAGCCTCCCTTGTCACCGACGCCTATGAACGTTCGGTCTTCATTTCGATGATCGACCCTGGTCGGGCCATGACGGTTCTTGGAACTAGAGAAGACATGAAGCTGATAGAGTCCTAAAGAGATGTCAGCTCTACGATGCCCAAGGCAACAGTGGAGTTCTCTGCGAACACAGAACGAGGGGAGGTTCGGATGGGCGCCGCAGTGAGCATATCGTTTTTTCTGGTCATCACGACTTTCCTCCTGCATTACGCCGTCTTTCGATGGCTGTCCGGCGGGATGTCGAACATTGCGATGACGGCGGAGCAGCGGATTCTGATCATTTGGCTGCTGACGCTCTTCGCCCATGTCGTTGAAGTCGCCCTATATGCAGCGGCCTATGCCTTCGGAGAACGAACGCTTGAGATCGGCAGTCTAGACGGCCTTCAGATCGTTGGGCCGTTGGACTATTTTTATTTCTCGATTGTCGCCTATACCTCCCTCGGCATGGGCGACATCGTGCCGTCGGATCACTTGCGCTTCATCACAGGAATCGAGACCCTGAACGGCCTGTTGCTGATTGCTTGGTCCGCATCATTCAATTATATCGCCATGGTAAAATTTTGGTCCTGGCAGACCTGTGTGGAACCCGTTTGGCGCAAGCTAAAGTGAACCTAGCCGTTAATTGGTCACTTCAAGAACAGCCACCTAGTACAGCTATTTGGTGCTTTAAAGCGTACGAATACACGCTCCTGACCTTCGATCGCGCGACACTTTCGTGTAGCTGGGCAGAAATGTCACACGAAGGCGTTTCTAACAGAAAACACGGTAAAATCAGGCAGATGAATGGTCATCGCTCAAACACTTCGAGTGATCGGCCAAGACCTCGATGATTTTGCATTCCGCCACCTTGCCGCCGCTACACTGGTTGATCATGCGCTTGAGTTCACGCTCCATAGACCGAAGGCGCGCGAGTCGTTCCTGAACGTGACCGAGGTGTTTGCGAGCGATGATGTCTACTTGCGCGCATGACTGATTGGACTGACCGCAGAACGACAGCAATTGGCGGATATTGTCCAAACTGAACCCCAGTTGTCGGCAATGACGAATGAAAACCAGCCGAGATGCTTGATCTTCGGAGTAGATGCGACGGTTGCCCCTGGTCCGTCTTGGCTCCGGCAACAGTCCGATTTTCTCGTAATGGCGGATGATCTGGACCGTACATCCGGCACGCTCAGCCAATTCCCCAATGGAGGTGCTTTCAACGGTCATCAGTTTTTCCTATTGCTCCTACAACGATTGTAGATTGTAGCATCTGCGGATCGACGAATGCAAAGCGGCGGACAGTTTCAATGAACGTGCCCACCACGGATTAAAGGAGCCGATCCATATGAGTGCCAATTGTTGCGGAGATACTGCCAAATTCGATGGAGTTTCAAAGGATTTCAAACGTGCGCTATGGGTTGTTATCGCGATTAACGGCTCAATGTTCTTCGTCGAAATGGCCGCGGGCGCTTTTGCTGGGTCGAAAGCCTTGCAAGCAGATGCGCTCGACTTTCTTGGTGACACCGTAACCTATGCAATCAGCTTATTTGTCATCGGCATGTCTCTCAGAATTCGGGCAATGGCAGCGCTCGCGAAAGGGTTCAGTCTCGGCGCTATGGGGCTTTGGGTGTTCGGCTCAACAGCATATCAGGTCCTAATTCTGGGTATGCCTTCGGCGACAATCATGGGCGCAATCGGTTTCATGGCGCTGGCCGCCAATATTATCAGTGTCCTCTTTTTGAGGCGATTTAAAGACGGGGATGCGAATGTCCGCTCTGTCTGGCTTTGCAGCCGAAACGATGCCATCGGAAACGTGGCTGTTATGTTGGCAGCGGCAGGTGTCTGGTTTACCGGCACTGCATGGCCCGACCTTATCGTCGCCGCCCTCATGGCCGGGCTGTTTCTTTGGTCGGCAACGCAGATTGTCCTTCAGGCAAGATCGGAGTGGACCAGCACGCAGGCCGGCCAAACGGCACTTGGAAAACATGAGAATAAGAATATCGACGAGTGCCAAAGGAGAGATACCAAACAGGAGGCTGGATAGCTTTGAAGTTGCTATATGCGCACTGGTTAGATTTCGAATTGACGAGGTGCGTATCGAAGCCGTTGGTTTTCCTGTTGGTGGCGCAGGCGCTGAACAGAGGTGCTTTAAATGAAAAAGCTCGGGGGAGGCGTTCTGCACCGTCTTTTTTTACGATTCGATCAGTCCTCCAGAAGCGTCAAAAGGCATCGGCCATATCGATTGTAAATTAGAGACAACGATGGCCGGGAGGTAAGGAGTGAAGAAATGGATTGGCACGACATTGCCCAGACTAATCTTCGGTAATCGCTGCCGGCAGACCGGCTTGCATACACTTTCACCGTTTTTCCTGGCGGCAGGGGCGACGGCTGGCGACCAGGTGACTAAGTGGATCATCCTTACCAGAGTGATGGACCCGCCGAGAGTGATCGAGGTGACCTCTTTTTTTAACCTGATGTTGACCTTCAACACCGGCGTAAGTTTCGGCATGTTCCAGGATTTTTTTGCCTCCCGACCAGGAACACTGGCTCTTCTCTCCCTTGCGATCGCCAGTCTGCTGATGACCTGGGCATTAAGATCCCGCTTGCCGGGAGAGCGCAGAGGACTGGCCCTGGTTGCGGGCGGAGCACTCGGCAACATCATCGATCGTTGGCGACTAGGTGCTGTAACCGATTTCCTCGATTTTCATTGGCAAGGACTGCACTGGCCTGCTTTCAACGCTGCCGATGCTTTCATATTCATCGGCGCGTTTTTGATTTTGACGTCGACGTTCCTGAATGGCACGAAAAATAAGGGTTAAGGGGGCATCATGCCGGAGCTTAAGCAGAACAAACGAAATGCTGGCTTTGCTTCCATACCGAACTTCCCCATAGCCCTGACGAGAATTTTTGGTTGGGCCATCATCGGCGTACTTGCCGCCTTTCTATTCAATAATTTCCTGACTAATTGGCTTGGATGGCCTGGCGTCAGGATTTTGGCCAACCCGTCCACTGGCGGCCACGACCCCCGCATCTGGTTACAGGTGGCCATCTACGCTGCCGCCGTACTGGCCGCCGCCGCCCATGTCGCACGCACCAGGGACCGCAGCCTTAGAACCGACCACCAGCGGGTCTTTGGGCTCAATGCCGTGCTCATCCGCGCCGGGTTCTGGGCCGTTCTGTTGATCGGTCTGGTAGACTTCACTCTTGCCTTTCTGAAGGGCGAGCAACTCCTGATCGGCCTGGTCGGCGCGCCGCTGGCAGATACTCTGGGGCGCGCGGAATTGCGCGGTGCCTATGTACACATGCCCTTGGTCGCAATCGGGCTCGCCATCGCGCTTCGCACACGGGTCCTGGCGCTACCTTGGCTGGTCCTGATGATCGTCGTCGCCGAACTACTAATCGTGCTGTTCCGCTTCGAGTTTTCCTACGAACAGACCTACATGGGCGATCTGGTCCGCTTCTGGTACGCGGCCCTATTCATGCTGGGCTGCGCCTACACCCTTTATGAGGATGGCCATGTGCGGATTGATCTGCTTTACGCGGAAGCAAATCCCCGCTGCCGCGGGCTGGTCAACTCCATCGGTGCCCTGGTGCTCGGTATGCCGTTCTGCTGGTTGATCCTGAGCGTCGGCACGGCAGGCCGCACCGGCATCCTCAACAGCGCCCTGCGAACCTTCGAGATCGAAGGCGTCGGCGACGGCATGTACATCCTCTACCTGATGACCGTACTGGTTGGGGTGTTTGCGGTCACGCTCATCATTCAATTCGTCAGCATGATGTTCGGCGGGATGGCCGACGTGCTGGGAGAGCCCGCGCCAACGGGCAGCGCTGGGGGGGGCTGAGGATGGAACTCTTCTTCCTCGTCCTACTGGTCGTGATGTTGGCCGTCGCCCTCGGCTCGGGCTTTCCCGTCGCATTTGCCATTCCGGGTTCGGCGATCGTCGCCGTCGGCCTGGCCGCGTTCGCCGGCCTGGCGGTTACCGGAAACCCGGATGCATTCTTTATCCACGGCGGTGGCCCTAGCGAATGGCTGTCCGCTGGAGCGATGAACATTCGGGGAATTTATAACAATGATGGGACGGATGTGTTGATCGCCGTGCCGTTGTTCATCTTCATGGGCCTGATGCTGGAAAAGTCGCGCGTCGCCGAAGACCTTCTCGTTGCCATGGCGCGTCTGTTTGGCACGGTGCGTGGCGGGCTCGGCGTCTCGGTCGTCCTGGTCGGCGCTTTGCTGGCGGCAACCACCAGCGTGATCGGCGCGACGGTAATCGCCATGGGCATGATTTCGTTGCCGACCATGTTACGGAACCGCTATTCCAAGCCCATGGCGACGGGCATTGTCGCAGCCACGGGCACGCTGGGCCAGATCGTCCCACCATCCATCGTCTTGCTAATCCTGGTCCACCAACTGACCACCGCCGTCAACGAAGCCAACGCCGCCCGGCGGGCCCTGTACAAAACCGTGACAGGTGACCTGCTGATGCCGAGCCCGTTCGATGTGCCATCGGTCAGCGCAGGCGAGATGTTCATGGGCGCTCTCGTGCCGGGATTGGTCCTTATCGCCCTCTATGTCCTCTATATCCTCGTCGCGGCCTATCTGCGGCCAGACCTGGCACCGGTGCACAGGCATACAGATACCTCTGGCAAGAATGCCGTTGCGGCGCTGCTCATCGCCCTGGCCCCACCCCTGACCCTTATTCTTTTGGTTCTTGGTTCGATCATCACCGGTGTCGCCACGGTCAATCAGGCCGGTGCCGTCGGTGCCGCCGGGGCGGCCATGATGGCTGGATACCGCCTGCGTGAAGGTCAGCGTGATGCCTTCTGGCCGACCCTACTGGCCATCTCTGCCCTGGTTGCGCTCGGCATCATCAATGCCTTTTTCCACGTCAATCTACGAAAGATCGAAGGCACAGCGGACATTGTGGGCATTGTGCTCGCCGCGGTCGCCTCAAGCGCACTCGCCATCGCCCTCGGTTGGAGCCTCTGGCGCACATGGGCAACCGGCGGCACCTTAAAGCGTGTGTTGGAGGACACGACCAAGACGACCTCATTGGTGTTCGCCATCCTGATCGGTGCGGTCATGCTGACAGCAGCATTCCGGGGGTTCGGCGGCGAGGACCTGGTGCGTGATTTTATGCGTGGCCTGCCGGGCGGGTTTTGGGGTCAGTTCGCGGTCTCTATGATCATCATTTTCGTCCTCGGATTTTTCCTCGACTTCCTGGAAATCACCGTGGTTGTCGTCCCGATCATCGCGCCGATTCTGCTGACCGACCCCGCGGCAAACGTCGCCGCTGTCTGGTTCGGTGTTATGATCGCGCTGAACATTCAGACCTCGTTTCTGACGCCTCCCTTCGGTTTTGCACTCTTCTACTTGCGCGGGGTCGCGCCGAAAGGCGTCCGTACGCTCGACATCTACAAGGGCGTTGTGCCCTTTATCGCCATTCAGTTGCTGGTCCTTGGTGTGGTTGCGGCCTATCCGACCTTGGTGACCTATCTTCCGACCCGTGTTTCGCTCGGGGCGGAGACTTCACCGCCGCCAACCAATCCTCGGCTTCAGTACTGCATGGAAGAGTTTGTCAGAGACGAATTTCAAACAAACGGGACGACCATAAGGCAAGCCATCGGCAAAGCCCGGAACATCAATCTGGAGGGACTTCCTTCATCCCTTCAGAACGAACTAATAAGCAGCTTCGAGAAAGCAGAAAATGCGTTTCCGACGATGAAACAAATCACCGAAACCGCTGCGGCGATACACACGGCGGCGCAGACCTACCGGCCGGTCCACGACAGGGTGCGGCGGATCGAACGCGATATTCGGCGGATCGATAAGAAGATCGAGCAAAACCGGGCTATCGCTTCCTGGGCCAGTAGGGCTGCCTCGTCCGAGGAAGGCCAGCGGGCAGAAGAGCGCATAAAGGCTCTGACAAAGGAACGCGCCGAACTAGCAGCCCGACTTCCGGCAGATTGGACAGATGTGCGGACCGACATGGCGGCTAAGCTAAAAGCTCACCATGACGCACGTATTCGTTATCGGCGAACCGTTGATGCGGCCCATGCCCCCGTGGTCGAAGCGATCCAGGCGATCAATGACGGAGATCTGCTGGAGTCCATCCAAATGGCTTTGCAAGAGTTAAAAGATAATGTCGAGGTGATGCCCGCGGACGATCTGACAGATCGATTGAAAACAGCCTATGGCCAGGCAGCCCTGGTCCACCGTTCCACGGAAATAGATAATGCCTTAACTCAAACGCGCCGGATTTTGCGTGCTGACCCGACCGCTCGCACCGCGATTACTGAAAAGGTTCAAGGCGCACTTGCTGTTGTCGCTAAGGAACGGGTTTGGCGCACCCGCGCGGCGCAAGAAGTCTTGGGCGGCTTAATGGCTTATGAGGTCGCCATCGCGGAAACCATCGGAATCCGGGGGCGTTCGAGGCTTTCAGATCGCGTGGCATTGGAAATTTCCAATTGCGTTGCGACACCCCGGGACATTTATCTGAATTTTTAAGATATCTCGATGTTGAATCGCCGTATTTTGAGCGGGCTTGTTATAGCCTCTGACATCCATAGTTCATCGGAAAATTGATCCGTCTCCGAGGAGTGGTGTTCTAGAGAGTGCGTGTTGGTTTGTCTAAAATACAACGGATAAGATACGATGTGGCAAGCAGTCAAAGAATGGGCTCAACGATGCAAGCGTGACGTTATTGCCTTGTATATCGCAGCTCGCGACCCTCGCACGCCATGGCACGCCAAAGGCATCGCCCTTGCCGTTGCAGTATATGCATTGAGTCCAATTGATCTGATCCCCGATTTTATCCCGGTCTTGGGGTATGTGGATGACCTGCTGCTTTTGCCGCTCGGTATTCTCCTAGCCATTCGTCTTATCCCACCGCATCTGATGATCGAATTTCGGCAGGCGGCCGAATCCGCTTCCCGCCCCGCGTCTCACTGGTCAGTTACCGGCATCGTAGCAGCTATATGGATTGGTGCTGCCGTAGCGTTTTCATGGTGGACATATCAGTGGCTGATCTTAGCCGGTGATGCCCGTTCTTGATCAGAACCACTGCTCACAGACGAGTTCTCAATTGTCTGCTTTTTTAGCCAACCCCGGCCGAAAGTAAGCTTATTGAGATTGATTGTGGTGGAGCTTCAAACAGGAAAGTGACGTAAAAGGATAAACCCCGCGTCATTCCGGGCCGGTCGCTCCGAGCCCGAGGATCGGCATTATGATGTCGATTTTTCCGGCGTGCTCGAACTCCAAAGTCAAAATCAGTTCCTCTCCCTTTCGTAGTTTCTCGCGCAAGTTCATGAGCATGAGGTGCAGCCCGCCCGGGCGAAAGATCACTTCGGCGCCGGGCGCGATTGTGACCTCGTCGCGGCCTTGCATTTGCGCAACACCTTCCGAGACGCTGGATTCATGGATCATCACCATGCCTGCAGCAGGCGACGTAACTTTCAGAAGTTGATCCGGTTTCGTGCCGGTATTACGGATCGTCAAATAGGCGGCACCCGGCCGTGATTGGAGGATAGACGCCCGCGCCCACGGTTTCTCAATGACAATAGAAGCGTCCTCTGCCGACGCGCCGCCTGCCTGTGCCAGCAGAGTGAAGGCGGCAATGAAGGCGAGTAGACTCAATTTAAGTGGGTTCATTTTTGGGGACTTTCGTTTTGTAGGCGTTTTTGGATTTCAATCGCGATTTTCTCCGGCGGGTGAAGGTTTTCCGAGAACACGGCGTCGTACATACCCTCCGGTGTCATCAGGTACATGTATCCCGAATGTCCCATGACATAGCCACCCGGCGCCTCGGCTTTTTCGGTTTTACCGTAAAAGATCCGGAATGACTTTGCGGCCTGCTTAATCTGCTCAGAGGTGCCGGTGAGGCCTACGATGTTTGGGTGGAAGGCTCCGACATATTCCGCCAAGACCTCGGGTGTGTCGCGCTCCGGGTCGACGGTGATGAACAGCGGGGCCAATCTTTTCGCGTCATCCCCTAAAGTATCCAGAACCTGAGCCATGACCGAAAGGGTGGTCGGGCAGACGTCGGGACAAAATGTGAAGCCAAAAAACACCAACTGCCATCGTCCATGGAAGTCCTGCTCTGTGACAGTACGACCGTGATGATCTGTAAGTGTGAATTGGCTTTTGATCATAGCCTGGCCGAGTTGCCGTGCCGTAGGCAATGGTGGTTCCGGTTTAAAGGTACGCCAGCCGGCGATACCGGCCGCCGCCATGGCCGTGATCAGGACAAATCCCCAAGCCGTCCAACGCACAACCCGTAGGCGGCGGCTATCCTTCGATACACGGGTCGAGGTTTCAGACATCGTCTGCCTTACCCTTCTCCTCTGTCTTGGACGAACATTGTCCGCTTCCTCCGCTCATGCACATGCCCAACGCGCACATGGCGACACAAGGAAGCACACCGAGCAAAAGCGGCGCCAAACCTAGCGCGACCACCGTGCCCCAGTTCATGGCCAGACCGCCACCGATGGCGGTGAGCCCGAACAAAATCCAGCCACGGCGTCCGGTAACATAGGGCCAGATCTTGTTGACTGCGCGTTGTGCGACTGAAACCTCGGGCATCGTTTGTTGACCATCCTTCATCGTTCTATCTCCTTTGTTTTTTTGCCTCCGTAATCCGGTCCCGGAACAGGGTTATCAGTTCCGGCGCATCCCATTCCGCGGGGCCGACCAATCGACCCAGTTGCTGCCCGCTTGGGCTGACTAGAAAGGTTGTCGGCAAACCGCCCAACTTCAGGGCACGCATGACCTGTGCATTCTGATCCACGTAGATTTTCAGGTTCTCGATGCCAGTCTTGGCATAGAAATCCTGCACGACCTTTACCCCGGCCCGGTCGATCGAAAGCGGCAAGACATGAAAGTCATCACCGCCCAGAAGGCCCTGCAGGCGGTCAAGCGTCGGCATCTCCTCACGGCAGGGTGGACACCACGTCGCCCAGACATTCAGCAGTACATGTTTCCCCCGGAAGTCCGCGAGAGCCCCGGGCCGGCCGTCTTCGTACACGAATGTGACCTCCGGCATTGGTAGTGGTGCATCGTTCAGGCTAAAGGCCTTCACCGTTCCCGCAGCACTTGCGACGGCAGCCGGCATCACCAAGGATGCCGCCGCCATCAGCGTCATGGCCCGGCGTCGCGTCATGCCGGTCATGGCTTTGCTCCTTTGATTTCTCGCCGCAGGCGATCAACGATGGGCATAAGCCTGCCGTACACGATGTCCTTTGTTACGGCTCCCACGTGTTTGTAGGCGATACGCCCGTCGGCGGAGACAATAAACGTTTCAGGCACGCCGTAGACGCCCCAGTCGATGGCGACACGGCCGTCCAGATCGGCACCCGTCCGTTTGTATGGATCGCCAAGCCGGTTGAGCCAAGCCGAGGCGTCCTCGGGCGTGTCTTTGTAATTTAGCCCGTGGATGGGCACGCCGTTCCGGGCCTGGAGCCCCATCCAGACCGGATGCTCTGCCTTACACGGCAGGCACCAGGACGCGAACACGTTGACGATCGACACCTCGCCAACCAGATCCACCGAGGCTAACCCAAAGGTTCGGCCTTTGACCGGCGGCAGATTGAACTCAGGCACCGGCTTGTCGATCAAGGCCGAGGGCAGCACTTTCGGATCGCGCGTCAATCCCCAACCCAACGCCACGGCCAGGCCCGTGAACACGACAACCGGGCCCCAGAATAAGAGTACTGGTCGGCGCCGTTGTTCGGTCTCAAGAGACAGCTCATTCATGGCGGTTTTCCCCGCCACGGGTGAATAGATACTTGATCAACGCAACCGCGATCAGCAATGCAAGTCCGGCGGCCAGTCCGCCCGCCAGGATCATGCCCCAACCCATGGGACAATCGGTTCCCATCATATTGTTCATTGCTTTTTCGCCCTCCTGGTGACGTCCTGTTGCCGGCGCTGAAAACGGTCCGGCCAGGTACTTTTGATGAAATTGAGTGCGGACCAAATCTCATCGTCCGAAAGGACATCGCCGAACGCCGGCATGTCGCTTTCGTATCCCTCCGGCGCCAACGGTGGGACGATTCCGAACTTGGTTATTCGAAAGAGGTGTTCATCCGGGTGGTGCCAGGTATGACCCGTCCGGTCATGCGGCGGAGCCGGCAGACGGCCATTCGGCAGGCGGATCTGCCAATCGGCCTGCCCTTCCAAATTTTTGCCATGACAACTGGCGCAATGAGTTTGGTAGAGCGCGCGACCCTGGGCAAAATTTCCGCTCTCGGAAGTCTGCGCGGCAACCGTCGGGGAGATCACCCCGACGGCCGCCGCAACCAGCACTAAAGCCTTCGGTTTCAAATCTTCCATCATTCGACCGCGAAGATTTTTACCGGCCCTTGACCGAACTGATAGACGGTAAAGGGCGCGGATTTGGCACCTGACATCCCAGGCGATCCCTGCGGCATGCCCGGAAGAGAAATTCCCTTAATGTCCGGGCGTTCGGCCAGCAGCTTGTCGATGGCGGAAACAGGGACGTGGCCTTCGACCACGTATTTGTCGAGTGCCATGGTGTGACAGCCCGAGAAGTCATCGGGCACACCCATCTCACGCTTCATCAAGGTAAGGTCGTGGGATGCCTTTACCGTCACCTTGAAGCCGTTCTGGCGTAGGTAATCTGCGTAGCTTTCGCAGCAGCCGCACTGCGGGTTCTTGATGAGGGTTGCATCCGGTCGTTCAGCTGCCTGCGAAGGTACGGGAACGGATACGGCGATAAAGGCTGCCAAGGCGGCGCCGAGAAAGGGGATTCGTGTAAACATGATTCTGTCACTTTCCAGAATTTTGGTGGGAGGGACGCCAAACCAATCTCCGGCATCTCGATTACGTAGGGAATTGGCTCAGGCCACCTGAATGACGCCCATCATGCCGCCGGCCTGATGTTCCAAGATGTGGCAATGGAACATCCAGCCGCCGGGATTGTCGGCGACGAAGGCGATCTCGACCTGTTCGCGCGGCGCCATCAGAACAGTGTCTTGCCACTCCTTGTGGCGGGTCGGCTGACCGTTTCGGCTGATCACGCGAAACGAATGTCCATGCAGATGGATGGGATGGTGCCAGGCCGTTTGGTTGTCCAGAGCCAGGATATAGGAACGGTTCCGCGCAAGCGTCAGAATGGGATCCATGATGTGACCCGTTGCGGCAATGCCATTGACTGTCCAGGCCTTGCCGTTCCGCATCATCTCCATCATGCCGACCTCACGCCCGCCCATCTTAGCCATGGACATGCCACCCATCATGCCGCCGCCGAACGCAATTTGATGGCGCTCGGCAGAAGCCAGGTCAGGTTCCGGAAGGGTGTTTGCA
Source organism: Thalassospiraceae bacterium LMO-SO8 (assembly GCA_031655335.1). Classification (NCBI taxonomy): domain Bacteria; kingdom Pseudomonadati; phylum Pseudomonadota; class Alphaproteobacteria; order Rhodospirillales; family Thalassospiraceae; species Thalassospiraceae bacterium LMO-SO8. The sequence continues at coordinate 2,922,736 of CP134226.1, read as the reverse complement.
GGCAGTATCGCAACCTCACGCATCGGCTTTTCCCGCAGCCGCTTGGGACCGTAGACGACATCCAGCAATCGGTACTGTAAGCGCTGATAGAAGGTGTCCCTGACGGCGAAGGCATCACCCGGATTTCCGGTCAGGTCGAGAATCAAATCGATCCGCATGGCCGGCCCGATGTCCAGCCGCCCCGCCACCTGATGCGGATCCACCGGCTGGCCGTCATAGGCGATGACCCAGGGGGCATGGCCTTCGAATTCCAGGCCGAAGATACGGGCGTTGGCGGCATTGATCAGGCGCAGGCGAATGCGTTCGCCAGCGCGGGCTTCGAACACGTCCGTGATCCGGCCATTGACGGTAACAGTGTTACCGATACGCCCGGCGTGGCTCATGTCGTGGCGGTTGCCGAAATCCTCGCTGATCTGCGCATCTTTCAACAATCGCCAGTCATCGAGCACCCAAGTCACATCGCGGTCGACTTGGGGCGGGTTCGGCTCTTCGATGATCAAAGGGCCGTAAAGTCCCCGCCCGACCTGCTCAAAACTGCGTTGGTGGGGGTGGTACCAATAGGTTCCAGCGTCGGGTGCATCGAACTCGTAGACGAAGGTTTCGCCGGGTGCGATGGGCTTCTGCGTCAGGTGCGGCACGCCGTCCATGGCGTTGGGCACGCGCAGCCCATGCCAATGGACCGTCGTCTCTTCGGTCAGGTCGTTGCGCACGGCTACACGCAGGCGTTCGCCTTGGCGTACCCGGATTTCCGGGCCAGGCACGCGGCCGTTGTAAGACCAGACCTTGGTTTTGGCCCCGTCACTGTCAATTAAGTGGGTATCGCCGGGGGACGCGGTCAGATCGAATTGACGACCGGGGGGCGAAGACACAGCCCAGGCGGGTACGGCGGCCATGCCTGCCGCGGCACCGGCGGCGGCAAGGAAGGAACGGCGCGACAGGCCGTCGATAAACATGTTTTGCATTGAATGATTTCCATTCTCGGGTATGGGCGTGGACAGGCGGATAGGCCTGTTCCGACGTAATGCCACCTACCTCGGACCGAGGAGGCGGACCTAGGAGCGATGTCCAGCAAAAGCGGAAGCTTCCGCCAGCAGCGCTCTAACCGAGAATGGATTTAGGGGGAGACGGGTCGAGAAGTGGCCCAGAAGACCGAGCGAATTGCCTACGGTCTAGGTGATACGTCCGGTCATCGATCATGCCAACGGCTGCGAGAGCATCGACCATATCGACAGCGGACAGATGACAGGCCGATGCACAATCCATCGACATCTTTGTGCTGTCATCACCGGTACCGCAGGCAGTGCAGTTGTCGCCGCTGGCCCCTTGGGTATCCCCCGCCGTGGCCATATCGACACGCATTTGCCCTGCCTGAACCACGGAGACGACGGATCCCACGCCCACCGCGAGCAGCAGGGTAAAAACTAGAAGGCGGGATCGTAACAGACGTCTCATGGTTGGAGAGTGTTGCCATCAATCATGGCCGGATCAAGGCAAAATTCGGCCTTGACCCTGAAGTATACTACAGGGGTTATCGTGTCCGGAATCGATGGAGACACCGAAATGCTGAACATCGGAGATGTCGCCAGGCAAGGCGGCGTAAGCGTTGAAACGCTGCGTTACTATGAACAGCAGGGATTGATTAAAACGCCTGACCGGGATGCGAATGGCTATCGGAAATATGCGCCGGACGTCGTTCGGCATATCCGGTTTATCAAGCGCGCTCAGGATGTCGGGTTCACCTTGCGGGACATCGGAGACCTTCTCTCTCTCAAGGCAGACCCCGGCGCGTCATGCAGTGATGTTCGCGACCGAGCGCTGGGGAAACTCAGCGAGATCGAGGACAAGATCGATGTCCTGTCGAGGATGCGGGATATCCTCAGGATATGGACGCATGCATGCCCCAGCACAGGGCCGGTGAGCGAATGTCCGATCCTTGATGCCCTGGAAGCCAGGAAAGAGCCTTTAAATGCCGGCCGTTGAATTTGTCTATGAAAAGTCATGTCCGAATATCGCGGCCGCCCGCAAACAGTTGATCGCGGCGTTTGGCGCTGCCGGCGTGGCCCCCGTTTGGTCGGAATGGGAGGTCAGTGACTCTGGTGCGCCGGATCATGTCCGTTTCTATGGCTCGCCGACGATCTTGGTCGATGGTGAGGATGTATCAGGCCTTTCCCTTGAAGAAGCGAGTTCATGTTGCCGGATCTATACGTTGGAAGGTGATGCGCGTGGCGTGCCGCCGCTCGATCAGATTGTGGCGGCACTGACACCAAATTTTGCATCCGACAAGTCCCCCGGGGCCTTTCGCTTAAATGCGGCCATGGTGCCATCCATCGGCGCCGCCTTACTCCCGAAACTCGCCTGCCCCGCGTGTTGGCCTGCATATGCCGGTTTGCTCAGCAGCCTTGGTATCGGGTTCATCGACTATACGCCGTACCTGTTGCCGCTGACCGGCACGTTCCTCGCCATTGCCGTTGTTGCATTGGCCTACCGCGCGCGAACCCGACGCGGCTACGGCCCGTTTGGCTTGGGTGTTATCGGCGCAGGGATCGTAATGATCGGCAAGTTCGGCTTCGACAGCGATCTGGCCATGTGGGCCGGCCTTGGCGTGCTTGTCGCAGCATCCTTGTGGAACACCTGGCCGATGCGACGGAATCATCAACCCGGCCAAGAGGCCGAGTGTCCCGCTTGTGTGGGCACTCTCGGCTGAATTGGTCATTTCGAGAATCAACAAAGGAGATAAAACGATGTCAGACAAACGCAAGATTGAAGTCTTCAGCGCGGGTTGCGGCCTGTGCGAAGAAACCATTGAAATAGTCCATCAGATGGCCTGTTCGAATTGCGAGGTATCTATCCTCGACATGAAAGACACAAACGTGGCGGCCAGGGCCAAGGAGCTTGGCGTGCGCTCGCTTCCCGCCGTGGCGGTGAATGGCGTTCTGGCCTCATGTTGTGCCGGGCGAGGCGTGACCGAAGACGCCCTTCGAATCGCAGGAATAGGGCAACCATAGCCCCGCATGGGCGAATATGTCATTGGCCTCTGGCATTTGATCTTCGGCACCTTGAATATCGTAATAATGGGTCTACTTCTTGCTCGACCCCATGGATTGGTCCGTTTTCCAGTCCGATGCGATGACGTTGTCGTCCGGTCACAAAAATATGATGCTCTGCGAAAACAAAGATGGTGCGCTGCGAAAAAAATTTGATATCGTGCCTACTGCCTCCCCTGCTTCAGATTGTTGGCTCTGTAAACCTGATGCGACTTTTCCCTCGACTGATCTCAGCGATTATACTGGTATCTGCCTTGTTGCTTCCACCTGTGGTCGCTGCGTGGGCGGACTCGGATAGATTATCGACATCAGGCGGCGCCAGCGTTGGCCAAGTGGACGTCATCAGCTGTCAGAACGATGCGGCCCGAAACGGAGAAGCGGAAGGTTCTTGTTGCGCGCCGGAACAATCTTGCCCGCCTGAGTTTTGCGTTTCAACCTGTCTTGTTCCCTTGATCATTGGTGCATCAACGCACGAATTTCCAGATCAGGAGACCATCGCGCTTCGAATCGTTAAAGCCGAATACCTGCGCTCGTGGGCAATCGGTCTTTTATTCCCTCCCCCACGAACCTGATCCTTCGATGATCTCTGCGCGTGCCTTGGACCGGGCCTGAGCCTGGTCGTTAGCCTCGCGTATGCGTGCACCGTTTCCGGCGGCATTCGATAGCCGTCCGCCAAGAAGGGTCAAACAATATGTCCACCATCAAGAGGTTGGCTCCGGGGATGCCCGAGCTTACCCTAGTCACACTTGTGCCACCATCTCATGGCGTCGCGGAAAATCACGAACTCCTGGCCGCTGTCCCAATGTCGAAGGGTGAAGAGCCCCCACGGAAAGCCAAAGCCCCCCCCACTTTTCTCGCTCAATCCTTCCGCGGCTTTTCAAGTCTTCTTGTTGCCGTCGCCGCGTTAACGATCAGTTTTCCCGAGGAGCCGTTCGCACAGGCGCCTGAACTTGCAGCGGAATTGACCTTTGATCACGCCCTTCGGTTGGCGGAAGAACGTTCATTCAATTTGCAGGCTCAAGATGCCAAGGGCCGGTCATCCCAGGAACGGGCAGTGTCGGCGGGCAGTCTGCCCGACCCGGTTCTCCGGTTCTCGGTTGACAATCTGCCTGTCACCGGTTCGAAGCGCTATACCCTGACCGACGACTTTATGACAATGCGGTCGGTCGGCGTTACGCAGACATTCACCGGAAGCGACAAAAGGGATGCCCGACGCGAGCGATTTGAGCGCGAGGCCGAATTAGCGTCGGTAATGCGATCCGTGGAACTGGCGCGGCTCCGCTCGGAAACCGCACGCGCCTGGTTCGGCCGCTTATATCAACAGCAAATATTGGAACTGATTGAACGCCAACGTGATGAAGCCGTGCTCACGGCCGAAGCGGTGGAAACCGCCTATCGAAGCGCCCGGGGAGACCAAACGGACGTCTTCTCGGCCCGGGAAGAAATCGTCCGTATCGAGGATCGCCTTCACGAAGCACGGGCAGATCTCCGCAATGCCGTTACTCTCTTGGCACGATGGGTTGGAGATGCGGCGAATTTTCCGCTGGGAGCCATGCCGGCGGTGAACAGCACCCGTTTGAATACGGATGACATGGCGCATCAGATTGATTTTCATCCCGACATTCAGATCTTAAGCGCACAGGAACGGGTGGCGCTGGCTGCGGTTAAGGTAGCGAGGGAAGAAAAGGATGCCGACTGGAGCCTGTCGCTGATGTTCAGCAAGAGAGGCGATAATTTCAGCGATATGGTCTCAATCGGTGCCTCAGTACCCCTACAATGGAATCAAAAAAATCACCAGGATCGGGAACTCACTGCTCGCCTACATGAGGTCGCCGAGATACGGGCCAAACGGGCGGAGATGCGCCGTGAGCATCATTCTGAAGTAGAGCGCATGTTGGCGACCTGGCGCGCCGACCTGCAGAGACTGCAGGGCTACGACCAGTCGTTAGTTCCTCTGGCGGCCGAGAGATCCAAAGCAACTCTTGCTGCATACCGAGGCGGCAAAGGGGCTCTGGCGACCGTGTTGGATGCTCGACGCATGCAGACCGACACCCAGTTAGAGCGGCTCCGGATTGAGAAACAAGCCGCGACCACATGGGCGCAGCTGGAGTTTCTCATGCCTGAACCCGATCTGTCAGCCGATGCAACCAATTCGAAATCCGACAAGGAACCGGGGCAATGAACCGCAAAAAGATATCGATGAGCCTCCTCGCGATCAGCGTGGTCTCCGCGAGCGGCTTTGGGCTTTATCGTCTCGGCATGTCGCACGCGACGTCCGAATCTCCCTCGACCGGGCTGATAGCGGCACAGGCGATGACCGTCTCGGCGCCGGAAGATCCTTCCAGTTGGGGAATTCCCGAAGGTGAGAAGGCGACTCGCCGCCATATGGAAAGCGGCCTCAAGGCCGGTGATATGGACCCCCTGACAGATCGTCGGATTCTCTATTATCACGACCCTATGGTGCCGGGGAAAAAGTTCGAGTCCCCGGCCAAGTCGCCGTTTATGGATATGATGCTCGTCCCCGCGTATTTCGGAGGCGAGGGTTCCGATCCGGGAACGGTGACCGTGAGCCCGCGTATCCAACAAAATCTCGGCCTCCGCGTTGGCGAGGTCGTTGACGGCGTCCTGTCGCAGGAAGTTTCGGCGGTGGGCGCCATCGCCTGGAACGAACGCGGTCAGTCCGCCATCCAAGCCCGCGCGACCGGGTTTGTCGAAAAACTGCATGTCCGTGCGACGCTAGACCGCGTCACCAAGGGCCAGCCGTTGTTCGAACTTTATGTTCCCGACTGGGTTGCCGTGCAGGAAGACTACCTGAGCCTCCGCCGCATGCGGGGACGCGATCTTCAACCTCTTATCGAGGCCTCCCTGCAACGTATGCGGCAAGCCGGCATGGACGACCGACAGATCGCTAATGTCGAGCGCACGGGGAAGGTACAGGCGCGTACCACCATCGTCGCGCCGCATGACGGCGTCGTCATCGAGTTGGCGGCGCGAGAGGGAAGCACGGTCAATTCGGGAATGTTGCTGGCCCGGATAAACGACCTTTCGACGGTGTGGGCGCATGCTGAAGTTCCGGAAAGCCAGGTGGCAAAATTGCGCGTGGGAAATCCTGTCTCTGCGCAGACTCCCGCGCTACCTGGGAAGATATTCGAAGGAATGGTGCAGGCTCTTCTGCCCGAGGTGAACCCCACGACCCGAACACGTAAGGCGCGTTTGGAATTGGCAAACCCCGAGGAACTTCTAGTCCCAGGAATGTTTGTGCGGATGCGTCTCCTGGATGAGCAAAGCAGAAAGGTTTTGCTGGTGCCTTCCGAAGCGCTGATCAGAACAGGGCGGCGAACCTTGGTTATGGCGGTCGAAGACAACAATAGATTCCGCCCTACCGAAGTTGAGGTCGGCAGGGAGCAGAATGGCCGGAGTGAGATTTTGCGGGGCCTGTCAAAAGGTCAGAAAGTTGTCTTATCCGGCCAGTTTCTTATCGATTCAGAAGCCAGTCTGAAAGGGGTCGAAGCGCGCATGTCCGCATCGCCACTTGATACGCCTGAATCCGATGCGACCCAAACCTATGAAACGACCGCACGTGTCGAGGCCGTTTCGGCGGATGCCCTGACCTTGGTGCATCCCGAGATCAAAGCCCTGCAATGGCCGGCGATGACCATGGATTTCAAGTTGAACCCTCAAATCATGATGTCGGACGTGCGGAGAGGCGACGAGGTTGAGATCAGGTTCCAGTTGCAAGAGGGAGATGCGCCAATGATCGTTTCCCTGATGCCCCGGAATGGAACCTCAACGGGAGAGTCGAAATGATCGCGCGTCTGATTTACTGGTCGATCGCCAATCGCTTTTTGGTTTTGCTTGCGACTTTGCTGCTTACCGCCTGGGGGATCATTTCATTGACCCGCACGCCTCTGGATGCGCTTCCGGACCTGTCCGACACCCAGGTGATCATCCGGACGACGTGGCCTGGTCAAGCACCACAGCTCGTGGAGAACCAGGTTACCTATCCTCTCACCACCACGATGCTCTCGGTGCCTGGCGCCGCAGTTGTGCGCGGCTACTCCTTCTTCGGTGACAGTTATGTGTATGTGTTGTTCAAAGATGGAACCGACCTTTATTGGGCACGGTCTCGGGTTCTTGAATACCTCAACCAGGCTCAATCACGTCTGCCGCCCGGCGCCAATTCAGCTTTAGGGCCGGATGCCACGGGTGTCGGTTGGATTTATCAATATGCCTTGATCGATAAATCCGGGCGGCACGATCTTGCGCAGCTCAGAAGCCTTCAGGACTGGTTCCTGAAATTCGAGCTCAAGACGGTCCCCGGCGTGGCCGAAGTGGCGACGATCGGCGGTATGGTGCGCCAGTATCAGGTGGTCCTGGATCCCGACAAGCTGGCCGCCTATCGAATCCCACACGAAAGTGTCGTGAACGCCATTCGCCGGGCCAATCAAGAGTCCGGGGGCTCGGTTCTCGAGATGGGAGAGGCCGAGTACATGGTGCGGACTTCCGGCTACCTTCAATCCCTGGATGATTTTCGGACTATACCGCTGATGACGACAGATGCCGGTGTCTCGGTAGTCTTGGACGATGTCGCGCATATCCAGATCGGCCCGGAAATGCGGCGCGGGATCGGCGAGTTGGACGGCGAGGGCGAAGCGGTGGGTGGCGTGATCGTAATGCGATCCGGCGAGAACGCCCTTTCCACCATCCAGGCCGTCAAGGACAGGCTGGAAGCCTTGAAATCGAGCCTTCCGGACGGCGTTGAGATCGTTCCGACCTATGACCGCTCGGGCCTGATCGAACGCGCCATCGAGAATTTGAGCTTCAAGCTATTTGAGGAGTTTCTGGTCGTCGCGGCGGTTTGCGTGATTTTCCTGTTTCATCTTCGGTCAGCGTTGGTTGCGATCGTCTCGTTGCCGATCGGCATTCTTGCGGCCTTCATGGTCATGAACTGGCAAGGAGTGAACGCCAATATCATGTCCCTGGGCGGGATCGCCATCGCCATCGGGGCAATGGTCGATGCCGCTGTGGTGATGATCGAAAATGCCCATAAGCACCTGGAACACTGGCGTCACGCAAATCCGGATAAACCCTTGATAGGGGAAGCAAGGTGGCGGGTCATCGGAGATGCTGCGGCTGAGGTTGGCCCGGCTTTGTTCTTTTCGCTTCTGATCATCACGCTGTCGTTCGTACCGGTTTTCGCGCTCGAAGCGCAGGAGGGTCGGCTATTTTCCCCCCTGGCCTTCACCAAGACCTATGCAATGGCTGCAGCCGCCGGTTTGGCTGTCACGTTGATCCCGGTGCTGATGGGGTATCTGATTCGCGGTCGCATCCCCGATGAGCACAAAAACCCCATCAATCGCGGACTGATCGCGGTTTATCGGCCGATGCTTGAAATCGTGTTGCGCTTTCCCAAGTCGACCATCGTTGTAGCCGCTCTGTTTTTTGCGGCCAGCCTATGGCCTTTGCAGCACATCGGAAGCGAATTCATGCCGCCGCTCGACGAAGGTGACCTGCTCTACATGCCGACGGCGCTTCCAGGCCTGTCTGCGGGAAAGGCCGCCGAATTGCTGCAACAGACGGACCGCCTGATAAAGACTGTCCCCGAAGTCGCGACCGTATACGGAAAAGCTGGCAGGGCGGTCACCGCCACTGACCCGGCCCCCCTGGTGATGTTCGAGACGACGATCCAATTCAAGCCCCGCGATGAATGGCGCGCCGGCATGACGTCCGAAAAAATCGTCGAGGAGCTCGACAGAACCGTGCGTGTGCCGGGACTGACGAACATTTGGATACCGCCCATCCGCAACCGCATCGATATGCTGGCGACCGGGATCAAGAGCCCGGTTGGTGTCAAGGTTCTCGGGAGCGATTTGAAGGTCATAGACAGGCTCACCGGCGAAATTGAACGGGCAGTCAAGAACCTGCCCGGTGTGACCAGCGCCTTCGCCGAACGTATGACAGGTGGCCGGTACGTCGATGTGGACATCAAGCGGGAGCTTTCCGCCCGCTACGGGTTGAATATCGCCGACGTTCAGTCCGTCGTCAGTTCCGCCATCGGGGGAAAGAATATTGGTGAGACGGTCGAAGGGTTACAGCGCTATCCCATCAATCTGCGTTATCCCCGTGAGACGCGCGACTCTCTCGACAGGCTTCGTGCCCTGCCCATCGTCACGCCACGTGGCCAGCAACTGGTGTTGGGTGACGTCGCCGACATCCGGATTAACGATGGCCCCCCGATGCTTCGCAGCGAAAATGCTAGGTTGGCCGGGTTCGTATACGTGGACCTGCGTGGGCGGGATCTCGGTTCAGCAGTTCGCGAAATGCAACAAAGGGTGAGCGAACAGGTCGATCTGCCGCCGGGGTATTCGGTTACGTGGTCCGGACAGTTCGAGTTTCTCGAGCGCGCGAGCGCCAAACTCAAGGTTGTCGTACCCTTTACGCTCCTGATCATCCTCGTGCTGCTGTACCTGACCTTCAAGAGCTTCGGCGAGGCCTTGCTGCTGATGGCCACTCTGCCGTTCGCACTGGTCGGCGGCATCTGGCTTCTTTACGGCCTCGGATACAACCTTTCCGTCGCGGGTGTGGTTGGGTTCATCGCGCTTGCGGGTGTGGCGGCCGAATTTGGCGTCATCATGCTCCTGTACCTGAAGCAAGCATGGTCCTCGCGGATTGAACAAGGTCTGACAAGCGAGGACGACTTGCTCGACGCCATTCGGGAAGGCGCGGTGCTGCGTGTGCGGCCGAAAGCCATGACGGTGGCGGTGATTTTGGCCGGCCTGTTGCCGATCATGTGGGGCGTCGGGACCGGCAGTGAGGTCATGCAGCGCATCGCCGCGCCGATGGTCGGCGGTATGATCACCGCCCCTCTGTTATCAATGTTCGTGATTCCCGCCGCCTACTACCTAATGCGCCGACGGCGCAAAGGATGGCGGGTGGCGGACCAACGTGCTCCATCGCGTGCCGATGCCGCGTGATGAACATCTTCAGGTCAACCGGCGGTACCGTAACCCAGTTCGTAACTTTTCACCAACCTTAGGAGAGAATTCAATGAAGACATCATGGATCGTTGTTTGTGCCGCCATCCTGGCGATAGCCGCGGCCCCGGCCACGGCTCAGCAAAAGATGATGAACGACATGCCAATGGGCACCATGGAAAACAACAGGATGGACAAACCTGTCGCCGACCAAACGGTCCATTCCACAAGGGGTAAGGTGACCAAGGTCGATGGTAGCAGTGGCATGGTGACGTTGGCCCACGAACCCGTCGCAACCTTGAATTGGCCGTCCATGACGATGGGCTTCATGGTCATTGATAAGACCCTGTTGGAAAAACTCAATGTCGGCAATACCGTCGATTTCGACTTCGTGCAATCAGGCAAGGGATACGCTATTACCAGCGTAAGATGAGGCGAGGCATTCGTCGCTTACAACCTGTCTCGAATTCGCCAATTGACGAGACTGAATCTAAATAGCTGGGAATGAGGGCTCTCGTGCGGGCAACCGGGCTGAGCAAGGACTCTTAGGGACGAAAAGCGGCCATCACGGATAATCACGCATTTCGTCGGGTGATGACCTTTTGCCACCTTTCGTCCCTTCACCTTCCATTGTTTACTTCGTGATTAAAACCCACTAAGGCAAGATCTGCAGTAACCGCAAGTACAAAAGGTTTTTTGTCTGCATGGGTAATCACGTTTCCAGGAAGAGGTTGATGCGCGCTGAACTCGCGCTGTGGACGGACAGTAACCTGGAGACCATTCGCTACTACGAGATGATCGGCATGATGCCCGAACCGCCGCGCACTGCCACGGGATACCGCAGCTATGGCGATACACAAGTGGCGCGTCTGCGGTTCATTCTGCTTGGTCGTGAACTCGGTTTTTCCATCGAGGAGTTCTGCGGTCTTTAGTGGCCTAACTTGCCCCTGCAATTTGCGATGTCCGGCATCACGGCCTTCATGTTTGTCTGGTCCGAGAAATTGGCCTATGACGCATTTATAATTGTTCTCAAGTCATTGACGCCAAGGGCCTTCGGTACGACGCCGCTGTTTCGGGAACTGCGGTAGAAGAAGGGCTCGGGCAAGGGCTGAGACCGTCACATTTGGTCACCGCCGGTATCAAGCCCAATTGACTTAACCCCGGAACAGCGCATCATACGGGTCATGATCGGTTCTGCGTCGAGATTTGAATCACCTTCGCATCGCCCTTTGATCTTGTTCAACCTTGCAGAACCCAGATTTCGCCTGCTTTCCATAGGTTGACCCCTGGCTTTTTGGGCCTGTGCTTTGGCCAAACAAAAACGCCCATAACCTGTTGAGGTTAGGGCGTTTTTTATTGGTTGCGGGGGCAGGATTTGAACCTGCGACCTTCAGGTTATGAGCCTGACGAGCTACCGGGCTGCTCCACCCCGCGTCACCGAATAGCACTGTCTGTGCTGGGACGCCTGCGGCGCCTGGAATGGTCCGCGCGGTTGCGCGGGAGATTATGAAGAGGAATTGGGTGGAACCCGGTTTGAAGACCTGGCGGCGACCTACTCTCCCACGCCTTAAGACGCAGTACCATCAGCGCTGGAAGCTTTCACGGCCGAGTTCGGGATGGGATCGGGTGGGGCACTTCCGCCATAACCACCAGGTCGTCAAACCGGGTTCGCGCATATTCGTTATATTCGTTGGGCATATTCCAAGAACAGTCTGGCAAGTCGGGAATACCGAGTATCGGTTTCCCCTGTATGGGTTTTGCTTATCCATACGTATGGAGGGGTTCTCAAGATCAATCGAGCCATTAGTACCGGTCAGCTTCACACATTACTGCGCTTCCACACCCGGCCTATCAACGTGGTGGTCTTCCACGGCTCTCAAGCGAGACCTGGTTTTGAGGAGGGTTTCCCGCTTAGATGCTTTCAGCGGTTATCCCGGCCGGACTTAGCTACCCTGCTATGCGGCTGGCGCCACAACAGGTCCACCAGAGGTCCGTCCACCCCGGTCCTCTCGTACTAGGGGCAGATCCTCTCAAGTCTCGAACACCCACGGCAGATAGGGACCGAACTGTCTCACGACGTTCTAAACCCAGCTCACGTACCACTTTAATCGGCGAACAGCCGAACCCTTGGGACCTGCTCCAGCCCCAGGATGTGATGAGCCGACATCGAGGTGCCAAACCGCCGCGTCGATATGGACTCTTGGCGGCGATCAGCCTGTTATCCCCGGCGTACCTTTTATCCGTTGAGCGATGGCCCTTCCACGCGGGACCACCGGATCACTATGACCGACTTTCGTCTCTGCTCGAACCGTCGCTCTCGCAGTCAGGCGGGCTTATGCCATTGCACTCAACAGCCGATGTCCGACCGGCTTGAGCCCACCATCGCGCGCCTCCGTTACTCTTTAGGAGGCGACCGCCCCAGTCAAACTACCCGCCACAGAGGGTCCCGGACCCAGGTTCATGGGCCGCGGTTAGATATCAGAGAACAAAAAGGTGGTATTTCAAGGATGGCTCCACACCAGCTGACGCCGATGCTTCATAGCCTCCCACCTATCCTACATAGTCATTCCCTAATACCACTCTGAAGCTGTAGTAAAGGTGCACGGGGTCTTTCCGTCTAACCGCGGGTACTCCGCATCTTCACGGAGAGTTCAATTTCGCTGAGTCGATGTTGGAGACAGTGGGGAAGTCGTTACGCCATTCGTGCAGGTCGGAACT